>JBARER010000301.1:0-23213 GCA_049796395.1 Xanthobacteraceae bacterium
AGCCAGGGCCGCGATCGCGACCGCGACGAACCCGACGGTGACGAGCTTTGGCGGCGCGCGAACCGCCGCCGCAATGACAAGCAGGAGCGAGAGCGGGATGATGACGTGGTAGGGGATGCGCTCCTCAAGGCAGAGCGGACAGGGCGGCAAGCCCGCGACAAGCTGGAAATACCAGGCGCCGGCCAGCGTCGCGGCGCTGATGACGAAGATGGCGAGGGCCGCCATGACGGCCGGTTCGCTGCGCAGCCGATCGGTCCAGCTTTGGCGCCGGGAGGAGGTCATCTTCATCGCGGACGTTTCGGTCATGGCCACCGTCCTGACTGCTTTCCAGCCGCGCCGGTGACGGCGCGCCTTGCCCGCAATGTGCCGATCCTGACGGCGGAAACAAGGCCGGCTCGGGCGCCCATCCCGCGCCGTGCGGTGATCCGATAGACGTGCGCCGATGATGGACGGGACCGCCCCGCGAATATATAGAGGCGGGCTTATGCCCGTGTGGCGGAACTGGTAGACGCACGCGACTCAAAATCGCGCGCCGCAAGGCATGGGGGTTCGATTCCCTCCACGGGCACCACGACTATGTTTCATAGATGTTCTTCATTCCCCATGTGAATTAATTTCAGCACCTTAGAGGATTTTCGTTCGCTCGCTGTTCCACATGGTCACCTGAGACAATGTGGGTAGGTCTGGGTAGAATCACGGGTAGCGCTCTTTCGCAACATAAGGACCTACCCAGATGCTTCTCACATCGTTCCGTGCAAAATGCGAAGCCGAAAGAGAAGCCCTACAAGCTCTCCGACGGCAATGGCTTGCATCTCTCGATCAAGCCGAACGGGAGCAAGTTGTGGCCCTTCCGTTATCAATTCGAGCGCAAAGAGAAAATGATCTCTCTGGGCTCGTTTCCCGAAGTCCCTCTCGCGTCAGATCGCTCAAAACGCGACGACGCTCGCAAACTTGTCGCGGCAGGGATCGATCCGTCGCAGCAGAAGAAGCAGGACAAGATCGCTGCAGCGCTCTCCGCAGAAAATACCTTCGCCGCCATTGCCGAAGAACAACTCAAGGAACTACAGGAGAACGGCGCAGCTGCAGCGGCGCTCAAAAAGGTCCGCTGGCTCCTGCTCGATCAAGCGTCGGCACTCATCAAACGGCCGATCGCTGAAATCACTCCTGCCGAAATACTGCCAATCCTCAAAAAGCTGGAGAAGGCCGGCCGGCGAGAAACGGCACGCCGGCTACGTGGGACGCTTGGGACCGTCTTCAGAGGCGCGGTAGCGACCCTCCGCGCGACCAACGACCCGACCTACGCCTTACAGGACGCCTTGGCGGCCGCCATCGTGGTGCATCGTCCGCCGACGAGCGCAGGTTGGGAGCCTTGATGGCGCTTAGTGCCAATCACGACCGGCGCACCGCAGCAAACCGATATTTATTCGATCAATTTGGCTGCGATTTGCTTGGCGGCTGTGCCGGCATGTCGAGGCCGAGCGTTTCGCCGTGGGGTTGCCAAGAATGCCGAAATACGGCAAAACTACCGTGAAATATGGGCTGATGAGAGTAAGATGGAATTACCTGTGCGGAAGCGTGCGCGACCGGTCCAGACCGATCCGAAGCAAGTGGAAGAGCGGCGCAAGGCGCTCAAGACTATCGCCAAGGTGGGGCTCTACACTCCGCCCGCGCTGCTTGCGCTTCTCAAGAACACCCGCGCTAAAGCAATAAGCGGTTAAGGGTTGAGATCGTCGACGAAGCCCGCGGCCGTTCGTCCGGTACCGGGCGTGAAATCCTTCGCTTTCGAAGGCGGCTTGGTGCTGTGGGATCGCGCAGCCTCCCGGCTGATGGCTTTCAATGCGGCGACCACGGCAATCTGGCCGCAGATCGAAGCAGGGCGCTCTCCCCACCAGATCGCAAGTAACCTCGCTCGACGCTATGGCTTGCCTCTTGAGCGTGCGCGCAGCGACGTCGCCGCCCTGTTTGCCGAACTCTTGCGTTTGGGTGTGCTAGGTGGCGCAGGCTTTGTCGCCGACGCCGAGGATGGCGGCGTACGGCCGATCGATCCAAGCTCACCACCGCTCGCTCAGCTCGAGATTAGGCTCGCGGGCCTCCGCCTGTCGATCGAGGCAGAAGCCGGAATCATCGCGTTCCTGCGTCCCCTCTTCCATGGACGAATAAGCGCAGACGGTAAGGTCGATCGCTCGATCCGCGTATCCGGACCTGCCACGAATGCTGCCGTCAGTGTCGACGGCGTGCCGCACAGCATCACGCGCTCGCACTACGAGACGGTCGGGGCGATTTACGAGTTTGTGCGCGAAGCGCTCTACCCGAACGCCGACTGGCTGGCAATCTTCCATGCCTCCGCCGTCGCACGCGGCGACACCGCGATCTTGTTGCCCGCGCCCTCCGGCAGCGGCAAGAGCGTGCTGGTGACCTCGCTCGTGTGCGACGGCTATGACTATCTGTCGGACAGTCACGCCTGTGTATCTGGGCGCGATCATCGCGTGTGGCCGTTTCCGCTCAGCATCAATCTCAAGCGCGGTAGCCGCGATCTGGTGGCGAATCCACGCAGCTTCGAAGCCTTCGACATCGCAACTCCAAGTGGCATCGAAGCTACCGACATCACGCACGCGGAACTGCGGGATCAAATGCTCGCGCCTCCGTCGGCAGCCTGGACGCATGCGCCGGTACGCCTGCACGCCGTCGTCTTTCCGCGCTATGTTGCCGGGGCGGCACCGGCGCTCACGAGGCTGACGGCGATCGACGCGCTCGCGCGATTGCTGGAAGCTCCCATTTATCTCGACGACCGCCTGACGGCGCAGCGCATCTCGCGCTTGTTGCGCTGGGTCGCGTCGATGCCGTGCTACAGTCTCGTCTACAGCGACCTTGCCGCCGCCAAGAGGCTTATCGCGGATTTGCTCCCGTGAACCGCTGGGACGCGTTCCAATTCGTCTGCGCGACATTGCGCGCCAGTCTCGCGGGTCGGCGGCTTGACATCCCGTCCGGCGTCGATTGGCCGGGGGTGGTCGCGCAGGCCGGCTCGCATTTGGTCACGCCGATGATGGCTCCGGCCCTCGTCGATCATGCCGACGCACCGTCCGATGCGCGCGATTATTTTGCGGCCGTCCAGACGCTCACTGCGCAGAGGTCCGACTTACTCCACACCCAGATTGGCAAGATTACCTCAGTGTTACGGGGAGCAGGAGTGCAGCCGGTTCTTCTGAAAGGTGCTGCCGATCTTGCACAAGGACTTTACCGGACGCGAGGCGTCCGTCTCATGGTTGACATCGACGTGCTCGTGGACGGCGCGAAAATGGAACAGACGAGGGACGCGCTTTCGGTATGTGGTTATTGCCAGCCTGGCCAGCCTAGGGAGAGGCGGCCATTCGTGAGCGATACGGCGTCGGAACGCCCTAATGGCTTAGCGCCGGTTCATGAACCGCGTCACGATTCGCCGTTCTTCCATGAGGACACCGGCGTCCAAGTAGAACTCCACCGCGCTTTGTCTTTTCCAGCGTTCGCCGCGCTGCTGCCGGCGAACGACGCACTGCGTCGCGCGACTCCCGTGTCGGCGAATGGAATGCAATTTTCGGTTCTTGCGCCGACGGACCGCATCGTTCACCACATCGTGCATGCCCAACTGCACCACCAGTTCGCAAAAAGTGCGATTGTCGATCTGCGTCGACTGGTCGATCTGGCGATCCTGCTCGACGCGTTTGGCCGCGAGATCGATTGGAAGGATGTCGAAGTTCGCTTCGCGGTGAACGGTCATGCAGACGTGCTCGCCGATTATCTGGCGTATTTGGCAGTCCTGCTGAATCGCCATGCTCCGGCGCATATCAGTGACTTCGAACCGTTCATGGCGCGCCTGCGCGCGGGCATAGAAGCCCCTCGTGACTTCGAACCGGTCATGGCGCATCTGCGCTCGGGCGTCCAGGCCCCTTTCAAACCAGGTGAGAAGATTGGTACGATCGCGTCCGAATATTGGAAGCGGTTTCGACAGCGACCGGTGCTCATGATCAATCTGCTCGATCTGCGCTTTTGGCCCGGTCGGCTGCGCAACTGGCGCGATCGCATGCGGCCTAGATATTTCTGAAAGTCCGGCTCGAAATTCATGCAGCTTTCGCGATGGCTATGAACGGGAGGCATGAGGGAAACGTCTATTACAAACTCAGTACCCAATTCCGTGGCGACGGGATGAAGCTCGATGTCTTCAACGGCGGACCAAAACAATTTGACGAGCTTGCAGCCGGACCAAAATGTAACCGGCCAGTTCTGGGGATTCGCGCAAGTGGCGGACGGTGTGTTTAAAATGTCGACGCAGTTTCGAGGTCCAGACATGTGTTTGGACATTTTCAACGGTGGCCCGAATAACAACCAGCCGCACCTGGCGGAATGTGCCAATCTGACCGGCCACGCCTGGATACTGACAAAAGCCGGTACCGCCGTCGGCGGAAATGGAGTAGCCAGCACGCCGGAGGCGCCGGTGGCAGCGCCCGCACACACACAAAACTGCAAATCAGATGAAGTCTACAGTTCGAGCTTGGGCCAGTGTATTCCTCGAAACTTCGAGACGACCGGCTGTGCCGCTGACCAAGTCTACAGCTCAAGCATGGGTCAGTGCATCCCTAGAAACAATTAGGTTGCCGCACATCCGCCGCCCCGGCTCCTGCGGCTTCGCGTCAGATTCGCGTTTTCACTGATGTTCTTTTTCTGCGGATCGGCCGCGTACGGCTGCGCGGCAGGTCGCTGCTGCACGACTTTTGGTGGCTGCGCGCGCCGTTCCTGTTGTGCCAGCCGTCGCTCCTGGGTGGCCTCCGACGCCGGCAGCGATGGAACTGCGGCGGCGTTGGGTCGTTGGCAACGAGGAGCATGCGTGACCCCTTTGGGTCGTGGCGAGGGCGCGTCTGCCGCTCGACGCTGGTCCGATCCGGTTGAATCGGATCGTGATCTAGGATTTCTCGCGGGGGCATGATGTTTTCAAAAAGCCGGCATCCATTTTTCTGGCTCATGCGCGGTGTTTAAGAAAGCGAACGGCATTGGCTTTTGATCACTATGATCTCATCGTGATTGGGAGCGGGCCCGGCGGCGCCTCGCTGGCGCACCGCTTGGCGCCATCAGGGAAACGTATTTTGATCCTCGAGCGCGGCGATTACCTCCCGCGTAGCGAGCAGAATTGGAGCTCGCAGACTGTCTTTGTCGATGCCGCCTATCAAGCCAAAGAGACTTGGACCAATTCGGCCGGCGACACATTCAGTCCGGCGTTGCATTATTATGTCGGCGGCAATTCCAAGGTCTATGGCGCGGCGCTTTTTCGCCTGCGCGAGCGAGACTTCGGCGAGGTGGTGCATGCTGGCGGGATTTCGCCGGCATGGCCGTTGGGCTACGACGCTTTCGAGCCCTACTACCTGGAGGCGGAACGGCTTTTCCACGTCCATGGCGAGCGCGGCGAGGACCCGCTGGAGCCGCGGGGAAGCGTTCCCTATCCGCACCCTCCGGTCAGTCACGAACCCAAGATCGCCGAGCTTGCGGATAATTTGCGCGGCATCGGGCTTCATCCATTCCATCTGCCGCTTGGCGTTCTGCTCGACGAAACCAATGGGAAGCCGACGCCGACCAGCACCTGCATGCGCTGCAGCTTCTTCGATGGCTTCCCCTGCTTGCTCAACGGGAAGGCGGATGCTCAGGTGATCTGTATCGACCCGATGCTCGCGAGATATCCAAATGTGACTCTGTTGACCGGCGCTTATGCCTCGAGACTCGGTACCGATGCTGCCGGACGAACGGTCAATGCCGTCCACGTTACCCGCGACGGCACCGAAGAGCTCTATTCCGCCGATATCGTCGTGGTCGCTTGCGGTGCCCTGTCGTCGGCGCTGTTGTTGTTGCGATCAGCAACGGATGCTCATCCGCACGGGCTTGCCAATGGATCGGGCCAAGTCGGGCGCAACTACATGCGACATAATATGAGCGTGCTGATGGCCGTCTCACCGGAAGCCAACGATACTGTTTTCCAAAAAACTCTCGCCTTCAGCGATTTCTACTTCGGCGCCGATGATTGGGATTTCCCCCTCGGCCTCGTGCAGATGTGTGCAACGAGCCATGCCGACCAGATCCGCGGTGAAGCTCTGCCGAAATGGCTTGAATGGCTCCCCGAGATGCCTTTCGAAAAGATGGCGCGCCATTCCATGGACTTCTGGCTGCAGGCCGAAGACCTGCCGCATCCCGATAACCGCGTCTTTTACAAGGACGGAAAAGTTCACCTTGATTTGGTGGCGACCAATCCGCAGGCGCTTACCCATCTCCAGCGAAAACTCAAGGAGGTGTTGTCCCGGGTCGGACATAATGCGGTTTTTCTCAATCGCTCTCTGTACCTGGGCAAAGACATTCCGCTTGGCGGCACCGCCCACCAAGCGGGGACCGCGCGCTTCGGGACCGATCCGGCAAGTTCGGTTCTCGATCTCGATTGCAAGGCGCACGAGCTCGACAACCTCTATTTGACCGATGCGAGCTTCTTTCCCGCGATTGGCGCGGTGAATCCGACCCTCACAATCATCGCCAACGCATTACGCGTCGCCGATCGCATCGCCGAGCGCCTGAAATGAGTACCACCGCGATCGTCACGCTTGTCGTTCGTTACGGCCTGGTCATGCTGTTTCTGCCGTTCAGCGCGCTCGATAAAGTCCTCGATTTCGACGCCGCGGTGAAGCAGGCGCAGGAAGTATTCAAGCCGCGCACAGTCGCAACATTCGTTCTCATGTGCGGATTTTGCATCGAAGTGTTTATGTCGATCGGTGTTGTCAGCGGATTTGCTGATCGTTTCGCGGCGCTGGTGATGGCGGGCTACTGCGCGGCGACCGCCGTGCTGTACAAACGCTTTTGGGCGCCGGGCGACTTCTGGGCACGAGGGGAAAGCAAGGGACGCGGACTTTTCTGGGATTTCCTCAAGAATCTTTCGCTGGGCGCGGGCTTCCTCTTGATCGTCATTGGAATTGACGGATCCGGATTGCAGCCGTTCCTGGCCCATCCACTCGCATCAAGTCATCCTTACGCCTCCGCACAGAAGCATCCATGAGCGATCCCGGACGGAAGCCTTCTATTCCCTACTGGCACCTATGGGTCGATGCGAAGGGCGTAAGCCGACAATGTCAATGTCATCTCACCAACTACGATTTGAAAGGCGTCGGTCCGGCCGACCCGCAGTGGAATGACCAGCAGGGCACGCATCCCTCCACCGTCGTATTCACAGTCCAGCCTGTCGGCTGGGTCGGGGAATGGCATGAAAATCCGGCGCCGCAATGGATCGTGGTGCTCTCGGGGCGCTGGTTTATCGAGAGTATGGATGGCACCCGCATTGAGCAGGGGCCGGGCGAATTCTCTTTTGGCGAGGATCAAGGCTGTGTCGATACCGGTGGCAAAAAGGGTCATCGCTCGGGGACGATCGGTAACGAACCTGCGGTGCTGATGACCGTGCAAGTGCATGTGCCTCCCGTACGCGAGCCGTGCCACATCAGGTAGTTCCGCATGAGCGACTTCGAAATTCACGACAATCGTTTTCGGGCCATGGTGCTGCCGAACGCGCCGCTGGAAACGTTGGCAGACGGTTTTCGTTGGCTAGAGGGGCCGGTCTGGTTTGCCGATCACGACTGCCTTTACGTGAGTGATGTGCCAAACAATCGTATCCTGCGCTGGAGCGAGAACGGCGGTATCTCGGTCTTTCGCAGCCCGGCGGGATTCGCCAATGGCCATGCTCGCGACAGGCAAGGCCGCCTGATCGGATGTTCGCACCAGAATCGCTGCATCACGCGCACCGAACTCGACGGCACCGTCACGGTGCTGGCCAGCGAATTTCGGGGCAAGCGCCTCAATTCTCCAAACGACATCATATGCAGGTCGGATGGTTCAATCTGGTTCAGCGACCCGCCCTACGGCATCAATACCGATTATGAAGGCGGCAAGCAGTCGTCCGAACTGCCGCCCGCGCTGTACCGGCTCGACGTGGCCGCCGGCGAGCTTAGGGTCGCGGCGGACGATTTCGACGGGCCTAATGGGCTCGCTTTCTCACCCGACGAGCGCTTGCTCTATGTCGCCGAATCGGGCCGTCAGTTCGATTCCCACCCGCGTCAGTACATCCGGCGATTCGACGTCGACTCCGATGGCCGGTTGTCGGGCGGTGAGCGCTTTTACAAGGTCGAGCCCGGATTCGCCGACGGCTTTCGTGCCGATGAGCAGGGTAATATCTGGTCAAGTGCCGCAGACGGCGTTCACTGCATCAGTCCGCAGGGCGAGCTACTCGGCAAAATCCGCACGCCATGCGTCGTCTCTAACCTGGTTTTCGGCGGCCGTAACCGCTCGCGCCTTTTCATGTGCGCGTCGCAGCGATTGCTTGCAATCTACACCAATGTACGGGGTTGCGTTCGGCCGTGAGCGCGCGTCTTTTCAGCATTCTCGCATTTCGGCTGACCACGGCCGAGCCCGAGCGGCTCGCGACTTTCTATCGGCACCTTGGGTTCGCCGTCGGAGCGCCGGAGAGCATTCCGGATGACGAGATCGCGCTGCTCGGCCTCAAAGGCAGCGGCACGCGCCTGCCGCTTCGGCTTGGCGGCCAGCGCGTCGATCTCGACTGTTTCGATCGGCCCGGGCGCGCCTACCCAAGTGCTGCAACGAGCTCCGATCTGTGCTTCCAGCATTTTGCGCTCTTGACCGATAATGCGGAGGCCGCCTGGGCGCTTGCAACGACGCTTGACGCGCTGCCGATCTCCAGCGCCGGGCCGGTGACGCTTCCCGCTTCAGCCGGAGGAGTGACGGCCGTCAAATTCCGCGATCCGGAAGGCCACCCACTCGAAATTTTGCAATTTCCTGCGGGGGGCGGACCTCGCCCGGCGGGCACCGGGCTTTTCGGCATCGACCACTCGGCCGTGAGCGTCTCCGACGTTGACGCCAGCAGACGCTTCTATCAGGCGCGCGGTCTTTCAGTGCAGGGACAGACCCTTAATCAAGGGCCCAGTCAGGAGGCGCTCGATGGTCTGTCGGATGTTGTCGTCGACGTCGTGCCGATGATGCCGCGCCGACCGACGCCGCACCTTGAATTGCTGGCCTATCGCAGGCCGACGGGGCGACCCGCAGGCCTTATGGAAGCGAATGACGTGGCGGCAACCCGCACCGTTTGGGCGGCCGATCGCGACGCCTTCATTCGCGATCCTGACAACCACCTTCACCTGCTTCGCAAACAGATTCCATTGGCGGAGTGACCCGCGCAAGCCGCGCTGAACCAAGCTGAGCGGATAGGAGATTCTGATGGACGTGGAAGTCGCGCTCGATGCCCATGCAATCATCGGCGAATCTCCGACGTGGTCGGCCGTCGAGCACGCGCTATACTGGGTCGATATCAAGAAGCCAGCGTTTTACCGCTACGATCCCCGCCTCGGAAGCTGCCAGAGCTGGATGCTGAGCAGTGATGTCGGCGCATTCGCACTGATCGACAGCAAGTCGGCTGTCGTTGCGCTACGCTATGGAATCCATCGTCTCGATTTTACGACGGGTGCGCTCGAACTGTTGGCGCCGCCGCCTTTCGACCCAACGCTGTTTCGCTTCAACGAGGGTCTTTGCGATCATGCCGGCCGCTTTTGGGTCGGTGTCATGTTCGATCCACTGCACGATACTTTGCCGCACCAGCGCGCACCGCTGCACAGTTTCACCCTCGCCGAGGGCCTGAGGCGGGAACAAGATGAAGCCGAGTTGCACAACGGAATGGCCTTGAGCGAGGACCGCAAGCGCTTTTACTTGGCGCATAGCTATGAAGGCTCGATCTATGTGTTCGAGTTCGATGGCAAAATCGGATTGCTTGGGCCCGGTGAACTGTTCGCGCACATTCCGAAGAGCCTCGGTTTGCCCGACGGCGCGGCGGTCGACGCCGAAAGCTGCTATTGGTGCGCGGTACACGGTGGGAGTCGACTGCGCCGCTACACTCCCGAAGGGAGAATTGAGCGCGAAGTTATGCTGCCGGTAAGCCAGCCCACAATGTGCGCCTTTGGCGACGACGATTTGGCGACGCTGTACGTGACCAGCGCTTCGGACGGGCTTAACGCGGCCCAACGAAGCGCCGAACCTTTCGCCGGCGCGCTGTTTCGGCTTCGCCCGGGCGTCAAGGGAATTGCCCGGCCATATAAGGTGAGCTGAAAGAGGCGGCTTACGACGGTTCGCGCGCTTCCGTTGGCTAGCCAGCCGCCTTTGCAGGTAAGGCTGGCAGGCCGGCACACAAACTTCTACAAGTCGCGGCATGAAATTCGCGCATTTCTCCCACATCTGGGCCAAGCCCGGCATGACGCCGCATCAGCGCTACGAAGAGCTGTGGCGCGAGCTCGAAACGGCCGATACGCTCGGCTTCGATTATTCGTTCTGCGTCGAGCATCATTTCCGTCCCGACGAAAGCTGGATGTCGTCGCCGAGCCTTTATGCGGTCGGCGCCGGCGCGCGCACCAAGCGCCTGCGCATCGGGCCGATGGGTTATATCGTGCCGCTCTATCATCCGCTGCGTCTTGCCGAAGAGATCGCCATCGTCGATCAGATGCTCGGCGGACGCATGGAGCTCGGGTTGGTCCCCGGCATCAATCCAGACTATTTCCGCCCGTTCGGCCTGGATTACGGACAGCGCAAATCGCCGACGCTGGAGTTTATCGAGTACCTGCGCGCGGCGTTCGGCGCGGCGCAGCCGTTTTCGTTTCACGGCCACGACTTCCACACCGACGCGGCGCAGATTTCGGTGCTGCCGATGCAGCGTCCGCATCCGCCATTGTGGATGATGAGCCGCGATCCGCAGACGCTCGAATTCTGCGCCACCAATGCCGTCAATCCCGGCTATTTCCTGGTCTATCCGCGCGTCGATGCGGCGCCCCGCTACCGTAAATTTCTGCGCGACTGGCAGGCCGCGGGCCATGCGCGTAAGCCGCAGATCGCTTATTGCACGGTCGTCTATGTCGACGAGACCGACGACAAGGCGCTCGACACCGCGCTATTGCGCGCGAGCCGCGCCTATGAGGGCTTCCTCAAACCCGCGCAGCCGGGCGAGACGTTCGAGGAACGCGCCAAGGAACACGCCAAAATATTCATCGGCCGCGGCGAGCCGGGCGCCTCGGAGATCATGCAGCATCTGTTCGACGGCGACTATCTGTTCAAGAACGATCTGGTCTTCATCGGCTCGCCGGAAACGGTCGCGGCGAAAATCCGCGCGGCCGCCGAAGCCGGCGTGTTCAACGTATTCATGGGCGAATTCAATTTTTCCGACCTGCCGGAAGCGGATGTGCTGCGCTCGATCCGGCTGTTCGGCGAGCAAGTGATCCCGGCGTTGCGCGGCTACGAGCCGTTTTGAACGTCCGTTGCTCAGGAATTGAGAAAATCGCCAAGACCAGACCGAAAACGGCTCTCCGCAGGGTGACTTGGAAGTCAATTAGTGCATCGCTCGCTCATTCCGTGTGATGGCGCCTACACTGCAGAAAACGGTTAAATCATACCAGCCATTCGACTTATGTCCGACGCGGAGCGGCTGGACCCGTTCGTTGCAAGGGGTCTATTCTCACGTCGCTGCAGCTACACGTTGCAGCGGCGGGGAGGTCTCTCATGGACGATGCTCCGACCGCAATCCTTCTGGCGCTCGCCTCGACGCTCGGGTACGGCGTCTCGTTCGTTCTCGCTCAATTCGGATTAAGGTGGATGTCGCCGCGGCTTGGTGCCGCGTTCAGCGTACCGACGGGAACGCTGCTGTTCTGGCTGGTCGCGCCGTTTTCGGTAAATCTCGGCAAGGTTGATGCCGAGGCAGTCGTTCTCTTCACCTGCGTCGGCTTGTTTTTTCCCGCCGCGGTCACACTGCTGAATTTTGAATCCAATCGCCTCCTGGGTCCTAACGTGGCCGGAGCCGTGAGCGGGCTGGCGCCGCTCTTCGCCGTCCTGTTGGCGCTCGTTCTGCTCGATGAGCGGCTGCGCCCGCTACAGATTTTCGGCATTTCCGGAATTGTCGTTGGCGTGATGTTGATGTATCGGGGCCAGCGACAGAACCAGTTGCCGTGGCCGCAGTCTTTGCTGTTTCTGTTGCCTCTGGCCGCGGCGGCCGTTCGCGGCGGGGTGCAGCCGGTCGTCAAGCTTGGCCTGACACGCTGGCCCGATCCGCTGGCGGCGCTGGTGCTCGGCTACACGGTATCGTCGGCCGTGCTTATCGGTGCCGCATTCCTGCACAATCCCGGAGTGACGCGGCGGGTGAACCTCCGCGGCGCGTTGTGGTTTGCCGCGCTCGGCGTTTGCAACGGCTCGGCCGTCCTTTTGACCTATGCCGCCCTCAACCGCGGGCCGGTAACACTGGTGTCGCCGTTGATCGCGAGCTATCCACTGGTCACTCTGTTCTTCAGCTTTGTTTTCCTCAAGCACGAACCGATTCGTGCGGCGCTATTGGGCGGCGTCGCTGCGACGGTCGCCGGCATTATCCTCGTCATCGTCGGTTGAAGCGCTCGAACAAGCCGCTTTCATGCGCGGCTGGTTATTGCGCCTTGGCCAAGTCTGGACGTGCGGCGAGCCGTGCCTTGTTGAGCACATAGATCAGAAACGTCACCACCGCGCCGCCGGCGAACGGCAGCGCCGACCAGACGTAAAGGTGTTCGACCGGCAGGCCGACAAACAGCGCGCCGACCAAGGGACCGACGATGGCGCCGAGCCGGCCGATGCCGAGCTGCCAGCCCGAGCCATTGGCGCGCAGAATGGTGGGATAGATCAGGGCGCCGACGACATTGATGCCGGACTGGATGCCCAAGACCACCGCGCCGGCAAAGAACGTTGCCACCAACAGCGCAGTGGTCGAGGTCAGTCCGGCATAACCAATCGAGGCGACGACCGGCACGGCGACGACGAACAGAACGGCGATGGCGAAAAAGCGGTGCCGCTGCAGCCACCAGCACAGTACCAGAGCGCCGACCGTTCCGCCGACTTGCAGCGCCGCGCCGGCCAAAGCGGCGGTCGCCGGCGCGACATGGGCCGCGCCCATCAGCGTCGGCGTCCAACTGATGAGGAAGAAATAGCCCATCAGGTTGAGCGCGAACATCAGCCAGGTCAGCGGCGTGATCAGGGCAAGACCCTGCCCGAACAGATAGATCGGATTCGGACTCGGTAGTTGCTGCTCGTCTTCGATCACGTAGCGGGCATTGGGTGGCACCACGAAGTCCGGCTGGATCGATTTGATCAATGCTTCGATTTTCGGCCGCTGCCTGTCGTGCAGCGTCATGAATTTGATCGATTCGGGCAGGCCAAAGATCGCTGCCAGCGCCAACACCACCGGCACGATGCCGCCGATTTCGAACAAGATTTGCCAGCCGTGCTGCGGCACGAGGCCTGCGCCGACGAAGCCGGCCATCGCTCCCCCGAGCGGAACGAGGCCGGCGGCAATAATCGCCAGCGTCGCGCGCAGATTGCGCGGCGCCGATTCGGCGTTGATGGCAACGAGGTTCGGAATAACGCCGCCGATGCCGAGCCCGGCGAAGAAGCGCAGCCAGCTGAGCTGCGTCAGATCGGTCGAATAGGCCGCCGCGTAAGTCAGCACGCCGAACAACAGGTTCGACAATATGAGCGCGGTCTTGCGGCCGTAACGGTCGCCGATCCAGCCGAAAATCTGCGAGCCGAACAGCACGCCAATGTTGCTGGCAGATAGCACGAAGCCCAGCGCCTTCGGCGGGATATGCCATTCGGTGATCAGGTGCGGCGCGGCGAAGGCGATAGCGCCGATGTCGTAGCCGTCGATCATGGCGAGCAGGACCGACCAGACCATCAATTTGATCTGAAACGAGCCGAGCCCGGACTGATCCAGGAAGTGCGAAACCTGGACATTTCCTTGGACTTTTGCATCGCCGGCCATCGTTTCCCCCGCAGATTCTTATCGTGGCGCGTGTCCACCGTTGCACGGAAGCTAAGGCAGCGGCGCCGCAAAGGAAAGCGACATTCCCGCGCAGCACGGCCGGTTGGGCCATGGCCCGTGGGAACGCCGCTGCAGGTACCGCGTTCTCTCCCAGGGCGAAAACATGGCCGCCAATCTTGAAGACTATGCGCTGATCGGCGACTGCGAGACCGCCGCCTTGGTGGGACGCGACGGTTCGGTCGATTGGCTGTGCTGGCCGCGTTTCGATAGCGGCGCCTGTTTCGCGGCGCTATTGGGCTCCGCTGACAACGGCCGCTGGCTGTTGGGTCCGGTCGATCCGGCGGCGCGCGTCACACGGCGTTATCGCAACAATACTCTGGTCCTCGAAACCGAGATCGAGACGGAGGACGGCGCCGCGACGATCGTCGATTTCATGCCGCAGCGGGGCACGACCTCGGACTTGATCCGTCTGGTGTGCGGCCGCCGCGGGCAGGTCAAGCTCCGCACGGAGCTGGTGCTGCGGTTCGACTACGGTTCGCTGGTCCCCTGGGTGACGCAGCGCGATGATGGTACCTGGTGGGCGGTGTCCGGTCCGGATTTGGCGGTGCTGCGAACGCCAGCGCGGCTCGCCGGGGATCACCGCAAGATCGGCGGCGAGTTCGTGGTATCGGCGGGACAAAAGCTGCCGTTCAGCCTGACCTACGGGCCGTCATTTCGGGACCCTCCACGTTCCCTCGATGCCTTTGAAGCTCTCGACGAAACCGAGACGTTCTGGGGCGGTTTCGCCGCGCGCGCGCGAGTCCCACGGCAGTGGTCGGCGGCGATGATCCGATCGCTGATCACGCTCAAGGCGCTGACCCATTTTCCGACCGGGGGCATCGTCGCGGCGCCGACGACGTCGCTGCCGGAGCGGCTCGGCGGCAATCGTAACTGGGACTACCGGTTTTGCTGGCTGCGTGACGCTACTTTCACGCTGATCGCGCTGATGAATGCCGGCTATGACGAGGAAGCACGCGCTTGGCGGCAGTGGCTGTTGCGCGCGGCTGCCGGCGAGCCCGAGCATGTTCAGATCATGTACGGGGTGACCGGAAAACGGCGCTTGCCGGAATGGGAGGTGCGCTGGCTCGCCGGCTACCAGGGCGCCACGCCGGTTCGCGCCGGCAATGCGGCGGCCAAGCAGGTCCAGATCGATGTTTTTGGCGAGATCATGGATGTCCTGCACCACGGCCGGCACGGCGAGCTTGACAGCAATGAGGACGGCTGGGACTTGCAACGCGGCTTGCTCGACCATCTTGAGTCCATTTGGGAAAGACCCGATCATGGCATTTGGGAGGTGCGCAGCGATCAGCAGCATTTCACCACCTCGAAAGTGATGGCCTGGGTCGCCTTCGATCGCGCGGTGAAGACGGTCGAACGTTTCAAGCTTGACGGACCGGTCGATCGCTGGCGGGCGCTGCGTGACACCATTCACCATGACGTCTGCCGTTTCGGCTTTGATCCCGCACTCGGCGCGTTCACGCAAAGCTATGGATCGAAGCAATTCGACGCCAGCGCACTACTCATTCCGTTGGTCGGCTTTCTGCCGCCGCACGATCCGCGCGTGCGCTCGACGGTCGATGCCGTCCAACGGCATCTTGTCGTCGACGGTCTGGTGCGGCGCTACGTCAGCGAGGCCGGGCTCGATGGCCTGCCGCCAGGGGAGGGAGTGTTCCTCCCCTGCAGCTTTTGGCTTGCCGATACTCTGGCGCTGCTCGGCCGCGGCGCCGAAGCCCGCAAGCTATTCGAGCGGCTGTTGTCGCTGCGCAACGACGTCGGCTTGTTGTCCGAAGAGTATGACGTCAAGCGCAAGCGCCTGGTCGGAAATTTTCCGCAAGCTCTGTCCCACATTGCGCTCATTAACACCGGCCATCTTCTCGGCAACCAGGCCAAGCATCGCCGCCACTTGGCCGGCCGCGTCGATGAGGAAACCGAAGCGGACGCCGAGGCGGAGAAATCACCACTAGCTTGAGGATTGGCTCGCGCCGACGCTCAGCGCCGCAGCCGGCGCATCGCGGTGCGCCGCGGAACAACGCTCAGCAATATACCGATCGACAGTCCGGCGAGCGCGCTCGCCGCGAGCGGCATAAGCCGCGCGACCGGTCCCGGCACCGCCATCACGCTGCTGGCGGCCTCTCGGCTAAACCTGCCGCGGACCCGGTGCAGGTCGTGCACCGGCGTCATCAAATTATCGCGTCGCTCCGGGGACACCGGAACATCGGTCTCCTGACCGCTATAGACATTGCGCGCCAGATAACCATCGAGAAATTTCGGCAGCACCATGCCGCCGAGAATGGCCTTGAGCGTACTCAGGCCCAGCCAGTATTCGCGCTTGGGATCGAACGCGGCGCGGAACACGATTTCGGCGATGGCCTCGGGCTGCACCACCGGTCCGACCGGACGCGGCTCTTTGGTCATGTGCGTGCGCGCCCAATCGAATTGCGGCGTATTGACCGCGGGCAGCTCAACGATGGTGAGCTCTATGGCGCTGTTGGCGTGGATGAGTTCGGTGCGCAGCGAGTCGGTGAAGCCGCGAATGGCGTATTTGGCGCCGCAATAGGCCGATTGCAGCGGAATGCCGCGATAAGCCAGCGCCGAGCCGATCTGAACGATGGTGCCGCGATTGCGCGGCCGCATGTGGCGCAGTGCCGCCATGGTGCCGTGAACGAAGCCGAGATAGGTGACCTCGGTGACGCGGCGATATTCGGCCGCCGTCATTCGCCAAACCGGCGAGAATACCGTCACCATGGCATCGTTGATCCAAATGTCGATGCCACCATGTTTAGCGGCGACCGCGTCGGCGGCGTCGAAAACCGCGTCGGCATCGGCGACGTCGAGCGCATGGACGCTCGCGGAAGCGCCCAGCCACTCGGCTTCTTCTTTGACGTTTTGCAGCGCCTCGGCGTCGCGGGCGATCAGCGCCAGATTGGCGCCGGCGCGGGCAAAGCGCAGTGCGATGGCGCGACCGACGCCGGCGGATGCGCCGGTAATGACAACAGTCGATTGCGATAGATCTTTCACGATCTTAGCCCGTTGAAGAGGATTATTTCTGTCACTTCGGTAAACCGGGGGCCGCGGGTGAGGTTCCAGGCCGCAGCGAAGCCTTATGGCCGCAGGAGGCGGCCCGGGCACCCAGAAACCGAGCTTGACCGGCCATGCGGCGGGGCAATGCTCGCCCTGTCCGGGTCGCAGAGCTTGCCGCTCGTTCCGGCCATGCGCGCTTCCTACATACCGACTCTAGGCATTGTCGGTCGCCCGACGCTGAAAGCCTTATTCCAAACCTGAAATTCTCAAAAATGCAGTCCGTGATCGCCATTCTCGAGCACCACATGCTTTGGGTCGTCTTCCTCAACCTGCTGCTGACGCAGGCCGGCTTGCCGTTGCCGGTGCTGCCGAGCCTTTTGACCGTCGCGGCGCTGGCGGGACATGACCCGCGGCAGGTCGGCGAGGTGGTGGCGGCTGGGCTTGCCGGCGCGATGCTCGGCGATCTCGTGCCCTATTGGTACGGCCGCCGCTTCGGGCGGCGTGTGCTCAATTTGTTGTGCCGCATATCGTTCGCGCCGGATTTTTGCGTCAGTCGCACCGAGACGGTGTTCGCCAAAGTCGGCCCTTGGACGCTGGTCTTCGCCAAATTCATTCCGGGGATTTCGCCGGTCTCGGTGGCGATGGCTGGCATCACGCGCATGCCGGTCCCGGTATTCGCGCTGCTCGACGGTGTCGGCAAGCTTCTGTTCGTGGGCACCGGCGTCGCTCTTGGCGTGATTTTTAAGGATGCGATCGCCAGCGTGCTGGGCACGCTTACCGAGTTCGGCAAATTCGGCATTGGCGTAGTCGCCGCTGCGCTCGCGCTCTACGTGCTGGGAAAATGGTGGCGCCGCCGCCTGTTTATCCGCCAGCTGCGCATGGATCGCATCAGTGTCGACGAGCTACACCAACTGATGGACGAGGGCCACGATCTGGTGATCCTCGACGTGCGGCCGAAGGAAGTTCGTGAACTCGACGGCGTCATTCCCGGCGCGGTTGCCGCGCATCCGGCGGATAGCGATCCCGTGCTCGACGACTATTCCCGCGACGGCGAGATCGTTATCTATTGTGACTGCCCGAACGAGGCCTCGGCCGCGATCGCTGCCAAGCATCTCAAGAGGGCGGGGTTCAAGAAGATCCGCCCGCTACACGGCGGGCTCGATGCCTGGATCGAAGCCGGGCACCCGCTGCAGCAAGTTGCCGGAGCCGAAAGCATAATGGAGACCGTGCCGGCCGCCGCGCAGCCGCACGCGGTGGCGGGGTAACATTCGGGCAAGTCTGCGTATCCGAAATCATCTTCGTATCTGAAAGCATGCGAGCGCCAATCGATTCCATTTGAAGCGATTGCGCTCTAAGATGCCGCCCTAACGAGGCTTGCGAATAAGCCCGCGACCGCAAAACGGGGTAGGAAAAAATGTCCAGCGAAATGAGTGTGTCGGTGGCTGCGGCGGCCGAACAAAAAGCAGCGGCGCCTGGTTCCAATCGGCTGCGCAGCCCCAATTCCAGTGGCCTCGACGAATGGCTGGCGAAGATCGAGGCGCGCGGCGAATTAAAGCGCATCAGCGCCGAGGTCGATCCCGATCTTGAAGCCGCCACCATCACCTATCTCGCCGCCAGCACGCAAGGTCCGGCGTTATTGTTCGAGAACATCAAGGGCCATCCCGGACACCGCGCGCTCTACAACATGATCGGCTGCAATCTGTCGCGCTTCTGCCTGATGATCGGCGAAGAACCGGCCGATCATCCGCTCAAAGCGGTGGCGGCGCTGCAGCGCAAGATGGGGTGCACCATCAAGGCGAAGGAGGTGCCGGCCACGACCGCGATCTGCAATCAGAACATCGAGACTGGCGACGCGATCGACATCCGCAAATTCCCGGCGCAGCGCATGTGGCCGCTCGACGGCGGGCTCTATCTCGGCACCGGCGACGCGGTGGTGACACAATGCCCGGAGACCGGCCGCGTCAATGTCGGCACCTATCGCATGATGATCAAAGGGCCGCGCGAGGTCGGCCTCTACACCTCGCCGGGCAAGGACGCCACGCTCGACCGCGAGAAGTGGTGGAAGATGGGCAAGCCGATGCCGATCGCGGCCGCTTACGGCATCGATCCGCTGTTGTTTCTGGTGGCGGCGACGAGCTTTCCCAAGACCGAATGCGAATACGACTATTACGGCGGCATCAACGGCGCGCCAATCGAGGTGTTCAAGAGCGATCTCACCGGACTGCCGCTACCGGCGCGCGCTGAGATCGTCATCGAAGGCTATGTTTATCCCGACGAGACCTTCGCCGAAGGTCCGTTCGGCGAATTCACCGGCTATTACGGCCGCCCGACCGGCGCGACGCCCTATATGCGCGTCGAGAAGGTGCGCTTTCGCAACAATCCCACTTTGACCTGCGCGCTGATGGCCGACGGCCCGGCCAATGAATGCGGATTGTTCTGGGCGGCGCTACGCTCGGCGGCGATCTGGTCGGACCTGCAGAAGCTCGGCATTCCCGGCATCCAGGGGGTCTGGTCGATTCCGGAAGCGGCTGGCTGGGGAATCACCGTCGTGTCCATCAAGCAGATGTATGCCGGCCACGCGCCGCAAGTGATGGCGCTTGCCGCGCAATGCACCGGCGGCGCCTATTTCGGCAAATATGTCATCGTCGTCGACGACGATGTCGATCCGACCAACGTGCATCAGGTGCTGTGGGCGATGGCGACGCGCTCGCGCCCGGCGCAGTCGATCGACATTTTGCGTGAGACCTGGAGCACCTTTCTCGATCCGAGCCTCAATCCGCCGGAAATCCGCCCGTGGGGCTCGAAGGCACTGATCAATGCCTGCATGGATTACCGGCACATCAAGACGTTCTCCAAGCGCACCAAGCTGTCGAAGCCAATGTATGAGCGGGTGGCGGCGCGCTGGAACGAATTGGGCTTTGAGGGTGCGCCGATGGAGGTGACGGTGTTCGAGGACAGCGCGCCGGGCACGCGCGTCGACTGAAAGACGCGTCAGCGAAATCCGGGGCTGGCTTTGGCTCGCGCCGAGCGTTCCTGGTTTTCGCGGAGTCTGTCATTGGGGCCGCCCCTTCGGGTCGGGCCCGTCGGCTCCGCCCTGGCAGCATTGCGGTTTTTCATATTGCGGTTTTTCATATTGTCGTATGCGCGCCGCAGGCAGCGCTTCAACACCAGAAGCTCTTCGCGCGTGAGCCCGGCGATGGCGACGGTCTCGTACTGCCGCGCCAGCGGAATGAGGCGGGTCACGAGCGCATCGCCTTTGCTGGAAAGCTTGACCGCGACTTCGCGGTCGCTGTGAGCGGAGCGATCGCGCGTCACCAGGCCGACGCGCACCAGCCGCGACACCAGCCGCGACAAGGTCGAGGTCTCGATGCTGGTAAAGCCGGCAACATCGATTTGACGCAGGCTGCCGTGGGCGGCGAGCGCCGCCAGCACGCGCCACATCGCAATAGTCAGCCCGTATTCGGCCAGGGCCTCCTTGCCGAATTGCTCGGCAATGATGGTGCCGACCCGATTCACCAGGTACGGCAGGTAGTCATCGAGTTCGAGCCTGGAAGAATCTCTCGCAGCCATGCGCACAGGTTAGCGCCAGATTATTGCATTTACAACAGATGCAATTTCAATTAAGTTGCTCGCAAAACATCGGCACTATGCCGGATCAGGGAGGTTGCGATGGACTTCGGCTATTTCACGCTGAGCGACAACCACTACGAAAATAATACCCGCTCCTCGAATCAATTCGTCGCCGACATCACCGCCGAAGCGCTCTATGCCGATAAGCTCGGCATGCATTCGGCCTGGATCGGCGAGCATCACTTCAATTCGCTCGGCGTGTTGTCATGCCCCGATCTGGTGCTCGCTTATGTCGCCGCCAACACCAAACACATCCGTCTGGCGCCGGCTGTCACGGTGACGCCGCTGCACCATCCTATCCGCGTTGCCGAGCAATGGGCGACCCTCGATCTTCTGTCCAATGGCCGTGTCGATTTTGCCTGCGGCCGCGGGTACGACCGCCGCGAGTATGAGCCGTTCCATGTGTCGTTCGATGACAATCAGGGCATTTTCGAAGAAAGCCTCGAAGTGATCCGGCAGCTTTGGGCTGCGGACGATCGCATGTCGCACCACGGCAAACATTTTTCATTCGACGACGTGCGCATTACGCCGAAGCCGGTGCAAAAACCGATCCCGACCTATGTCGGCTCGTTCTCGAAGCCGTCGATCGAGCTTGCCGCGCGCCTGGAGTGCGGATTGATCGTGGCGCCGTTCGCGGCGGCGATCAGCTTCGGTGGATTAAAGCAGGTATCCGATCTCTACCACGAGACCTGCGCCAAACGCGGCACCAAGCCCCGGCGGCTGATGTGCAGCTATTTCATCCACTTTGCCGACAACAAGGCCGAGGAGGACACCGCTCGCGCCCGCCAAATCCGCTATTACCGCGAATGCGTGATCCCGGCGCTGCCGGGCGATCCGAAGACGGCCCCGCCGAGCTATCGTTATTTCGTCGACATGGTCGCCAGGCTCGCCAAGGTGCAGCCGGCGGACCTCACCGAGAATTCGGTGCTGCTTGGTTCGCCGGCCCGCATCGCCGAGACGTTGAAGAAGGTCGAGGCCGCGGGCTTCGACGAAGTCATCCTCTACTTCAACGTCGGCCAGAAGCCGCACAATCAGGTCAAGGACGAGATGGCGCGCTTCATGGCCGAGGTGGCGCCGAGCTTCGGTGCGATGCGCAAGGAAAACGCAGCGTAAATCCGGCGGGACCAACCAGGGGCCCGGACATTCACGCGGCCTTCAGCAGCGCCTGAACTTTCGGCCATGGGTCTGGTGCGAGATTCTCGAACGGCGCCCAGTCACTGTCGGCCATCCGATCGAAAATCGCTGCCTTGACCGAAGGCCGCTGCCGGACGCGCTCCCACCAGTCGGCGACCCCGGGCGCTTCTTCCCACATCGCGCCGAGCTTGAGCAGTTCAAGGCGCAGGATGTAGGGGATAACGGCGCAGTCGGCGTTGCTGAAGATTTCGCCGGCGAGGTAGGGCCCGCGCTTGAGGTCGTCGACCATCCACGAAATCATCTTCTGGTGCTGGCCCAACGCATCGGCGACGAACTCCGAATCGAGTCCGTGTTCGATGACGCTGCGCTTATACTCGGCGCGCCGCTTCAGCGGCGCCTTATTGATCTCGGCAAGCCATTGCTCGCGCGACATTTTAAGAAAGCGTGGCCGGAACGCCGTGGCGAATGTCAGGATCGTGCAGGCGTTGTGCATATATTCGTCGATCAGCTTATTGTAGAGGCGGACCCTGTGGCGAGCAGCCGGCGTCTTCGGCATCAACGGTGGAGTGGGGAACGCGTCGTCGATGTAGTAGAGGATCAGCGAGGACTCCACGATCGCGTTGCCGTCGTGAACCAGCGTCGGCACCACGCCATTCGGATTGAGCTTCATATAGGCGGGGTCGTTCTGATCGCCCTGCAGCGTCAGCAGATGCTCCGTTATCTGCTGGCCCTTTTCCTTGAGCGCGATCCGCACCTTCTGCGCGCAGACCGAATTGATGTTGTGATAGAGCTCAAGCACGCCGTCCTCCCAGCCTCGGGTTATGACTCTGGTATGTTCTTAGATTATACGGCTACTGCGGCATGATTGTGGGGCTGGCCAAGATCGACCGGCGTTCCTTTTGGAATGATCATGGTTGGATTTACCCTTGGAATCGAGTAGTAGCTGATGACGTAGTAGCGCGGGGTCACCGTGCCGGCCACGCCCGGCACCTGATAGAGTTCGCGCATGTAGTTCGACAGGTTCGGAAAGTCGGCGATGCGTTGCCTGTTGCATTTGAATATCGAAAAATAGGCGACGTCGAAGCGTACCAGCGTTGGAAACAGCCGCCAGTCGGCTTCGGTGATCTGCCCGTCAACCAGATAGCGTTGCCGTGACAGTCTTTGCTCGAGCCAGTCGAGCGTCGCGAACAGGCCGTCATAGGCCTCCTCGTAGGCCGCCTGCGACTTCGCGAAGCCTGCCCGGTACACGCCGTTGTTGACGTTCTGATAGATGCGCTCGTTGACGGCGTCGATCTCGGCGCGCAACGCCGGCGGATAGAAATCGGCGCGGTCGCCGGTGATGGCGTTAAACTCGGTATTGAGCATCCGGATGATTTCGGAAGACTCGTTGTTGACGATCTTCTTGGTCTTTTTGTCCCATAGCGTCGGTACGGTGACCTTGCCGGTATAGTTCGGATCGCTGGCCACATAGGCTTCATAAAGGTAGTGGAAGCCATTGACCTTATCGGGAATGCAA
>JBARER010000302.1:0-19624 GCA_049796395.1 Xanthobacteraceae bacterium
GCAACGTAGTTGCTATCAAATGTTGCGGTTCCAGCACAGCGGCATTGCAATTTATCCCGATTCCCCGGTTAGTACCGGATTCAAATAGCGGGGTATTCACCCCGCTCCGTCAAATCGGGTATTGTCAATGGAATGGCTAGCGAAATCCTATGGCGACGGAACTAGTGGTTCTTCGGGCGTTATTAGACGCAAGGTAGAAGCCCCTCAGCTGTCGTTTGGAGCGCTTGTGACAGAGGACGATCTTACACAAGTAGAGCAATGTCTGACCAACCCGGCGGCACCGTCACAGACGATATTGGAAGGTCAGGCGCTATTGCAGCGCTTGAGGGCGCACACCCGCTAGACACCCTTCACCTCGATCCTACGCACCGGGTCGGCGACTTCTCCTGCTCCAAAAGCGAGCGCGTTACCAGGTTCCTCAGAGAACAAGCCCAAGATTGGATGGAACGGCGCTATTGTGGCGTGTTCATCTTTCCCAATCCGGCCGATCCCGCTGTCGTCTGGGGTTATTATACCCTTTCTCAGTTTGTCGTGGCCCGCGACGATATGAGAAATAAGGATAAGAATCGGCAGCTTTTGCAAACCGTACCGTTGGCACAAATCGGATTCATGGGAAAAGCCGACGGTACCCCGACCGGCCTCGGCGCGATCTTGCTGACGGATGCAGCTAGACGTGTCTACCGTAGCCTCGATATTCCAGCATGGGGCATCACGTTAGAGCCGGAACGCGGGAAAGATAATCCCAAGCTGTGGGCTTGGTATCAGCGCGCTGGCTTCATCGAATTGAAGTCGAACCCGAACCGCATGTACGCATCCTACGAAAAGCTCATTCCAGAGTTGGGCAACGCCGTTTCTTAAGCTTGTGGCGTTTGCGCCATAACACCGGGTCGATCGACCATCACGCCTATGAGGACGATGGCGACCATCACGAAGGCGCGCTGCGTGGCGATGCCGGCGCCGGAGAGCACCAGATAAAACGCCGCGACGACAAAGGCGCAGGCGGCGGCCCATTTTTTGATCGGCGCGCGCTCGGCAAGCCCCGGGATCAAAGCAAGCCCGCCGCGAACGAAAAAGAAAATGATGCCGGTCACCACCGCCATGTGGAAGCCGGCGATTGCCAGCACATGGACCAGGCTGGAGACGTAGAAGGCGTCTTTGACGGCCGGCGAAATTTCGCCGCGCTTGCCGGTGATCACCGCCGAGGCAATTGCGCCCTCGTCGCCGGGAATGACGGCGCGGATGCGCTTATCGATGCTCTCACGCATGCCCTCGACGGCCGCGGCGTAGCGCAGCCATGCGCCGCGTTGCGCTGGCGGCGCCGCGGTCTTGATTCGACCGAGAACGAATCCGGAAGCGCCGAGCCCGGAAAAATACATGTCGCGCGCGAAATCGTAACCCCCAGGCCGCAGCGGCGAGAGCGGCGGCGACAGATCCGCTTTGAACGTCGCGAACGAGCCGACCGGAGGCGCGGTTCCCGGGCGCAGGACGACGCGCAGGCGCGCCGGCGCCGGGTCGAGGCGGCCCCCTTCAATCGTGCGCGCCCGCACGACGATGCGATCGCTGCGCTCACGCTCCTCGCGCGCTTCGACAAAGCCAGTCACGGTGATGCCCCAGGCCGGGCGGCGCAGCACGGGATGGGCGATCCATGCCGTGTGCAGTGTCGCCGCCGCGAAACCGGCGGCGAGCGCCGCGAAGGCAAGCGCCAGCGGAAATCCGAATCTCCTGCGGCGGGCCATGATCGCGCTTGCCGCACCAAGCGCTGCAAACGCTACCGCCGCCCAAACAGCCGGTTCACGCTCGGCCGTGAAATAGAGCACGTCGCCGAGACCGAAAGCCACCGCGAGCCACGGCAGCAAGCGGCCGCCGCCGGCTTCGACCGCCGTCCATTTGCGGATGCGGGCCATAACGGCGAATTGCGATTGGCCGCCGATTGCGTCCCAGGCGCCGGCCCAGGGCGCGCGCCCGCCACCCGGCCGATCACCAACCGGCCATGTCGAAGCGCCCGCGCGAGCGCGGTTCTCGACCTTGGTATTCGATGTGTCTTGGCCGTGCTGCGCCACTGCGCGGCCCCCGCGCGCTGGAATACAACCCTAGGCTACAGGGCCATCCAGGCGCTGGCGAGGGGGTGTGTAAAACTTCAAATCAGGCTGGTCACCGGCTGACATCCGGGTTGCCCACTTAGGGCACACCAATCGGACATCGCCCTAAGTCCACAAAGTGCCAAGGCGCGCGACATCGCAGCCTTGATCGCCGCCGCGTACTTCGAGGGCCTACCGCACGGTTTTCCAGGGGTCTGGCTTTTCGTGGGACACCGGTATGCTCTTGAGCGCATTTTTGTAGGCCTGCTCATCGGCCTTCATCGTCTTATCCTCCGTCTTTTGCGTGTCCTGCTGATGCTTTCCTCCTCTTCCCCCTCCCATTTCCTGAGCGTGGGCGGGTACGGTCATCAACGCAATCGCCAGTGCCGCTACGAGGATGCGCATTTGCAAAAGTCCTCCAGAACGCCCGTAAGTAAACCGGCGGATAGAAGGCGCCTTTGGCGGAATTAGGACAGGGAAAAATCCGCGTAAATTGGTCCATGCCAGCACGACGTTTGCGCCGATAACCAACTATTAACCAAGCTCTTCCATACGATGCCCCCGGGCGATGCCGGAATCGGGGTCTAAGACCTCCACAGGTGTCGGCATGACGATTTCAGGAATTCCCGCGTCGCCCACCAACAATTATCAGAGTTCCGGTTTAGTATCGGGATTACAGCAATCATACGGCTCGCTGATAAGCGCTCTTGATTCTGGAAATCTATCCAGCGCTCAGCAGGCCTATTCCTCGCTGAGCCAGCTCCAAAGCAACGGCCAAGGGCCGTCCGCGAATAGCTCCTCTTCTCAAGCGCTGAGCCTGATTGGGCAAGCTCTCCAGAGCGGTAACTTGACTGCGGCGCAACAGGCTTTGTCATCTCTCCAGCAAGCGCAAAGCGGCCATCATCACGGGCGCCACGGCCATCATGGCGGCGGGGAGAGTTCGACGGTATCAAGCAATACGGCACCTTCACCTTCGGGCGCGGCTACCTCCGCCGCCAACGCCCTTAATATCACCGCGTGAAAGTCATCGAGTCATTTCAAGCCCGCCAAGCGTTCCTGATCGCCGCACACGCCGAATGAAGCAAAGATGTTCGTAGGAACCAAGGTTACTGTCGGCTCGTTCGTTCCCGAAGATTATCCAGCGATGTATTGCTGGGCCAACGATGTCGCGGCGTTCCGCCATGATGGCGCATTCCGGCCCGTCAACCTGACAGACGTGGTGCATCAGTGCGAAGCTGCAGGTAAAGATCCGTCCCGCGTCATGTTGGCGATCCGCCGCCGCAGTGATCCACACATCATCGGCTATCTTGTTATTCAAAATATCAGCGCTGTGCATCGCTCGGCCGATATCGGTGTCCGGATCGGAGAGGAAAAATATCGCGGACAAGGATACGGTACGGATGCGATCAAGATTGCATTGGATTATTGCTGGCGTCACCTTAACCTGGAACGCGTAGGGCTCGTCGTGTTTGGCAATAACGCAAGGGCGATTAGCGCCTACAAAGCCGTCGGATTCAAAAAAGAGGGGCTTCTGAAAAGGCTCCTCTTTATCGATGGTGCCCGGGTCGACGTCCTTGTCATGGCGGCATTTCGCCCCTCTCGTAAACGCAGCGCCCGAGTCGGCGCAGTGTCGAGCGGTTCAAAAACGCCTGCTGTGGTCCAAGGCGAAAATCCGACCCGACAGGCTACGTCAACGACGTGCCATGAGCGGATATCGTAAACCTGGTTACGTAAGCGCCCACGGTTTTCTTTCCAAACATTAATTCGGCTTTTCTTTCCAAAAATTAATTCGACGGACGACAGCGCGCGGCGCGATAATAACTCGATTGGGGACGACCGTTGCTTTTGCCTGCGTAGGCTTGCGCTTCATAGCTCAATAAGAGTGTAAGGCCGTGATATTGCCGCGCCAGTCGCAATGGACTGGGCACGATGGCGATTCCGCCATATCTGTGATCGTGCCGGTGAAGAACGAGGCGGGTAACATAGCGCCGCTCGTCGCGGAAATTTCAGTCGCGTTGCAGGGTCGTCCTTTTGAGATCGTCTTCGTTAACGACGGTTCGCACGATGCAACAGAGTCGGAATTGCTTGGCTTGATGGCGCAGCATTCTTGGTTGCGGCAAATCAAACACGACAAATCCTACGGTCCGTCAGCCGCCATCCGCACGGGTATCGCGATGGCACGCGCGCCTCTGATCGTCACGCTCGACGGCGACGGCCAAAACGATCCTGCCGCACTTCCGGCCATGATCGGCATGCTTGAAGCGGGCACACCGCGCCTTGGTCTGGTTGCAGCCCAACGTGTTGATCGTAAGGCATCGGTATTCAAAAAACTGCAGTCGCGCGTGGCCAATTACGTACGTGCCCGCGTGCTTGGGGACGGTACGCGCGATACCGGATGCGGTCTCAAGGCATTCCCTCGTGAGGTATTCCAGTCGCTACCGTATTTTGATGGATTGCATTGTTTTTTGCCGGCGCTGGTGCGGCGTGAAGGTCTGGACGTTGGCTATGTCGACGTCCTCGATCGGCCGCGCCTGCACGGCATCTCGAACTTCGGCATGTGGAATCGCCTGTGGGTCGGCATCCTGGATATGGGCGGGGTGTGGTGGCTCATGCGACGCAAGAAGCAAGTTTCGCAACCGCAGGAGATTACGATTGCGCACTGATTGGGCTCCCGCTGCGGCGCCCGAATGCCCGTCGGCATCGAGATTGGTTCGCTGGATCGAGTGCCGTCCGCGTGCCGCTTTCGGCGCTTTCATGACCTTGCATTTCATTGTCTGGACCGCTTTGCCGTCGTTTCTCTATGCGAACCTGCCGCTCGATCTCATCGAGGCCGACACTTACGGCCGCGAGTGGCAGATCGGCGATGACAAGCTGCCGCCGTTGCCGTGGTGGCTGGTCGAAATCCTGTATCGCCTGTTCGGAACTGATATCGCCTATTACGCCATGGCGGAGCTCACGGTGCTCGCAGCGTTTGCGGTAGTCTGGGCGACCGCGCGACCGCTCGTCGGCCCCCTCGGCGCACTCGTTGCCGTCTTGATCATCGACGGCATGCACTATTTCTCCTACACGGCGGTGAAGTTCAATCACGACGTCGTTCAATTGCCGTTTTGGGCGATCGCCGGCTACGCATTTTACACCGCGCTCAAGCGCGAGAAACTCGGATATTGGCTCCTGCTCGGACTAACCATCGGCGCCGCGCTATGGGCAAAGTATACCTCTCTTATCCTTGTCATACCGTATGCGCTCTTCCTGCTGTTCGATCGCCAAGCGCGACGCCCGCTGACGACGGTGGGGCCTTACCTAGCGCTTGTCATCGCGACCATCGTCATAGCGCCAAATCTGGTGTGGCTCTTTCACAACGACTTTTTGCCCGTCGCCTATGGCCAGGCTCGCGCCGCGCCGGTGCGCGGGTGGTTCGATCACGTTCTGCATCCCGCGATGTTTGCCGGAAGTCAGATTTTCTTCGCGTTGCCGTCATTATTGATCGCGGCAGCACTGTTCTGGCCGCAGCCGGCGGGCCGTGAGCAGATTGTGCCTGCCTCTTTCGATCGCCGCATCGTGGCGCTTCTCGCGTTCGGACCGGGAGTCACAGTGATAACGTTGGCGGCATTGAGCGGACGTGGCGTCGTCGCCATGTGGGGCTATCCGCTCTGGATGTTCGTCGGCCTCTGGATCGTCATGGTCGCCCGTTTCGCGCTCGATGCCGATCGGATAAAGCGCATCATCGCGGCATGGGGTGCCGTCTTTGCAATTTACGCGTTCGCCTTCATCATCAATTATAGCGTGCTCCCATCAATAGACCATCGCTACCGCGCCGTCTTCTACCCCGGCGACAAACTCGCAGCCGCGCTGACGGCGCGTTTTCACGCCGCGACCGGTCACAAGCTACGCTATGTCATCGGCTCGATGTGGGACGGCGGCAACGTCGCGCATTATTCAACGGACCGGCCGCAGGTACTGATCGACGGCCTGCCGCGCCGGGCGCCATGGATCAATCTCAACGACCTGCGCGCGCAGGGTGCCGTCCTGGTGTGGACGGCAAGCGACGCCAAAGTGTTGCCTGCCCAACTCGCTGCTGCCGCGCCTCGCGCTCAAATCGGCGCCCCCTTCGACCTTCCGATGCGCCGCGGCTTTGGCGCAGTCCACGTCGGCTGGGCTATTCTAATGCCGCATCAGGATTAGAATAGACCGCAGGCCCGTTTCTTGGCGGCGGCTCCGATACTCGGACTGAAATGGCCCTAACGCGCAAACCGCACGGCCGCGCGCGCATTGCCAGAAGCGGCGTTGCTTACCGCTGCATCTGAATAATCTTATCCATGGGCATCATATTGGGCATCATGCGGGTGTCGAGGTGGTTCATGATCCACAGCGAGCCGCCGATGATCATGGCGACAATCAGCACGCCGAAGGCGAGCGCCAGCACGTTGTTGGTGTTGTCCGGCGCGGTCGTCAGGTGGAGGAAGAAAACCAGATGCACACCGATCTGCGCGACGGCAAGCACGGCGAGTGCCACCGCGATGCCCGGTCCCCAGATCAAGTCGGTGTGCACCATGGCGAATGAGGCAACGGTGAGCCCGGTCGCGAGCGCGAGGCCGAGCGAATAGCCGGCAATCTCGTTCCAGGCGCTGGTGCCTTCCGGATCGAGGCCGGGCGTGAGGTCGCCGTGGTCGTGATTGGCGTCCATATTGGTCATCGGCCTTCCCCTATCAGATAGACAATCGTGAATAGCGCCACCCAGATGATGTCGAGGACGTGCCAGAACAGGTTGAAGCACAACAGCCGGCGCATGATGTTCGGCCGGAAGCCCTTGAAGAAAACCTGCGCCATCATGGTGCCGAGCCACAACAGCCCCGCCGTTACGTGCGCGCCGTGGCAGCCGACCACGGCGAAGAACGAGGAGAGAAACGCGCTGCGCTGCGGGCCGTCGCCTCGGGCGATCATGCCGGCGAAATCGTGCGCTTCGAGGAGGAGAAAAGTCAGACCGAGCAGGCCAGTCACGGCAAGCGTGAGCTGGGTCATGATCTGATTGCGGGCGTCGGCCGCCACTTGCGACAGCCCGCAGGTGAAGCTCGAGAGCAAAAGGCACGCGGTTTCGAGCGCGATGCTGGTTGGATTGAAGAAGTCCCGCCCGGACGGGCCGCCGGCGGTTGCCGTCTGCAGCACCGCATGCGCGGCAAACAGGCAGGAGAACAGCACGATGTCGCTGAGCAGAAACAGCCAGAAGCCGTAGCCGACAATGACGCGCTTGGACGCCGGACCGCCCTCGCCGTGTCCAGTGGCGTAATCGTGGCCGCGCCCATCGCCGCCGCCGTGACCACCATGGCCGCGATCATTGCCACCATGACCGGCTCCATGACCGGCTCCATGACCGAGTCTATAGGGATCGGCGTCCCAATCGCGCCCGCCGGCGACGCCGTCGGTCGCGCTCATGCCGGCTCTCCCTGGCGTTTATGCACCGCAAGCCAAGCCGCGCGCGCATTTCGGCGGGCGCGATCGATGCGCGCCACCTCCGCGGCGGGAATTTCGTATTCTTCGACGTCGCGCCAGGCGAACCAGACGAACACGGCATAGGCCGCGACAATGCCAACGCCGACCAGCCACCAGATATGCCAGATCAAGGCGAAGCCGGTGATGGTGGCAAAGAATGCCGTGATGAAGCCGGTCGGACTGTTGCGTGGCATTTCGATCGGCTGGTATTCGGGCTCGGCCGACATCTCCTGGCTCTCGATGGCACGGCGCTTGATCTGCCAATAGGGCTCCTCCCCTTCCACGTTCGGCAGCACGGCGAAATTGAACGGCGGCGGCGGCGATGGCGTCGCCCATTCCAGCGAACGGCCGTCCCAAGGATCGCCGGTGAGGTCGCGCAAGCTGCCGCGGCGGCGGATGCTGACGACAAGCTGCACCACCTGGCAAACCGTCGCGATGCAGAAAAATACAATGCCGACGCCGGCGGCCAGCACCCATGGCCGCCATTCGGCAACGCCGTAATGCTGCAGGCGCCGCGTCATGCCGAGCAGACCCGCGGCATAGAGCGGAATGAAGGTGGCGTAGAAGCCCAAAATGTTAAACCAGAAGGTGGCTTTGCCCCAGCCCTCATGCAGCCGGAAGCCAAACGCCTTGGGGAACCAGAAGGTGATGCCGGCGTAAGCGCCGAACACCACGCCGGCGATGATGACGTTGTGAAAATGCGCCACCAGAAACAGGCTGTTGTGCAGCTCGAAATCCGCCGGCGGCACCGCCAAAAGCACGCCGGTCATGCCGCCGATGGTAAAGGTGACGAGGAACGCCAGCGCCCACAGCATCGGCGTCGCGAAGCGGATACGTCCGCCATACATCGTGAACAGCCAATTGTAGATTTTCACGCCGGTGCCGACCGCGATGATGCTGGTGGCGATGCCGAAGAAGGCATTGACGTCGCCGCCGGCGCCCATGGTGAAGAAGTGATGCAGCCACACGGTGAACGACACCAGGCAAATGAACAATGTAGCGGCGACCATCGAGCGGTAGCCAAACAGCGGCTTGCCCGAGAACGTCGAAATCACTTCGGAGAAAATCCCGAACGCGGGCAGCACCAGGATGTAGACTTCGGGATGGCCCCACGCCCAGATCAGATTGACGAACATCATCATGTTGCCGCCGGCCGCATTGGTGAAGAAATGGAAGCCGATATAGCGGTCGAGGATCAGCATGCCGAGCGTGGCGGTCAGCACCGGAAAGGCGGCGATGATCAGCAGGCTCGCGGCGAGCGCGGTCCAGCAGAAGATCGGCATGCGCAGATAGCTCATGCCCGGCGCGCGAATCTTGAGAATGGTGGTGACGAAGTTGATGCCGGTCATCAGCGTGCCGACGCCGGAGATTTGCAGCGCCCATAAATAGTAATCGACGCCGACCCCGGGCGAGTATTTGAGCTCCGACAGCGGCGGATAAGGCAACCAGCCGGTGCGTGCGAACTCGCCGACCACGAGCGATATATTGATCAACAGCGCCCCGGTGGCAGTCAGCCAGAAGCTCGTCGAATTGAGCGTCGGAAAAGCGACGTCGCGCGAGCCTAGCTGCAACGGCACGACGAAATTCATCAGCCCGATCATCAACGGCATCGCGGCGAAGAAGATCATGATCGTGCCGTGCGCCGAGAACACCTGGTCATAGTGTTCCGGCGGCAGATAGCCGGGCGCGTCATAAGCGAGCGCTTGCTGCGAGCGCATCATGATGGCGTCGATGAAACCGCGCAGCAGCATCACCAGGCCGAGCAGGACATACATGACGCCGATCCGCTTATGATCGACGCTGGTGATCCACTCGTGCCAGAGGTAAGGCAGATGGCCTTTCACCACGATCCAACCGATCACCGCGAGCATGACGACGATCACCGCCGAGCCGGCGATGAGCGGTATGGGCTGGTCGAACGGAATGGCCGCGAGACTGAGCTTGCCGAGCATGTCAGCGACCTCCGATCGGCCGCACCTGCGATCCGCCGCTGCCGTTCTGCGGGCCGGGGCCGGTGGGTAATTGCTGCCGCACGATCGCGTCGAACAGGTTCGGCTCGACGCTGCGGTAGGTGGCCGGCGCGTTGTTCTGACTTTCCTGCAACAGCGCGACGTAGCCGGCGCGATCGAGGGCCGGTCCGGCCGCGCGCGCCCCGGCGAGCCATTGATTGAAGGCGTCCTGCGGCACGGCATGCAGAACGAAATGCATATCGGAGAAGCCGTCGCCGCTGAATTGCGCGGACTCGCCGTAAAAATCTCCGGGGTGATCCGCCTTCAGATAAAGCTGCGTGACCATGCCGTTCATGGTCGCGATCATGCTGCCGAGCTGCGGCACGAAGAACGAGTTCATCACCGTCGCCGAGGTGAGCCGGAAATGCACCGGCACGCCGGCCGGCACGGTGAGGGTGTTGACGCTGGCAATGCCCTCCCCCGGATAGATGAACAGCCACTTCCAATCGAGCGAGACGACGTCAACCTCGATGGGCTTGGTCTTCGCGTCGATCGGCTCGAAGGGATCGAGTTCATGCGCGCCGATCCAGATCACGCCAGAGAGAAACAGGATGACCAGCAGCGGAATTGCCCAGACGATGATCTCGATGCGGCCGGAATAGACGAAATCGGGCCGGAATTTCGCCCGGGTGTTGGAAGCGCGAAACCACCAGGCGAAAGCCGCGACGGCGATGATCGTCGGCACGACGATCGCCGACATGATGCCGACGGCGTCCAGGAGGATGATGGAATTGGCGCTGCCGATCGGGCCGCGGGGCGTCAGTACGCCGTCGCCACAGCCGGATAACAGCCCCAGCGGCGACATCGTGATCGCAAGGGCAAATATGCGCTTGGGGTGCGGTACAACCCACCACCCAAACGGCGGCAGTCTCAAATTCATCGTAGAAGCGCTTGGGTTTCCCGGAACCGGTATAGTACACCCAAAACGCCCTGGCGCGAAATTCGTTGCAGCGCACAAAGTCCCAGTCGCCCTGCCCAAAGCGATCGAAATCTCATTTCCAATGCCCCAATGACATTATAGCCTTGTTTCGTAATGTTCCCGCAGGGCATGAGATAAGGTGCCGAGGTCCGGCCGCGCATAATCCTCTCAGGATTTGGGATTGAAATAAGTGACGCAGGCTGGTCTTTCGAACTGGGCCTTCTACCTGATTGTTGCGGTGACGACCGTCCTATTGCTTGTGCTTGGCCGGCTAGGCAGCCGCTTCGTCAATAGTGTCGTCCAACGGTGGATACCGGCACGTTTTGGTTTTGCGCGTACAGCGTTATCTGTTGTTCTTATGGCCATTTTATATGGCACCACGATCATCGTATTTTTCACCGTTTTTGGCGTTGTTGCGGCTTATTTCTCGCCCTGCTCTTTTCATTGTTAGTTTTGTCGATTGCGGAAACCGATAAACGATCGGCCCAGCAGCAGAGCCGCGCCGGTTTCATCCTGATTTAAATTGGCTTGATAATAGCCGACGGCCTTCGGACTCCGTCATCATCCGCCGGCAGAAACTTTAGCCCACGTATCGCGCAAGCCCACGGTTCGGTTGAAGACAAGGTGCCCGCGCGTTGAGTCGGTGTCCAGACAGAAATAGCCCTGCCGCTCGAACTGCACCGGCGTGCCCGCCGCCGCCTGCGTCAGCGCCGGCTCGACGCGCGCGTCGGCGATCACGTCCAGCGACTGCGGATTGAGTTCGGAGGCAAAATTGCCGGCGTCCGGCTCCGGATTGGAGAACAGCGGATTGTACAAGCGCACTTCCGCCGGCAGCGAATCTGCTGCCGACAGCCAATGCATGGTGGCCTTCACCTTGCGCCCGTCGGGCGCGTTGCCGCCTTTGGTGGCCGGATCGTAGCTGCAGCGCAGCTCGACCACCTCGCCGGCCGCGTTCTTCTTCACGTCAAGACATCTGACGAAATAGGCGTAGCGCAGCCGCACTTCGGCGCCGGGCGATAGCCGGAAAAATTTCTTCGGCGGGTTCTCCATGAAATCATCGCGCTCGATGAAAAGCTCGCGGGAAAAGCGCAGGCGCCGCGTGCCGGCGGCCGCATCGTCCGGATGATTGAGCGCTTCCAATTCCTCGCTCTGTCCTTCCGGATAATTCTCGATCACGATTTTGAGCGGCCGCAGTACCGCCATGCGCCGCACCGCGGTCTTGTTGAGATGCTCGCGGATGGAAAAGTCCAGCATCGCCATGTCGACCAGGCTGTTGGCCTTGGCAACACCGATCCGTTTGACGAAGTCGCGGATCGCTTCCGCCGGCACGCCGCGCCGGCGGATACCCGCCAGCGTCGGCATGCGCGGATCGTCCCAGCCGGACACATAGCCGCCACGCACCAATTCGGTCAGCACCCGTTTCGACAGCACCGTATAAGTCAGATTGAGTCTGGCGAATTCGTACTGACGCGGATGCGACGGCACCGGCAGATTGGCCAGGAACCAGTCATAGAGCGGCCGGTGATCCTCGAACTCGAGCGTGCAGATCGAATGGGTGATGCCTTCGATCGCGTCGGACTGCCCGTGGGCGAAATCGTAGCTCGGATAGATGCACCAGGTTTTGCCGGTACGCGGGTGCTCGGCATGCAGAATGCGGTAGAGCACCGGATCGCGCAGATTGATATTGCCGGAAGTCATATCGATCTTGGCGCGCAACACGCGCGCGCCGTTGGGAAACTCGCCCGCGCGCATGCGGCGCAACAGATCGAGGTTCTCCTCGATGCTCCGGTCGCGGAACGGGCTGTTCTTGCCCGGCTCGGTCAGCGTGCCGCGCGCCGCGCGCATCGCCTCCTGGCTCTGGTCGTCGACATAGGCTTTGCCGGCGCCGATCAGATGCTCGGCCCAGGCGTAGAGTTGTTCGAAATAATCCGAGGCGTGGAACAGATTGCTGCCCCAGTCGAAGCCGAGCCAGCGCACGTCGCGCTCGATGGCGTCGATATATTCCTGCGACTCCTTAACCGGATTGGTGTCGTCGTAGCGCAGATTGCAATGGCCGGAAAACTCCTCGGCAATGCCGAAATTCAGACAGATCGATTTGGCGTGACCGATATGCAGATAGCCGTTCGGCTCGGGCGGAAAGCGGGTGACGATCGCCTTGTGCCGGCCCGAAGCGAGATCGGCGCGCACGATGTCGCGGATGAAATCCTGGCCCGCCTCGCGCGTTATGGTCTCGGCAACCGACATCGGTCTTTCCCTTATGGCTGCCGGGCGTTTAGCACGCGCCGCACGCGATTCTAAGGCAGAATTTCGGGCAAATTCGTGCCGGTCCCCCGATCGGACAAGGTGCCCGCACCATCAAGCCCGGCTTTTCCTACCCCAGATGGAGCGCAGCAAAACTCGGGGCGGGTCGGCGCGCTAAGAGCGGGCCGCGCGCCGGACGTGTGCGCCCTTCGCCTGGCTGACAGGGTTGCGCAATGCTTCAGAAGTTCAGGCTTGGCGGAAATTTGTAATTCAGACCGATCTTCACTTCGGAAATAGTCGGATTGAAGCTGGGGTGGAAGGTCGCCGCAGTAAGTGCAGCGAATTGCGGTGCGGCAGTGAAAATGCCCGACAAATTCTCATTCTTGGCGCCAAAATCCAGGAAGTCGTATTCGGCATTGACGAACCAATTGCTCGAAAGCGCCCATTTCACGCCGGCGCCTGCCGTCCAGCCATAGACGGTGTCGCTGGTCGATGAGGCGAAAGCGAACGGCGCTCCCGGACCAAAAACTGCACCCACACCGGAAATCGCCAGCGAATAGCGGTTCTGCGCCAAAGCGGCTCCAGCCTTGCTGTAAATCATCCAGGAGTCGCGGGCAAAACCAACGACTGCGGTGCTGGTCGCGGTCCAGTCGTTGCGGACGGTATAGCTCTCGTTGGCGAAGCCGCCAATCGTCGGTATGGCCGAGTAACTATTGCCGCCACTTGCCTTGAGCGTAGTGCCCGTGAAATCGAAGTCGGCGCCTACGACGATCCTGTGGAGTTGATACATCCAGCCGGCCTGCACGCCACCCAGGAAACCAGCGCCGGTTGCGTCGCTGGCGGCGCTGGGCATGTTGGTTTGGCTGATGAGAAGGCAGCAATTGTTCAATGTCGAATAGCCGCCAGGATCGGCGAAGGCGGTATCCGCCCAGCCGCCGCCGACATGGCCGCCGACATAATATCCCGACCAGTCATAGTCGCTCTTTGACTCCGGCGCTGACAGCGGACCGAGATTTTCAGACGGTTTGTAGTTGAGCCCGATCTTCACCTCGGAGATAGTCTGGCTGAACGTCGGGTCGAATGTTGCGGCGGGGCTGATGGTAGCCCCGGCTCCGCAACATACCGGGCTGGCCGGGGTTGCGCTGAAGGACCCGCCGACGTGAGGCGACTGCGTGCCGAAGTCGAGCAAGTCATATTCGGCGCTGACGAACCAATCGCTGCTCAACGCCCATTTGACACCGAGGCCTACCGTCCACCCCGGCACGATCTGCGTCGTGCTGCCGGAGAAAGAGAAAGGCACCGGCGCGCCGAATTGGCTCCCCGCGCCATTGATGCTGACGCCGTAAGTATTGTCGGCCCAGGCGACGCCAGCCTTGGTGTAGACCATCCACAGACCGTCCGCGATGCCGATGTCCGCTGTGGACGTCGCCGTCCAGTTGGTGCGCACGCTGTAGCTGTCGTTGGCAAAATAACCGGCGCCTCCCGCCGACGCCGTGCTGGTGCCACCGCCGGTAATTTTCATCCCGGTAAAATCGACATCGACGCCAGTCACCAATCGGCCGACTTGATACATCCAGCCGGCCTGCGCGCCGCCGAGGAACCCGCCGGACGTTCCGGCGGAGATGGCACTGGGGTTGTTGTGGTCGCCGAGCACCAGGCAGCAATTTGCCAAAATGGAAGAGGCGCTCGGATCGGCGATGTCGAGATTTTGCCAGCCGCCGCCAACGTGAGCACCGACGTAGAAACCGGTCCAGTCATAGTTTCGCTGTGCCGGCAGCGCGCGATCCGCGGAAAGATACAGGCCCGAGCCGGACGGCGATCCGGCCACCGGGTATTTGTAGTTCAGCCCGACCTTGACCTCGGAAATAGTCTGGTTGAACAGCGGTCCGAAGGCTGCAGCCGCGGAGGTCATGCCGAAACCGGCCGGTCTCGCCGACAAGGCGCCGCTGATTTGCGCTGGCCGCGTGCCGAAATCGAGGAAATCATATTCGGCGTTGACGAACCAATTGTCCGCGATGGCCCATTTAACGCCGATGCCGGTGGTCCAGCCGGGCACGATTTGCCGCTCGCCGCCGGAGGTAAACGAAAATCCGGCGGCCGCGATGCCGAGATTGTAAGATTCGTCGGCGAAGGCCGCGCCGGCCTTGCCATAAATCATCCAGCGGTCGTGCGCGATGCCGACCGTTGCCGTGGCGGTCGCGGTCCAATCGGTCTTGATACTGAAGGACTCGCCGATCCCGCCGCTGTTAAAGGCATCGCTGCCGCTGTCGCTCAACCGGGTCCTGGAAAAGTCAAAGTCCGCGCCGGCCACGAGGCGCCCGATCTGGTACATCCAGCCGGCCTGCGCGCCGGCGAGGAACGCATCGGCGCTCGCGCTGCTGGCCGCGCCAGGACCGTTGGTCGCGCCGACAAAGAGGCAGCAATTGTTCAGGATCGAGAGCGCGCCGGGATCGGAAAAGGACGTATTCTGCCAGCCGCCGCCCACATGACCGCCGATATAAAAGCCGGTCCAGTCATAGGCGGGCAGCGCGGCAGCCAGCGGCGGCGCCTTGACCGCCATGTCGGCGGCATGAACCGGCGCCGCAAATATCAATCCGGCGAGCACTGCACCGATGCAATAGCGGATCACGTCGTCCCCAAACAAAAGTCGGGAATCGACTTTTGCACCCCTAAAATCGCCACGCCAGCGATTCGGTCTGTGGACATCGGCTTTTTCTTGATGTGTGGCGGTAACGCCACAGGCGACGCAGCCGTTCGGCTGCAAGCTTGCCAATCCCCCTGTCGCGATCGACGTGCCGAGCGCGTCAAGAAGCTTGATGCATGGGCGATCCGCGACGCCATCGCCGAGACGGATTATCAGTCCATCGTCGGCTCGATCACCTGGAAGGGCGGACCGCTCAGCCCGGTGCCCAATGTCTGCACCACGCCGCTGGTCGGCGGACAATGGGGACCGGGCAAGAAATGGAAACAGGATCTTGAGATCGTTTTCAACAAGACGGAGCCGAAAATCCCGCTCTTCTCGGCGATCCGATATCCGGCGCACGCTTGAATACAAGGCTGAGTGGAGCGCGCGGCCGTGTCGCGCGCTATTCCTGCCGGCGGGTCACCCTCCCCGCACCTCGCCGCAATCGGCAGTGGGCCGCCTCACGCCGTTGCGTCGATGATAACGGTGGCGGCGAGCATAAGCACCGTGAAGGCGACGGCCGAGCCCACCAGCCACGATTTCGACCGGATGATGCCGAACCCCGCAAGCGCCACGGCAAGGCCGATGCCGGCGATCAATTCGGCGATCAGAGCGCATCCCTGCAATGTAATCATGGATCGTCTCAGCTTGTTAGGCCGAATTGGACGCTGCGATTGCGCACGGGACGCCTCGGCAAAAGTTACGGCCAACTGTTCCACTCAAGTGTAGTCACGCCGCGTTACGGGGAGCGGTCCGCAACATTAATTTGGCGCAACAAGGCGCAGCAAATCGCCGCGCTCGGCCGTTGCCGAAGAAACTTTCTTCAACGTGGCCGTTCCCACGCGCCACCAAATAGACTTTGCGGATTGTTGTACGAAATAAGATTTCGAAAACTTTATAAGAACGATTTACGCCCCGTACCCATCGGGCAATGACGGCGACCTATCTTTCATACTTCCGACTCAATTCCACCCGTTAATTTTGTCGAGGAGCTGGAGGCTTCGGTCATGGAGACCTCCTATGAATCTCACCACGAAATTGCTGGCCGCAGGTTTCGCAATGTCCATCGCGACGCCGGCTCTGGCGCAAAGCCCACAGCGGGGAGACTATTACAAGCCCGGTCAGACTATCCCGCAGCAGGCGAGCCCCGGACAGGAGCGGGAATTTAAGAACGGCGATTACTACGACTTCTCCGGTACCCGCTCACAAAAGATTTCTCCCGCACAAGAACAAGAACAGAAGCAGGGCGACTATTACAAGCCGGGCACCAGGTAACGGGCGATCCGGATAGCCGAACCGGCCGATCCGCTGACGAACCCGGATGGAGCCCGATAGCGTAGTCGGGCAACGAAATACCCGTTTGCATGACCGCGGATTTTTGTCGCTTCATCCGGGGTGCGCCGTCGTCAGCGGCGTTACTGCGCGTCGCTGACATGCTTTATCCATTCGGCCGTCCGCCGTCGCGCGTTTCGGCCGCGAAAGAAAATTTACGCCTTCGGGCGCGTCGCGGGGAATTTCAAAACCCGCGCCTTGCCGAGCGAGGAATGGACGTCCGCCACTTTCGCGGCAAGCTCGCTTTGGTTGAATGGCTTGGACAGCTGCGGCAGCCGTTGTTTGCCTGCCGGAGTCTCGGCAAAGCCCGACGCCAGTATCACTGCAAGCCCCGGCCATTCCGTCTTGATCGCGTCGGCAAGCTGCATGCCGGTCATTTGCGGCATGATCTGGTCGGTGATCACCAGATCGATGGAATCATCCTGGCGCAGCGTTTCGAGCGCGGCGTTGCCGGACGATACGCCGATGGCGGTGTGACCCAGGTCCTCCAGCATGGCCACGGTATTGGTCAGGACCAGGCTGTCGTCATCGACGGCGAGCACAATCAGCATCGGCTGATGCCTGTCGGCTTCGCGCGCTGCGGCCTGCTTTTCGACGGCCGGGTTGGTCCGCTCGTCGATCGGCAACCACAGTTCCGCCGTGGTCCCTTCAGCCGGCTGGCTTTTCAGGACGAAACGTCCGCCCGATTGCTCGGCGAGACCATGCACCATCGGCAGGCCAAGCCCCGTCCCCTTGCCCGGCTCCTTGGTGGTGAAGAACGGCTCCATCGCCCGCTCCAGCGTCCATCGGTCCATTCCGTCGCCGGAGTCCTGCACGCTCAGGCAGACATATTGTCCGGCTTTCAGGCCGCCGGGTTCGTCGGCTCGAATAACCACATCGCGGCCCGCCAGGATGATCTGACCGCCGCCGGGCATCGCGTCGCGGGCGTTGACGACGAGGTTGAGCAGCGCCATTTCGAGCTGGTTGGCGTCCGAGCGCACCGGCTTCAGCGCCACCGGGAAACGAGTCTCGATCGTGATTTGCGATCCGATTGAACGCTGCAGCAGCTCGGTCATGCCGATCACCAGCTCCGGAATGCGGATGGTTTCATTGTTCAGATCCTGCCGCCGGGCGAAGGCCAGCATCCGCTTGGTCAGAATGGCGCCCCGCTGGGCTCCGAGAACTGCGTTGTCGAGGAGGCCGAGCAGTCTTTTGTCGTCGGCCGCAATGCGCTTGCGCGCCAGTTCAAGACTGCCGAGCACGGCCATCAGCAGATTGTTGAAATCGTGCGCGATGCCGCCGGTGAGATGGCCGATGGCTTCCATTTTTTGCGATTGCAGCAGCGCCTCGCGCGCCTCTTCGAGTTTTTGCGCGGTCTCCTTCCGCTCGGTAATGTCCCGGGTGATTTTGGCATAGCCGATGATGGAGCCGTCATCGGCGTAGATCGCATCGAGCACGACATGCGCCCAAAACCGCGAGCCGTCTTTGCGCACCCGCCAGGCTTCGTTTTCATAGCGGCCCTGGCGCGCGGCGGTGTCCAGCGCGCGTTGCGGTGCGCCGGCGGCGCGATCCTCGGCTGTGTAAAATTGTGAAAAGTGCTGGCCGATGATTTCCTCCGGCGCGTATCCCTTGATGCGCCGCGCCCCGGAATTCCAGCTGCTGATACGGCCTTCCGGATCGAGCATGTAGATCGCGTAGTCGGTCACACCCTCGACCAGCAAACGGAACTGCTCCTCGCTTTTTTTAAGCGCTTCCTCGCCCGCTTTCCGTTCGCTCAAGTCGCGCGTGATCTTGGCATAGCCGACCGTTTCGCCGGACGGCGATCGGATCGGATCGATGACGACAGAGGCCCAAAATCGGCTGCCGTCCTTGCGTAGGCGCCAGCCTTCGGTCTCGAATTTACCGGTGCGCCGGGCCGTCTCGAGCGCGCGGGCCGGCAGACCGGAGTTGCAGTCTTCCGCGGCATAAAACCGCGAGAAATGCTGGCCGATGATCTCGTGCGGCTCATAGCCCTTCAAACGCTGCGCGCCGGGGTTCCAGCTGGTAACGACGCCATCGGCGTCCAGCATGAAGATCGCATAGTCCGTGACGGCCTCGATCAGCAGGCGATAGCGTTCGTCTTCCATCATAGGTGTGGCGGGGCGCCCGGTTGGTTCCATTAATGTACCTGCTTGCGCTCGCCCGAGGATGTTTAGGACCCAACCTAACCACAAGTAACGGCCCGACAATGCAGAACGTTCCCCCGCTTGATGCCGTCTGGGCGATCGGACGAGCCGGCGAGCGACAGCAATGCTCGACGAGAGGCGAAAGCGGAACCGCTGGCGTCCTTGCAAGTTCTCCGCTGGCAACTGCAAGTGAACATGACGACCAGGAATTCACAAACAAAACAAGCGGTTTCGGCCCCGGATGTCCCGGCAGCGGACCTCGTGGCGCCGCAAGAGACCGCCGCGGCGGCGGGGCTGAAATACGTCTCGGACGCCCGTGCCGGGCTGAGCCGCCGAAGGGCGGGACGGCACTTCCGCTACCTCGATCCGTCCGGCAAGAGCGTAACCGACAAGGCGACCTTGCAGCGTGTCCGCGCCCTCGCCGTCCCGCCGGCCTGGTCGGATGTCTGGATCTGCCGCTTCGCCGACGGCCACATGCAGGCGACCGGCCGCGACGCCAGAGGGCGCAAGCAATATCGCTATCACCCGCGCTTTCGCGAGGTGCGCGACAGCACCAAATACGAGCACGTGATTGCGTTTGCCCGCGCGCTGCCCGGGATTCGCAAGACGGTGCGCACGCACATGCGCCGTCCGGGTCTGCCGCGCGAAAAAGTTCTCGCCACCGTCGTTTATCTGCTCGACAAGACCTTGATCCGCGTCGGCAACGACGATTACGCCAGACAGAATAAGAG
>JBARER010000303.1:0-1861 GCA_049796395.1 Xanthobacteraceae bacterium
CTGCAATTTCGCTCAAGCGCGCCGCCAGCACGCGGCCGAGCGCCTCGCCCTCGTGATGGCGCATGTCGCCGAGCGCGCCGATCACCTGGCCAAATCCAGCGATCACCGCACTCTCCGCGCCGCGCCGCGCATCCTCGCTCTCCTCGGATTCGGCCACCTCGATGACGCCTTTGAGCGCCAGCAAACCATCGAGCGACGGGGGCGTCGCATCGATCTTGGGCGCGATCTGTCTGATGGCCGTCAAGAGCGCGTCGAGCACTGCGGTGTTGACGCGGACCACGGGCTGGGCGCCGCTGCGCTCGACGGTGAGATTGGCTTGAACCGATCCGCGGCTGAGCGCCTCGGCTATTCGCACGCGCACCGGGACTTCGATCGCATCCCAGCCGGGCGGCAGGCGCAGCCGAACATCGAGCCCCTTGCCGTTGACCGATTTGATCTCCCAAGCCCAGCTATAGGCACCGCTCACGCCGTGGGCACGGGCGAATCCGGTCATGCTGGAAAGAGCCATGAAGCTTGGATCTCCGACTGCGATCCCCGGGGGGAAAACAACAAAAGAATCGCGCCAAACTTAGCGGCGGCCGATTGCCGTCACAAGTTCCCGGGCGCCGCGACGCGAACATCTGCGATGCGGGCGTGCACCGCCGTGCTCAATGGCCTGCCGGATTGCGCGGCTGCTTTGACGTTCCCCGCAGTGGCGGCGAGGCTCCGGACGCCGCCGGCGACGACGCCGTCGAAGACGCCGTTGCACCCTGTCCCGGCGGGGGGGTGTTCATCTGGTCAGCGATCGGGACCTGATCTTTCTGATCGGTCTCGATCTCGCGAAGCCGGGCAACATTGTGCTGCTGCTGCTCGTAGGTTTCGGCGAAGACATGACCGCCGGTGCCGTCAGCCACGAAGTAGAGCTCGCGCGTGCGCGCCGGATTGGCGGCAGCTTCGAGCGAGGCGCGGCCCGGATTGGTGATCGGACCGGGCGGCAGCCCGTTGATGACATAGGTGTTGTAGGGCGTCGGCTGCGTGATCTCGCTCTTCATGATCGGCCGGCCGAGCGTGCCTTTGCCGCCGACCAGCCCGTAAATGATGGTTGGATCGGATTGCAGGCGCATATTCTGTTTGAGCCTGTTGACGAACACGGCGGCAACCCGGGTGCGCTCGTCCGCCTTCCCGGTTTCCTTCTCGACCAGCGACGCGAGCGTAACGAGTTGCTCCGGCGTCTTCAGCGGCAGGTCGGGAGAACGATGGTCCCACATCTCCTCGAGAATACGCGCCTGGGCTTCCTGCATGCGATGGATCATTTGCTCGCGCGTAACTCCCCGCGTGAAATTATAGGTATCGGGCAACAGGCTGCCCTCGGGCGGTATCTCCTTGACGTCGCCGGTCAGCACATCGTCGGCCAGCAATCGCGCGACGATCTGCTGTGACGTAAGGCCTTCCGGCACGCTGATCTGATGCGGCACCACCTTGCCTTCGACGATGGTCGCGACCACATCGCGCAGGCTGGAATGGGCTCGAAATTCATATTCGCCGGCTTTGAGACCCTCGCGCGCCTTGAGAACCATCACGCCGCCGATGAATACCCATGGCTGGTCGATGACACCTTCGTGCGTCAGCACGTCGGCGATATCGCGAATGCCAGACCCGTGCGGAATGTTGACGACGCGGTCCGCGGCCAGCGGTCCCGGTTGGTCGAAGCGTTGTTTGCCGACAAACAGCACGATGCCCGCCAAAACCGCGACCAGCACGAAAATACTGAAAATGGCGTTGCCGACGATGACAAGCGGATGCCGAGCGGTGTCGGAACGCTTGGTCGGCATTTCCACCGTGTCCGGCTCGATCGCATGGCGCGGACTGCGCGGCATGAACC
>JBARER010000304.1:0-1947 GCA_049796395.1 Xanthobacteraceae bacterium
GCTATACACATTGGCGATTCTGACGCCGCCAAAATTGTTGACGGTGCGGTTATAGAGGAAGACGCCGTTGTTCCAGCGGCCGCCCTCGTAGCCGACGCCGCCATAGCCGAAGCCGTAATTGATGCCGCCGTAAAAACCGATACGCGGTCCCCAGTAGCCCGCGCTCCAGATATAGACGCCGTTTTGCCAGCCCCAATAACCGGGCGTCCACAGTAAGCCGACGGCTGGTGGCAGCACCCAGGTCCCCGGGACCCAGTAGTAACCTTCCGCGCCATAGTCCCAATAGCCGGGAGTCCAAATATAACCGGGCCCCGGGATCGGCGGCTGTTCGTAAACCGGCAGCTCAGGGGGCGCCTCGGTGATGCTGGCAACTTGTGCGCCGCTTGGCGCCGCGCTCGCCGTCTCCCAAGTCCACCAATCCGGATGAAGCTGCTGCCACTGCGCCCAATACGCCCGGTTCTCGCCGAGAATAAAGCCAAACCGGATGCAGGCATCCCGATCGCCGCGGTCGCACAACTGATTCGATCCGATCAAGTCGGCCTCGGCCGCGCTGGAGACGGGCTGACTGCGCGCCGCATTGGCGCTTAAGAGTGCGGTGACACTGACGGAAATAACTAAAAGAGATTTTGCTTTCATTTGGTCGCCCTGTTGTCTCACTGAGCCGTGAGCAAATTACTATCTCTTTGCTCTGTGACCAAAATGCGCCTGCGGTTTGAACATCTGTTCATGCGCGGAATATTCTTCGCTTGAACGATGCATAGTCGGATGCATAACATTTGGCTGCGAGCGCACCAACACAAAGCGTTGGCCCTGAACTGCGAACTCTATTGGACCTCGCGATCGCCGCTAAATGTCCGGACATTCCTCTCAGTTGTCCTCAGGCGAACCGCCGCCCAAAAAGTTTCTCGCCTCGACCGTGCGAAAATCCTCGATCCGCTCGATCGTGATATCGGCGGACGGATAGCGCGCCAGCGCTTCTTTATCGTGCGCGTAATGGCCTTGCCGGACGAACACCGTGGTGACGCGCGCGGCCCAGATGGCCTTCACCGCCGTCAGGACGCGCAGCTTGTCGTCGATCAAAACGTAATGCCGCGCCGGATAGAAGCGCTCGACGTCGGCAAGTTCCTGTTCCTTGTGGATATAGATCAGCACCCGGTCTTCGACCGCGCGCCACAGGCCCGAGCGCTCGACCTTGCGCGGCTGAAATACCGCGTCGCCGTCGGACAAAATGACCGTCGGCCCAAAACCCCGCGCATGATCGAGCGCCGCCAGCGCCCCGGCATAAAGCCGCTCGGCGAACGGATAGTCCACCAGCCAATTCGACATGCGCAGAAGTTCCGGCCGGTGCAGCGCCTCGACCCGGTAGCGCTCCAACGCGCCGAGGTAATCGACATAGCCAAGCTCGGAACGAAGCTCCTCCAGGATCTGCCAATAGCGGTCGCGGGCTGCCGCGCCATAGCTCTCCGCCAGATGCGCCTTCAGCTCGTCCTGGACCGCATCGTTGTCGAGGAGCGTATTGTCGACGTCGAACAGGAAGACGATGTCGTGCATGAATCACCGGATATGAATCACCGGAACGGCAGCGCGGCGGTGCTTCGTTGAACTCCGCGCGGCACCCCGACGGCGGGGTGGCCCTCCTTATAGCGCAAGTCCACCGCGCCGCCTCATCGAACGCCGATCAGCCGCCGTATTGCGCGTCGCTGACCTTCTCCATCCACTCGACGACCTTGCCGTTAAGCACCTCCTGAATCGCGATATGCGTCATCGCCGTGGTCGGCGCCGCGCCGTGCCAATGCTTCTCGCCGGGCGCGAACCAGACGACATCGCCCGGTTTGATCTCCTCGATCGGGCCGCCCTCGCGCTGCACCCGCCCTACCCCCGCAGTGACGATCAGGGTCTGGCCGAGCGGATGCGTGTGCCAAGCCGTGCGCGCGCCCGGCTCGAAGG
>JBARER010000305.1:0-1529 GCA_049796395.1 Xanthobacteraceae bacterium
GTCCTTGCCCTCGCGCGCCAGCACGTCGCTCATGGCCTTGCTCAGTGCTTCGACCGGAACGCCGTCGGGGTCGTTGTTGCCGCCGACGAAACTGTACTTGGCGAGGCCGTTCCATTTGGCCGCCGGCGGCGGCAATCCCGGCGCCAACAGCGGCGCGAAGTCGAACGCGGACATGGACATTTCTCCCTTGCATGTGACACTAGCGCGGTATGGCCGGGCTTGTCCCGGCCATACCGGTGGGAGGAGACAACCGATGCGGCGCCTGCGATTGATGCTCGCTGTTTTCGTCTGCGTGCTGGCCACGCCGGCGGCAGCCCAATATCCCGACCGGCCGATCCATCTGATCGTGCCGCAGGCGGCGGGCAGCTCCACCGATACGCTGACGCGCGCCGTCGCGGCGGCGATGTCGACCGCGCTCGGCCAGCAGATCGTGGTCGACGACCGTCCCGGCGGTGCGCTGACCATCGGCCTCGACCTTACCGCCAAAGCGGCGCCGGACGGCTATACGCTGGGCATGGGACCGATCGGCGCGCTCGCCATCAGCCCGCATCTGGTGAAGGACCTGCCTTACGATATCGCCCGCGATTTTCAGCCGATCGCGCTGGTGTCGCGCGGCCAATTGTTGCTCGCGGTGTCGCCAAAGACGCCGTTCCATTCGGTCAAGGAATTGATCGCTTATGCCAAGCAGAACCCCGGCAAACTGCTCAATGCCTCGTCGAGCAACGGCTCACCGGGCCATATCGGCGGCGAGCTGTTCAAGTTCATGACCGGAACCGACATCGTCCACGTGCCGTACAAAGGCGGCGCGCCGGCGATCAACGATCTCATCGCCGGGCGCGTGCAATTGATGTTCGAGAGCCTCAATTCGATCGCGCCGTTCGCCCACGCCGGCACGGTGCGCGCGCTGGCGGTCAGCGGCGATCACCGCTCGCCAGCGTTTCCCGATCTGCCGACCATCGCCGAGGCCGGCGTGCCCGGCTATTCGGCGACGACCTGGGCCGGCATCATTGCGCCGGCAGGTGTGCCGAAACCGATCGTCGATAAGCTCAATGCCGCCGTCAACGCCGCGATCCGCTCGCCGGCCATGGCGGCGTTCTACGCCCGCATCGGCGACGAGCCGGCCGGCGGCACGCCGGACGAGTTCGCCGCGCTGATTGCCTCGGATTCCAAGAAATGGGGTGACGTGATCCAACGGGCGGGGATCAAGATGGAATGAATGTCATTCCGGGGCGCCGCATGGCGGCGAGCCCGGAAGCCATAACCACAGTCAGTGAATATGGATTCCGGACTTGCCGCATTCGCGGCAATCCGGAATGACGAGTGGCTTTTCTCGCCCACGGACTCGACCCATATTGGGACCATGGCGAAAAGCCCGCACCGCGACCCGGCAAAACATTCGAAGAAAGACCCGGCCAAGCCGACCCGCGCCAAGGCATCGCGGCCGGATTCCGCCGTGCTCGACGATTCGCTCGCCGACCTGCTCAATCCGGCGATCGGCCAGGGCCGCGCCGGAATAGGGGCGCAGACCG
>JBARER010000306.1:0-10816 GCA_049796395.1 Xanthobacteraceae bacterium
AAATCGGCGACTACCTCGCCAAGGCGATGGAAAAGGTCGGCAATGAAGGCGTGATCACGGTCGAAGAGGCCAAGAGCCTTGAGACCGAACTCGACGTCGTCGAGGGCATGCAGTTCGACCGCGGCTATATCTCGCCGTACTTCATCACCAACGCCGACAAGATGCGCGTCGAGATGGAGGACCCCTACATCCTCATCAACGAGAAGAAGCTCTCGGCGCTCAACGAATTACTGCCGCTGCTTGAGGCGGTGGTGCAGACCGGCAAACCGCTCCTGATCGTTGCGGAAGATGTCGAGGGGGAGGCTCTGGCCACGCTCGTCGTCAACAAGCTGCGCGGCGGCCTGAAGGTCGCGGCAGTGAAGGCGCCGGGATTCGGCGATCGCCGCAAAGCGATGCTGCAAGATATCGCAGTGCTCACCGGCGGCCAGGCGATCAGCGAAGATCTCGGCATCAAGCTCGAGAACGTCACGCTCGCCATGCTCGGCAAGGCCAAGAAGGTGATGATCGACAAGGAAAACACCACGAGCGTCAACGGCGGCGGCAAGAAGAAGGACATCGAGGACCGCATCGTCCAGATCAAGGCGCAGATCGAGGAGACCACCTCGGACTACGACCGCGAAAAGCTGCAGGAGCGGCTGGCTAAGCTCGCCGGCGGCGTTGCGGTGATCCGCGTCGGCGGCGCCACCGAAGTCGAGGTGAAGGAGCGCAAGGACCGCGTCGACGACGCGATGCATGCGACCCGCGCCGCGGTCGAGGAAGGCGTGTTGCCGGGCGGCGGCGTCGCGCTGTTGCGCGCCACCGAAGCGCTTAAGAAAGTGCGCACGCACAACGAAGACCAGAAGCACGGCGTCGATATCGTGCGTAAGGCGCTGCAGGCCCCTGCCCGCCAGATCGCCACCAATGCCGGTGAAGATGGTTCCGTGATCGTCGGCAAAATCCTGGAGAACTCGAGCTACGGCTACGGCTTCGACGCCCAGGGTGGCGAATACGTCGACATGGTGAAGAAGGGCATCATCGACCCGACCAAGGTCGTGCGCCAAGCTCTGCAAGGCGCATCTTCGGTCGCCGGCCTCCTCATCACCACCGAGGCGATGGTCGCCGAACTGCCGAAGAAGAAAGACGCCATGCCGGCGATGCCCGGCGGCGGCGGCGGGATGGACTTCTAAGTCACTACGTCTAAGTCACTACGTCGTCAGGCGACGTGAAAATGCGAAGGCCCGGGAGCGATCCCGGGCCTTGGTCATTTTAGAATCCTGTCATTCCGAATCGCCGCGAAGCGGCGAGTCCGGAATCCATAACCACAGGTCATCGATTATGGATTCAGAACAGCGCTATGCGGAAGCCGCCGCCAACGCATAAGCCTGATCGATCAGCCGCACCAAGCGCGCGCAATCCTGCACGGTAATCGGCGGCGCGTTGCCTGCCTTCCAGTGATCGAGCGCATCGCGCACGGCGGCAAAATACGGCGCGGTAAGATCGACGCCGGGCAACACCTTGTCGCCATCCTTGGTGGCAAGCTTCACCACGCCGTCTTTCATGGTGAGGAGCGCGTCACGGCCGGCGAGTTTCCACTCGCCGTCGGTGCCGTCGCGCGGAAACGTGTTGCCGACTTCGATCGTGCCGAGAATGCCGCTCGCCGAGCGCAGCAGCACCGAGGCGTAGTCTTCCACCTTGTTGCCGTGTGCGCGGGAGGAAAATTGCGCGCCGGTGACCTTGGCATCCTCGCCGGTCAGATGCCAAAACATGTCGAGGCCATGCGGACCGAGATTGCGCAACGCGCCGCCGCCGGCCTCGGCCGGGTCGAGCATCCACGGACAGTCCCAGGCCGCATAGCGCGGCGGCGCCGGCCGGTTGATGCGCACATAAATGTGCGACAGCGGGCCGAACGTCTTGGCGGCAAGAAATTCGCGGGCGCGCACGGCGAAGGGGCTGTAGCGTTGCGCCAACGGCACGGCGACGAAAGTAGCTTTTCGCGCTGCCTTCTCGGCAATCGAGTCGACTTCTTGAGCGCTCACCCCCATCGGCTTTTCCATCAGGAACGGATAGCCGGCGTCGATCAGATCATGCGCGATCGCGGCCATCTGGCTGTGCCGGCCGAGCGCGACGACAAAATCCGGACGCAGCGTCTTCAGCATGTCACGGTAGTCGGTGAAGACCGGCGGATGGCCGACCTCGGCCGCGCGCTTGGCGACAAGGCCAGAGTCGAAATCCTGCAGGCCGATCAGTTCGACGTCCTTCATGGCGAGGAGGTGGCGCAGATAGGCGGCGTCGTTGAGCGCGTGCCAGTGGCCTACTCCGATAGCGGCGACGCGAATGGGCATGACAATCCTTTTGTTGTTGGAATGCTGTGCGGGCGTGCGTGCGGGCTGTTGGGCGGCGCGCCTGCTCACGCGTTGGTCGGGGCTAGCCCCAGAATCTGCCGCGCCTCGCGCGGCGTGGCAACGAAATCGCCGAGCACCTCGATGATCTTGGCCGCCTTCTCGACCAGCGCGGCGTTGCTCGGCGCCAGCTTGCCCTTTTCCAGATAGATATTGTCCTCAAGCCCAACGCGCGGATGCCCCCCGAGCAATAGTGTCTGTGCCACCATGGGGAACTGGTGCAGCGAAATGCCGAAGGCGAACCACGTCGCGTCCGGCGGCAACAGATTGCGCATATAGCTCATCGCTTCTGGCGTCGCCGGCTGGCCCCAGGATATGCCTAAGCAAATCTGGAACATGCCCGGCGGTTTGACGTAGCCCTGCTCGAGAAAGCGCTTGGCGAGCAGCAAGTGACCGGTCTCGAACACTTCCAGTTCAGGCGTCACCCCGGCGGCTTTGATCGCCTCAGCCATGGCCTGCAGATGGGACGGCGTGTTGACGAAAACGCGGTCGCCCATATTCAGGCTGCCCATGTCGAGGCTGCAAATATCGGGCTTGAGTTCGATCACATGGCGAACACGCTCGGCCGGCGATTTGAGCGAGCTGCCGGGACCGGGTTTGGACGGATCGTTCTCGTCATGGCTGAAGCGCGCGCCCGGCCCGGTGGTCAGGTTGATCAGCACCTCGCCATTGCTCGCCCGGATCCGCTCCACCACTTCGCGGTAATGCGCGCCGTCCATGCTCGGCTTGGTGGTCTTCGGATCGCGCACATGGATATGCACGATCGCCGCGCCGGCCTTGGCGGCGTCGAGCGCCGAATTGGCGATCTGTTCCGGCGTCACCGGCACCGCCGGGTTTCGCCCGGGCGTGTCTGCCGAGCCGGTGACCGCGCATGAGATGATGACCTTACGCTGCATGAAATCCCCCGAAAGCCCGGCCGTTCTCGGCAAACCCTTTAGGGCCCGCGGCGCCGATGCCTGCCGCTTTATAGCGGGATGAAAGCGCCATGTCGCGCCGTCGCGCCAAAGCGCGCAGCCGGCTAGCGATATCTACGCGGCCTTCGCCGAGGGCTTCGACACGTCTGATCGCGTCGAGGCGATGGTGCGCTCGACCGGCTGACCCTCGCGGAAATCGAAACCGGCCCTATCTAATGGCTGCGCCGCTCCAGCGGTCGAGGAGCTTCCCACCCCTTATGAATAAGGCTCTTTTCACCGCATTGCCGGAATGGCTGACGCAGGCCGGTTTGGCCGGAATTTCCGAGCCCGTCATTGTCTCCGGATTCTGCGAGCGCTGTGTCGCAGCAGGGCTGCCGCTTGACCGCGCGCTCGCTTTTATTGACACGTTGCACCCGGTCCACGAGGGCCGTCTGTTCCGCTGGGGCTATGGCCCCGCCGAATCTGCTCTGCTCGAATATGGCCGCACCAGCCCGGACGCGCTCGCCGCCGCCGGCGCCGATCCAAAGGCCATGGAGGCCGCCGAGCGATGGCGGCGCAGCCCGTTCTACAACATGCTGCAAACTGGCGACTCCGTTCTGCAGCGCCGCCTCAACTCCGCGACCAGCGACGAGTTCACGTTCCTGTCGGACTTTCTTGCGGCGGGGATGACCGACTACATTGCGATGATCACCCGCTTTGGCCCCGAAGGCGTCATCGGGGAGATGGACGCCGTCTATTCGTCATGGACGACAAGAGCGCCCGACGGTTTCGATGACGAGCACATCGTCGCGCTTGAGCGTACCGTTCCGTACCTCGCGCTCGCCATCAAATCGGTATCGCTCGCGCGCATGGCCGGCACTTTGATGGAAACCTATCTCGGCCGCGACGCCGGCCAACGCGTGCTGAGCGGACGGATCGTGCGCGGTATTGCCGAGCGCATCGACGCCGTCGTCTGGTTCAGTGATTTGCAGGGGTTCACGCGCATCACCGACAGATCACCCGAACAGGTCATCCCGTTGCTGAATGACTATTCCGACGTGATCGTCTCGGCGATCCACAAGCACGGCGGCGACGTCCTCAAGCTGATCGGCGACGGCACGCTTGCCATCTTCACCGCCGAGGACCGCTTGCACGCCTGCGACATGGCATTGTCGGCGGCGATCACGGCGCGCCAAGGTGTCGCCAAATTGAAAAAGCTGCGCGCGCAAGCCGGCAAGCCCGTAACCGACATCTATCTGGGTTTGCACGTCGGGGAAGTTTTCTACGGCAATGTCGGCAGCCGCGAGCGGCTCGACTTCACCGTCGTCGGCCCCGCCGTGAACGAAGCCAGCCGGATCGCGGCGATGTGCCGTTCGCTGGATCAACCGGTTCTGACGTCGGCGGCGTTCGCCGAGGTCGGCGGCATGAAAAGCCGCCTCGTCTCGGTGGGACGATACGCGCTACGCGGCGTGTCTCACCCCCAGGAATTGTTTACCATCGACCCCGATGCGCAAGCGTGGTCGAACGGATCGAAGGACTAGAAGCTCCATCGAAAACGACCACATGCGGGCGCGCGTTCATCCGGCGTCGCCTACAGTGGCCGTTGCGGCAATGACGAACTAAACAACAAGCATCATCGCCTAAGCATTTGAAATCTATCATTCCTTGGTGACAGTCCCATGACTCCAAAACCTATGACTCCAAAAAAGCCTCCGAACCAGGCTGCGAACCGATCTACCAAAAGCAGCATAATCTACGTCGGCATCGGCGGCTGGACGTTCGAACCCTGGCGCGGCGTGTTCTATCCGAAGGGTCTGCCGCATGCGAAAGAGCTTGGCTACGCCAGCGAGCGGCTGACTTCGATCGAGGTCAACGGCACCTTCTACCGCACGCAGACGCCGGCCACATTCCGCAAATGGGCGAGCGAGGTGCCGGACGGCTTCGTCTTTGCGCTGAAAGGTCCACGCTTTGCGGTGAACCGGCGCGTGCTCAAGGAGGCGGGCGATTCGATCAAGCGCTTTCTCGATTCCGGCATTACCGAGCTTGGCGACCGTCTCGGGCCACTGTTATGGCAATTCGCGCCGACCAAGAAATTCGACGCCGCCGACTTCGGCGGCTTTCTCGAACTCTTGCCGGACCGCTTCGGCGAGCGCCCTCTGCGTCACGTCATCGAGGTACGGCATGAGAGCTTCCGCACCCCTGACTTCGTCGCGCTGTTGCGGCGTTTCAATCGCCCGATCGTATTCACCGATCACGCCAAATATCCGAACATCGCTGACGTCACCGGCGATTTCCTCTATGCCCGGCTGCAGCGCGGCAAGGATACGATTCCGACCGCCTATCCACCCAAGGAAATCGAGGCCTGGGGGGCGCGGCTGCAAACCTGGGCGGAGGGCAAGGAACCGGATGATCTGGAACGCGTCGGGCCCGCGGCAAACCGGCAATCCGCGCCGCGTGACGTTTTTGCTTACGTGATCCACGAGGGCAAAATACGTGCGCCGGCGGGCGCGATGGCCTTGATTGCGGCCCTGCAATAACGCCAAAAATGCTAACGGCCACGAACGATAGGGTGCGCGTACATCCGGCGTCACCCATCGTAAATCGTGGCCGTCCCGCAAACGGAGCCTGAAAGAAAGCTCGACGTCGCATCACGTAAATAGGAGCTTGAGGCAGGTTATGCAAGGCCGGCTTTCGTGTAACATTATAGGACCGGCCGGTGCCGAAACGGTTAACACGGCGGTCGAGACAATCGCCGCCACTTGCCAGGGGAGCAGAGCATGACAATGAATCAATCGCCCAACAGCGCGGACTTCCGACGTGACGTCGCGAACGCGATCCATGCCCATTGGCGCTTGTTCCTGTTCGAAGGTATTTTGCTGATGGTGCTTGGCGCCGCCGCGGTCATCCTGCCCGTGGTCGCGACGCTCGCCTTCACTCTCATCATCGGTTGGCTGTTCTTGATCTCGGGCGGCGTCGGGCTGGTGACGACGTTCTGGATGCGCAATGCGCCCGGCTTCTGGTGGTCGCTGTTGTCGGCGGTCGTCGCCCTCGCCGCCGGCATCATCCTGATCCGCTGGCCGATCAACGGCACCGTATCGCTGACTCTGGTGCTGATCGCCTTCTTCGCGATCGAAGGTATCGCGACGCTGATGTACGCCGTCGAGCACCGCGCCCAGCTCTCGGGACGTTGGGGCTGGATGCTGGCGAGCGGCATCGTCGACCTCATCCTGGCCGGCATTATCTTCGCCGGCCTGCCGGGCAGCGCGACTTGGGCGCTCGGGCTATTGGTCGGCATCAATATGCTGTTCGGCGGCTCGGCGATGATCGCCATGGCGCTGGCGGCTAGGAACCAGACGACGGCCTAAGCAGAGCCGGATAACGCTTCGGATCAAGCGTTCTGGGGCGGCCATAAATTTGGGGCGGAACGGCTTTGGGGGTTGTCCTTGCGGGAGAAGGAACTCCGCATCGCGTTGGTATTTTTCGGCGGCGTTTCGCTTGCCGTCTACATGCATGGCATTTGCAAGGAAGTCCTCAAACTGCTGCGGGCTTCGAGCGCGCTGCACCGCATCACCGACCGCATGCGGCGCAGCCGGGCGGCGTTTTTCGATGAGGCCGACCCGAACGATCCCGAATACGACACCGAAGCCGAGTATTTCGAGCTGCTGCGCGATATTGGCCACAAGCTTGAGCTGCGCGTCATCGTCGACCTCATCGCCGGCGCTTCCGCCGGCGGCATCAATGGCGTGATGCTGGCGCGGGCGCTGAGCCATGACCTGCCGACGCTGCCGTTGCGCGATCTCTGGCTCGACAATGCCGACGTCAGCGTGCTCTTGGCGCCCGACGCGCGTGCCGGCACCTGGAGCAAAGCGGTCCTGAAGCCCTTCATATGGGGCGCCGCAGCGAGCGGCATGTTCGGCAAGATCAGCGACCGGGAGGTACGTCGGAACGTCTCGCTGTTCCTGCGCTCGCGCTGGTTCAAGCCGCCGTTTTCCGGTCCCGGCATGGCCGGCCTGATGTACGACGCGGCCGTCGCCATGGGACGGCCGAAGGCCCCGACATCCTCTTTGCTGCCGTCCGGACACGGCCTCGATCTGTTTGTAACGCTGACCGATTATTACGGTTACCGTCAGCTCGTCGAAATTCACGACCCTGCGGTCATCTACGAGCTCGAACATCGCCACGTGCTGCATTTCAAATATCGCCGGCGGCCAAGCGGCGAAGTGGAGAGCGACTTCGATCTCGACAATGCCCCGGCATTGGCATTCGCCGCGCGGGCGACATCGTCGTTCCCGGGCGCATTTCCGCCGGCGCAGATCATCGAAATGGACGACTTGGTGGCAAGCCGCGGCGGCGAGTGGCCGCGCCGCGAGGAGTTCATCCTGAAAAATTTTGAACAACACCTGCGGGCCGACAGCGACCCTGCGACGGCTGCCTTTATTGACGGCGCGGTGCTCAACAACCGGCCATTCCGCGACGTCGTAGCCGCGATCCGCGGCCGCTCGGCCTATCGCGACGTCGACCGCCGCCTGATCTTCGTCGATGCCAACCCCGCTACGGCGGCCGTGATCCAGCCGACCGAGGGTCCGAACTTCTTCTCGACCATAAAAGGAGCGCTGTCCGACCTGCCGTCCGGCCAGCCTATCGCCAACGAATTGACCTGGGTCAGCAATCTCAATGCCGAAGTCCGCGGCATCAAATCCATCATCGAAGGCGCGCGCCCGCATATCAGCGATCTGGTCGGTAATATTATCGACCAGCCTTTCGATCGTCGATTCTCGGAGCACGACATCCGCGGCTGGCGGGAAGAGATCAATGCCCGTGTCGCCCGCGAGGCCGGCTTCGCTCACGAGGGTTATGCGCGGTTGAAGCTTGCATCGGTCTGCGGTTTCGTCGCGCGCATGATCGTCATCTGCGGCGGCGAAGCGGTGGATTCGCCGATGGCCCGCATCATCGAGGACGTGATCAATGCCTGGGCCATCAAGCGTGGCATCGTCTACAAGACCGCCGAGAGCGATGCGCTCAAGCACGAGAGCGCAGTACGGCCCGCGCTTCCGACACTTCCATCTTGGGTCGAATTCTTCCTCGCCTTCGACGTCGCCTATCGCCGGCGCCGGCTGAATTTCCTCATCGAAGGGCAGAACAGGCTGTACCGCCTGCTCGACGAAACCCGCTTTCCCGGCCTCGACCCGACGGTCGTCGACCGGCTCAAGCGCGACTTCTACCTGCGGCTCGACGCCTTGCAGCGCTGCGAGGAGCCGGCCTTCTTCAGCGCCACGGTTCACTCCCTCGCCCACGCGCTGTTCGAAAACATGCCCGCGGCGGCGGAGATCAGAAATCCCGCACACTTCGCGCAGGACTTCGTCGGCACCGCGACGATCGAATGGATCGACCGGCTGGTGGATGTTTTGGGCAAGGAAATCGATCTCAATGCCAGCACGCGCGATCTTGACGAATTGCTGGCGTCGCTTGATCCCGCCGAGTGGCATCCGCAGGCGCGCCGCGAGGTTTTGATCAATTATCTGGGATTTCCGTTCTGGGACGTGCTCACATTTCCGGTGATCGGGCGGGAGACCAGCGAACTGCAGGAAATCTTGGTCGATCGCATCAGCCCGGAAGAAGCGCAAACGCTGAAGGAATTTGTCGGCACAAAGAGCCTTAAAGGCGTCGGCTTCGAGAATTTTGCCGCGTTCTTTTCCCGCGGCTTCCGCGAAAACGATTATCTTCTGGGCCGCCTGCACGGTCTCGACCGGTTGATCGATATCGTCTGTGACGTCGCCGCTATCGACCGGCAGCATGACGGCATCGACATCCTCGCGCTCAAACGGCGGGCTTTCGAACGCATCCTCGACGCCGAAGCTCCACACCTTACGCACAGCGCCGGGCTGATCGCCGCGATTCGGCGTAGCCTTGCGAACATCGCCGATCGCTGATCGTGGCGTCGCCGGGCCGGAAACTATTCCGCCGCTCGCAGCGGGCGTGCTCTTTCCACGTTGCCGGCGATCGCGGAGATCGCCAGCACGGCAATGAGGAAGCCAAACGCGATCACCGCAGTGACGCCGAGCACGAGGCCAAAACCGCCGCGGGCATAAAATATGGCAATCATCGACACCGCCACGCCGGAGACCATGAAGGTCAAGAAATAGCGCACCGCATAAACCCGGCTGCGCCAGGCGTCGGCGGTGTAGCGGGCGATCACCAGATCGTTCACGGTGATCTGGCCGTAAATGGCGGCCATCGTAAACGCCAGCGCGAACAACAAACTGACGCCGCCGGCATAGGCCGCCCATACCACTCCCGAAAATTGCATGATGGCGAACGTGGCGAACAGGATATGCAGCGGGAAGCGTTCGACCAGCCGGCCCACCGTGATCTGAGCGAGCGCGCCGCACAGGAACACCGCGGTGGTCAGACCGCCGACCGCGATCAGCGAAATATCCTTGCCGACGCGCTCGTCGACGATCTTCGGCAGCGACACCGAAATGGTGTTGAACACCAGGCCGGCGCTGACCGCAACGACGATGAACAGCACGGCCAAGGTGGCCGCGATCGGCAGCGACAGCGACACGTCCGCCGACTTCGAACGCGCCGCGGCGTGATGCTTTTCCTCGGCCGGAACGAGCCATGGATAAATCAATCCCGTAGCCAGGCAAACCAGGCCGGGAATGAAAAACGCGCCACGCCATGACAGCATCGCGGTCAACGTCGCGGTAATGCCGGCGGCGAGCGAAACGCCGAGATTGCCGCAGACGCCGTTGAACGCCAGAGTGCGGCCGCGCACCGTGGCCTTCTCCAAAACCACGGCGGTGCCGACCGGATGATAGATCGCGGCAAACACGCCCAGCGCGAACAGTGCAAAGGCGAGAACATAGAGCGACGGCGCGGCCGCGGCCGCGATCAGCGATGCGCCGCAGCCGAGATAGAAGGCGACCATCAGGTTGCGGCGGCTCCAGCGGTCGCCAAGCCAGCCGGCCGGCAACGAGAACAGCCCGAAGGCGACAAAGGACGCGGTCGAGAGCCAGATCAGGTCGGCGTAAGAGCGGCCGTAGACCACCGCGAGCTCGAGCACCACGGTCGGGTAAATCAGAATGACGTAATGATCGAGCGCGTGCGCCCAATTCATGAAGCCGATCGCCAGCCGCTTGCGCGACAGCTCGGCGGCGGGGTCGGCGGCCATAACGACCGGCGAGGTCGTGGTTATCGTCATCGGTGGAGTCCCGGATTCCAGCCCCAGGTATAACCCGGTCCACCCGGGGGTGACATACCCTGTTGTTGCAGGGCTGGTCGGCGGGGGCCCCTTCTTCATCCTGCCCCGCGATAGCGGGGAAGGGGGACCGCGCTCTTGCGCGGTGGAAGGGGCCTCTGACTCGTCGCTTCACCTTCGTTGCAAAAGATTTCGTCACCGCCCACGCCCCCTCCACCATGCTTCGCATGGTCCCCCTCCCCCGCTATCGCGGGGGCGGATGCAATTCTTCCCCGTTCTCGCGATGCGCCTTGGCATCCGAGTTTGTCGTCACGCCACGATAAGAAAGCCCGTCTCATTTCCTC
>JBARER010000307.1:0-16302 GCA_049796395.1 Xanthobacteraceae bacterium
GTGCCGCTCGAAAATGGCGTCCAAATCCAGCTTGCAAATAAGTTTCCGGGTTTTGCGTCCAGGCAGCCGATTTGTTTGCCATTAAACCGAGCTGGCAACCGAATAATGCTGTCGGTTCAATGAAATATTACCCCCTCCCGGCTGGCATTGGCGGCCTACGCGCCGTACATACTGGGAGGAGAATTTTTCCGTAACGTCGCATTCGCTGACGTCGCATCCGATCTGCCAAGCAACCATCAATTGACACGGAGGATTTCAATGGCACTTGCAATTGGCGATACCGCCCCGGATTTCGAGGCCGAAACCACGGAAGGCAAAATCCGCTTCCACGACTGGATCGGCAACAACTGGGCGGTACTGTTTTCGCATCCGAAGGACTTCACCCCGGTTTGCACCACCGAGCTCGGCACCATGGCCCGGCTCAAGCCGGAGTTCGACAAGCGCGGCGTCAAGATCATCGGCCTGTCGGTCGATCCCGTCGATAACCATAAGAAGTGGGCCGCCGACATCAAGGACGTTGTCGGTTTCGCGCCGAACTATCCGATGATCGGCGACACCGATCTCACAGTATCGAAATTCTACGGCATGCTGCCGGCATCGACCGGCGGCACGTCGGAGGGCCGCACGCCGGCCGACAATCAGACCGTGCGCAACGTCTTCGTGATCGGACCGGACAAGAAGATCAAGCTGATCCTGGTTTATCCGATGACCACGGGTCGCAATTTCGACGAGGTGTTGCGCGTGATCGATTCACTGCAGCTCAACGCCAAGCATCGCGTGGCCACGCCGGCGAATTGGAAACAGGGCGAGGACGTCATTCTCACCGGCGCGGTCAGCGACGACGAGGCCAAGAAGCTTTACCCGGGTGGCTGGAAGACCCCCAAACCGTACATGCGCGTTGTGCCGCAGCCGCGGTAAACGTAGCACCAAGCCGCGGTCACTTCGGAAGTTTTGCGAGGTTTCTGAGCGGTTTAGTCCCCGTGATCGTCCAATAGTATCTTTGCCAGCTCGGATCAGCGCTGGACACTGCACCGGCAGGCCTTGATTGCTCGATTTGCTGCGGTAGCCAGTCGTTACAGTCTCTGCTTTGATTACAAGAGCGCGGCCTCATACGCTAACGGCAGCGCTCTTTTCGTACCGGGGAGACTGCGATGCTCGTTCTCTATCACACCGCACACTCGACATGCAGCCAGAAGGTCCGGCTCGTGCTGCACGAGAAAACCGCCAAATTCGATGAGGTGCGCATCGATCTTGCCAAGAAAGAGCAGCTTAAGCCGGACTATCTCAAGCTCAATCCGAATGGCGTAGTCCCGACACTGGTCGACGACGGCACACCGATCGTGGAATCGAGCGTCATCTGTGAATATCTCGACGAAAATTTCCGCACAACCCGCTGATGCCGTCCGACATCGTCGAGCGCGCGCGAATGCGGGCCTGGACACACTACATCGAGGAAGTCGCCGTCGGCGCCATCCGCGTTCCGTCTTTCAACCGGGCGTTCCTCTACCGTTTCAAAGGGCAGGATCAGGCGCAATTCGAGGCGCAGGAAATCGGTCCACGGCCGGTGCGCAAGGAATTATTTCAGCGCATGGGCTCGCCCAAGGGCTTCTCGAAGCATGAGATCGATAAATCGCTTGGCGAGCTTTCGGAAACCTGCCGCCGTATGGATGAGGCGATCGCGAAAAAGGGGCCATGGCTGATGGGCGAGCAATTCACGCTCGCCGACGTCTTGGTGATGCCAAGCATCGACCGCATGGCCGATCTCGGCCTGTCGTCCATCTGGGAAGGGAAATATCCCCGCGTCGGCGAATGGTACGAACGCCTGCAGGCGCGGCCGGCGTTCAAGGCGACTTATTATCCGGGCTCGCGGGTCTCGGATTTCCTGCCGCTGCAACCGCTTTATGCGCCCGACCGTTAATAAAAGAGTGAGCCATCCGATGAATCTCGACGCCAAATTGCAGCCGCCTTTCGCCGCGCATATGGGAATGAAGATCACCCACGTCTCCAAGGACAAGGTCACGGCTGAAATGCCGGTGAGCGAACAGCTCAACAACCGCAACGGCACGCTGCATGGCGGCGCGGTGATGGCGCTTGCCGACAATCTCGGCGGGACGGCCACGACCGCGAACCTGCCGCCGGGCGGCCGCACCGCAACGATCGAGAGCAAGACCAATTTTTTTGCCGGCATTCCGCTCGGCGATACGGCTTACGCCGAATGCACTCCATTGCATCGCGGCCGCTCCACCATGGTCTGGCAGACCCGCATCACCCGCAAGGACGGCCGGCTCTGCGCGCTCGTCATCCAAACCCAGATCGTCATCGTGCCGGAAAGCAACTGATATGCGTCCGGCAAATCTCACTTACGGCCTCGCCGATCCCAAGAACATTGCCGGCATGACCGGCAGGGAATTCTTGCAGGCCTTGTGCGACGGCAGACTGCCGGCTCCGCCGATCATGCAGCCACTGACGATGTGGCTGATCGAGGTCGGCGACGGCTACGCGGTCTTCGGCGGCGAAGCCGGCCCGCATCTCCTCAATCCTCAGGGCACTGTGCACGGCGGCTGGGCACTCACCTTGATCGACAGCGCCACCACCTGCGCCGCGCTTTCGCTGTTGCCCGCCGGCGTGGGCGTGACGACGGTCGAAACCAAGGGCAATTTCTCGCGGCCGATTACCAAAGACACCGGATATGTGCGCGCCGAGGGCCGCGTGATCGCCCGCGGCCGCAGGATCATTTCGGCTGAGGCACGCGTACTCGATTCCGTCGGCCGTGTCCTGGCGCACGGCACTGCGACTGTCATGGTGCTTGGCGGCGACGGGCCGAGCGACCAATCGTCCAAAACCGCCGTCAATTCGTCCGATCGGCCCTAAGCCTCTTCAATCGGACGGCTTCGTCTGCCGCGCGACATAGTCGGCGATTTCCAGGTCGTCGCCGGCGCGCCGCGCTTGAAGTCCCTTCACCACACCCTCGCGATCTTGCCCTTCGCGGTTCTGACTCATCTTCCACTTGCCTTCCAGGCGAGCGATGACGAAGCGGAAGCCGACGATGCCGCGCAGCATGGCGGTGATGAACGTCTCGGGCGCATCGGATACCGCCCAGGGACTGGCTTCGGTTCTTTCCTGTTGCGCGGTCATCTCGGTGACATGGCGGCGCAGCCATTCCGGGTCATTGATCACTTCCGGGCGGCCATAAGCATGCACGACGGCATAGTTCCAGGTCGGCACGACCTTGCCGGTTTGCGCCTTGGTCGGATACCAGTTCGGTGTGATGTAGCCTTCCTCACCTTGGAAGATCATCAGAGCTTCGCCGACGCTACCCAGTTCCTTGCAATGCGGATTGGCGCGCGCGAGATGGCATTCAATGACGCCCTGGTCGCCCTCGTCTTTGAGCACCGTCGGCAGATGACTGGCATAAAGTCCAAGGTTGCCCGCGGACACCAGCGCCGCAAACGGCCGCGCTCGCATCAGCGCATGCATCTGCGCGACGTCGTCGACACGAAATTGGTCCGGCTGATACATGGTTGTTTTTTTCTGCTGCTTTTTCGGTGGCCCTTTCAGGTCACTTTGTAAAATTTCAGCACGACTTGCGCCAGCTCGCGATGACCGGTGCAGACCATAATATGGTGTGTCATCCACGCATGGCGTACCGCGCCGGTTTCGAAAAACGTCGCTCCGCGAAAATAATACGCGTCCGGGGCGACCGCCTCCCCGGCCGCCAGCGCCGCGATGACCGCGGGGGGCCCGTGGCGCAGCGCGTGATTGCGGACGTAGATCAAGGCGCCGTCGTCGGTGCGCAGGGTGTAACGCGCTTCAAGTTCGGTAACGCCGTCGCTGCGCAGCACCTGCCAGTCCGCACCGCCCGGCACGACCTCGCCGCGCAACAGCGGCCCGGCGAAGTCACCGCCGGTGATCGGAACGATACGGCGGCCGCCTTTGCCGACATCGCCAAGATCGAGCGGCACGCCGACGCTAACCCGCGCGTCGCACACGAATTCCAGTGCCGGCGCAACCAGTTCAAGGTTTGCCATCGCAATCTCGCAATGCCATCGTACGCCAAGATCGAATGAGGATAACATGGATGTTCGCGCCGCCGTGGCTTATGCACCCGGCAAACCGCTGGAAGTAACGACCGTTCAGCTCGACGGGCCGCGCTCAGGCGAGGTGCTGGTGGAAATCAAGGCGACCGGCATCTGCCATACCGACGAGTTCACGCGGTCTGGAGCCGATCCGGAAGGGCTGTTTCCCGCCATCCTCGGCCACGAAGGCGCCGGCATGGTCGTCGACGTCGGTGCCGGCGTCGCATCGGTCAAAAAGGGCGATCACGTCATTCCGCTGTACACGCCGGAATGCCGCGCCTGCCCGTCGTGCCTTTCGCGCAAGACCAATCTGTGCACCGCGATCCGCGCGACGCAGGGTCAAGGCGTGATGCCGGACGGCACCTCGCGCTTCTCGATCGGGGGTGAAAAAATCCACCACTATATGGGCTGCTCGACCTTCGCCAATTTCACCGTGCTGCCAGAGATCGCCGTCGCCAAGATCCGCGAGGATGCGCCGTTCGACAAGGTTTGCTACATCGGCTGCGGCGTCACCACCGGCGTCGGCGCGGTGATCAATACCGCCAGGGTCGAGCCGGGCGCCAAGGCTATCGTGTTCGGCCTCGGCGGCATTGGACTCAACGTCATCCAGGGCTTGCGCCTCGTCGGCGCCGACATGATCATCGGCGTCGATGTGAACCCGGAGAAAAAAGCCCGGGGCGAGCGTTTCGGCATGACGCATTTCGTCAATCCGAAGGAGGTCGAAGGCGATCTCGTCGCCCACCTCGTCAACATGACCAAGCGCGGCGCCGATCAAATCGGCGGCGCCGACTACACGTTCGAATGCGTCGGCCATGTCGGACTGATGCGGATCGCGCTCGAAAGCTGTCATCGCGGCTGGGGTCAGAGCATCATCATCGGCGTCGCCGGCTCCGGCCAGGAGATCGCCACGCGGCCGTTCCAGCTCGTGACCGGCCGGGTCTGGCGCGGTAGCGCCTTTGGCGGCGCCCGCGGTCGCACCGACGTGCCGAAGATCGTCGACTGGTACATGGACGGCAAGATCGAGATCGATCCGATGATCACCCACACCATGCCGCTTGCCGACATCAACAAGGCCTTCGACCTGATGCATGACGGCCAATCGATCCGCAGTGTCGTGATGTATTAGCGGCTTATGCCCGCCAGTCCGCCCAACGGAACTTGCCTTCCGCGCGGCAGCACTGTCATCCCTTTAGGAAGGCCAGGATTATCGAGACTGCCTGCTCCGGCTGCTCCTCCATGATCCAATGACCCGCATTGTCGATCACTGCGGCGCGTACGTCCGCGGCGGCAAAGCCGATTTCGGTCGCGAGATGGGCGCCATAAGAGTGATCGCCGCCGACCGCCAGCACCGGCATCGTCAGTTTGCCCTTCGCGACGAGTTCTTGATTATCGAGCGCGTCTTGCGCGAAGGCGGCAAACTGTCCGCTCAACGCATTGTGGATGGCGTATGGACGCGCATAGAGCGCGGCATAGTGATCGCGTGTCGCTTCGTCGATGCGAGACGGGTTTGCTGAAAGCTCGTTGTAGAAGCGGTCGAGCAGGATGCGCTCGCGTCCCGCCACCAGCCGCTCGACATCGGGGCCGCGGAAGTTGAAGTGCCAGGTTTTCGGGTTTTTCAGCTGGTCGTCCCAGTGACCGATCCCCGGCAGGGGCGCGTCCATCACGACCCATCTCGTTACGCGCTGCGGAAACGGCGCCGCAAAAGCGTAGCCCACCATGTTGCCGATGTCGTGGGTGACCAGGGCGATTTCTTCAAGATTAAGCTGGTCCAGAATGGCGGCGAGGTCCCGGGCCTGCGCGACCTTTTCGTATCCGCCTTCCGGATGAGATGACAGGCCCATGCCTCGCAGGTCGGGCACGATGACAGTGTGGTCTTCCACCAGCGGCTTGGCGAGAGGCACCCACATATCGCCAGTGTCGCCGAAGCCATGAAGCAGGACGACGGCGGGACCATTTCCCCCGACGCGGACATATTGCGTGCCGCCAGTCACTGCCATCTGAGTTGCACGAAACGCGCTTGGCCAAGAACCAATCGGCATGATGGGGGCTCCTTCGCCGCCTGAGCTTTGAGTCTAGCACAAACTTTTCATGCGGAACTTCGCTTCGCCGCCGATCGTTGCCACGGCAGCCCGATTACCCGCATGAGGGCAAAGCCGCTTCGATGCCCAAACCCCGCAGGTCTCGTTTGCACCGAGTGCGCCACGCCGCAGCGCGCTACCGCGCGGCCCGCAAGTCGCTGCACGCGCCGGTGTCGCCGCAGAGCCGTTACGGCCTCGATTGGATGAATTTCTTCCTGGCGGACGTGCAGACCGGGTTCGGCACCTTTGTCGCTTTCTATCTGGCGCATCTCGGCTGGTCCGAGCGCGACGTCGGCTACGCCTTGACGCTCGGCGGGCTCGCAGGCGTGGCAAGCCAAATCCCGGGCGGAGCGCTCGCCGACGCCGTGCCATGGAAGCGCGGCTTGATCGCGATCGGCATTGTCATGATCGGTGCCGCCGCCTTGATCCTGGCGCTGGCGCCGACTTACCTCATGGTGCTGCTCTCCTCAGTGCTGCAGGGCGTAACCGGCGGAATTATTACACCGGCCATCGGCGCCATCAGCCTCGGCCTTGTCGGCCGCCGGGCGATGTCCGTGCGTACCGGCCGGAATTACCGTTATGCGGCCGGGGGTCACGCGGTGACTGCGGCGCTGATGGGGCTCGTCGGCGCCTATTTCGCCATGGGCGCCATCTTCATCGCCGCCGCGAGCCTGTGTGTCCCCGCGCTGATCGCGCTCGGCCTCATTCGGCCCGACGAGATCGATTATGCCCGCGCCCGCAATGCAGCAGCGGGCACCAAAGCGCATAAAGCGGGCCGCGTCACCGATCTTTTCACCAACCGCCGGCTGATGCTGTTCACCGCGGCGCTGGTGCTGTTCCAGCTTGCCGATGCTTCGATGCTGCCGCTGATCGGCGAGAATTTGGCGACAACCATCCCGACCGAGTCCTCGCTATGGATGTCGGGCCTGATCATCGTGCCGCAAATCGGGGTTGCAATATTCGCGCCGTGGGTCGGCTATCATTCCGAAAAACGCGGCCGCAAGCCGCTGTTGCTGATCGGCTTTGCCGCCGAGCCGATTCGCGCGGCGCTCTTGGCCTTCAGCAACGCCTATGGGTTCCTGGTCGTCGCCCAGATATTGTCCGGCATCACCGGGGCGGTCATCGGCGTCTTGACCGTCATCGTCATCGCCGACCTGACCGCTGGCACCGGCCGCTTTAATCTGGCGCAAGGCGTGGTCGGCGCTGCCATCGGCATCGCCGCCTCACTCAGTACGTTGATGACGGGTTTCCTGTTTGCGGGCGTGGGACCGTTCGGCGGCTTTATCGCCATAGCCGCGGTGGCGGGTGGCGCCACGGCGCTGATCTGGATCTTCGTTACCGAAACCAAGCCCGCCGAATACGACGCCTGAACGGGCGGCCAGACAGGCTCATTGAATCTTGATACCCGCCTCCTTGATGACCGGCCACCATTTATCAGCTTCGGATTTTTGGAATGCGGCAAACGCGGCCGATTGTTGCAGATCCGCCGAGGCGATCTGCTGCCCTAGCGCGTTGAGCCTGTCCTTGACGTTGTCATTCTTCAGCGCGGTGACGGCCGCCGCGTGAATCGTGGTGAGAACGTCCTTCGGCGTGCCTTTGGGCGCCCACATGCCGAACCAGATCGAGGCGTAAAAGCCGGGCAGTCCACCCTCGTCAGTCGTCGGCACTTCCGGCAGGCTGGTCATGCGGATCTTGGCCGGAACCGCGATGGCGCGGATGGTGCCGGCCTTCACCTGGGCGGTGAAATTCGAGGACGGCTCGATCATCATGTCGATCTGGCCTGCCATCATATCCTGTACCGCAGGCCCGTCGCCGCGATAGGGCACGAACTGGAATGTGGTGCCGGTGGCTTTCTGGAAGGCGAGGCCGGCCAGATTGCCGGTCGATCCGATGCCGGGAACGCCGACGCTGGCCTTGCCGGGGTTGGCCTTGAGCCAGGCGATCAGCTCCTTCAAATTGTGCACCGGCAAACCGTTCTTGACGCAGATCAAGAGCGGTTCGTAGGCGAGCTCGGCGATCGGCACCAGATCGTTGAGTACGTCGAAATCCAGCTTGTAGAGGCCACCGATCAGCACATTGGTCGTGAGCGTGCCGATGCACAGCGTGTAGCCGTCCGACGGCGAATGCGCGACTTTGCCAACGCCGATGGCACCGGCCGCGCCAGTGAGGTCCTCGACGATAACCGTTTGCCCGAATGCCTTGCCCATCGGATCGGCAAGCACGCGCGCCAGCACGTCCGTTGCACCGCCGGCAGAGAACGGAACGATTACCGTCACCGGCCGCGTCGGATAATCGGCCGCGAGCACCAAGTTTGGACGCAAGCCAGCGGCGGCGCCAGTTGCGAGCTGGATCAGGTTTCTGCGTGAGACTTTCATGTTTCTTCCCCTTTGATGCCGGCGTTCTTTGTTGAGCCGGCGATCGAGCGCACGGTTATTCCGGCTTGAGTTTCGCGAATTGCACCACCTTGGTCCATTTCGCCGTATCCGCGGCAATGAACTTGCCGAACTCCGCCGGCGTATTGGGCTCCATCTCGATGCCGCCGAGATCGAGCAGGCGGGCCTTTACATTTGCATCCGCCATAGCCTTGTTGAATGCCTTGTTGAGGGTCGCAACGATGTCTACCGGCGTGCCCTTCGGCGCGCCGAAACCGATCCAGCCGAAGGCTTCGTAGCCCGGCAGGAACTGGGCGATCGGAGGAACGCCGGGCAATACGGCCAGCGGCTGCGGCGTGGTGACGCCGAGCGGCCGCAGCTTACCCGCCTTGATTTGCGGCAGCGACGACGGCGTGACGTCGAACATCACCTGGACCTGCCCGGCCATAAGATCGACCAGCGCCGGAGTCGACCCGTGATAGGGCACGTGCACGAGATCGACGCCGGCCATGTATTTGAACAGCTCGCCGGCGACGTGCTGCGGCCCGCCGACGCCTGCCGAGGCCATGTTGATCTTGCCGGGATGCGCCTTGGCGTAAGCGATGAATTCCGGAACCGTCTTCGCCGGAAACGACGGGTTCACCTCCATCACCAGGGGCACCATGTCGATGCCGGCGATAGGCTCAATGTCGTGAACGAAGTCGAACGGCAAATTTGGGATCAGCGCCTGGTTGATGGTGTTTTGCGAGTTGACCAGAAGCAGCGTGTAGCCATCCGGATCCGCGTGTACGACCACCTCGGTCGCGACATTGCCGGTGGCTCCCGGACGGACCTCGACGACGAATGGCTGCTTGAGCGCTTCGGATACCGGCTGGGTCAACAGCCGTGCGGTAATGTCCGACGAGCTGCCGGCAGCCTGTCCGACGACGACATGCACCGGCCGCGTCGGATAATCGGCGGCAAAGGCGCGGCGCGAGAGGAGCGGCAGCGCCGCGGCGGCGCCCAATTGAAGAAAATGCCGGCGTTGCAAACGGCCTTGCAAGTGGCGATGCACGTCAATCCCCCCATTATGGCGCAGACACTTTAGGCGTCTCGGCGCCGTTTATAAGCGCCGTCCATGCACAAGGCGGCGCGATAAGGCGGCACTATATCCGTATTCCCGGGCTTGTCAGCCGAGCCGAACCGTCGCAGGCAGACGCCTAAACCAATCGACGCTGCATCCTCGCTTCGCGCAGAAACAGAAATAGGCCGATCGCCACCACGATGGCTGAGCCGGCCAAGAGGCCTGCCGTCGGCACGTCGCCCCAGACGACGAACCCGATCAGGAGCGCCCAGACCAGCATCAGATAATAGAACGGCGTCACCGCCGCGGCGGGCGCAAGATGCAGCGCGCGAGTCCAGAACCATTGGCCGAGCGCATTGATGAAGCCGGTACCGAACAGCAGCGCCGCATCGAGCGTCGACGGCCAGCTCCAGCCGAACAGCAGCAGAAAGCTATGGAAAAAAGTCAGCATGGCCAATTGCCATATGACCAGCGTATTGGCGGACTCGGTCCTGGTCATGCCGCGCACGGCGACCGTGACGCTGCCATACATGACGGCGTTGATCAGCGCGAACAGCGCGCCAAGCGTGAGCGAATTGGCCCCGGGATCGGTAACGATCAGCACGCCCACAAAGCCGACGACCAGCGCGGCGCCGCGCACCCAGCCGGCCCGCTCCTTGAGCCACACAATAGATACCAACGCGGCAAACAGCGGCGAGGAGAAATTGATGGCAACCGCGCCGGCGAGCGGCATCAGACTGAAGGCAAGCAGCAGCGCCGCCTGCGAGATCGATTGCGACAGGCCGCGCAGAATGTGATCGCGCGGCCGGCGGGTTGCAAACACCGAAAAGCCGGTGACCGGCAGCATGATTACACCGCAGGCCACCAGCGACGATAGCGAGCGCAGGAACAGCACTTCGCCGACCGGATAGGCCGCGACCAGCCATTTACTCGCCGCCGAAGCGCTGGCGAACAGTACCGTCGCGATCACCATCATGACGATGCCGCGCGGAATGTCCTCGGTACGGCCCTTGGTCTCCCCGATGCGCCCGGCATGCGCTGGAAATATCAGCGACTTTTACGCCGGTTAGATCGTCCATCCCCCGACCGTGCCGTTGGCTCCGGTTTCCCCCGCTCAACGCGTCTATGCCGTCGCCGGCCGATTTGCAATCGCGGCAAACCCCGGAATCTCGACGCCTGCTCTTTGTGTGGTGATGAGAGCAATCGGCTACGTGCTATCTTGTGATTGTGAGAATGTGCTAAAGCTGCCGCGTCAATGCGTCAATGTTAGGCGGCCTCGACAAGCTCCACATCCGTGTAGGTATCCGCGGCTATAATTCTGACTGGCAAGCCATTCGTCGTAAATACCAACTCTCCATCCACCACGCTCAAGCCATCCGCGGTGACAGTCACCGACTGATTATCCCTTCGCGTCACGCGCCACGAGTTTAGAGCCTTGCCCTTCGCTTTTCGTGCTTTAGCCACCTGCATTCCTTTTCTGTGCTGTACCGGCGGTACTCTTATGACCTTCACCCCCTAACAGCAACAGGAACGCCAGAAAGCTTGGGACCGTCGCTTCATGCTGCGCAACCGCGCGCTGGTCATTCGCCAGCACGCGCCGAAATCGAGTTCAATCCCGCAAAAGTGTAACGCTCAAAACTCGCCGGTTTTCTTCTTCACCGGGTCTCGGTCCGGCTGGGCTCTAACGGTTTGTTTTTCATGCGGAGCGCCTGGACCATGCGGCGGCTCATGTCCACTCGTCCGCTCGGCCTGCTCCTGCGCATGTTTTACTTCGCCGATTTTCTTGTCCGGGGTGCGGTTCTCGCCAGCCATCGTGTTTCTCCGTTCCTGAAAAGGCAAAAGGTAACGGACGATGCAAGCGCTGTGTTCCGCGCGTGACGGTGCAAAGGCCGCGTTCCGGGATGATGTCAAAGCGGAATGGCGCGCTCGGAGAGATTCGAACTCCCGACCCTCAGATTCGAAGTCTGATGCTCTATCCAGCTGAGCTACGAGCGCGGCGGATGGAACCATAATGATTTCATCGCAAAAGTCACGGCGTCTGCTGCACCGCGGGATAAACGGTCGAAATGAACGGCAATGCAGCAGGGTCTCCGGAACTCGTTTTCGGGTTCCGTAGATATGCCTTTCCCGATGATCGGGTATTCCGCTGACTAGCGAACGGTTGCCCCCTCTCCGCGGTTAACACCGGCTGCAACGATGGATGGAGACCCATCATGTCTGACTTCCGTAACTCGAATTACGATTACCGCAATCCGGACGATCCGTTTCGGGCGGACGCCAATCTGGATCCCAATGTGCGCGCGCCGAACGCGGCGTGGGGCTGGATTGCCGCGGCTGCATTTCTGGTCGTTATTTTGGCCGTCGCCTTCGGATTTGGGCACCGGCCGGGACAATTAGGCACCAACACGGCGTCGAATGACGTCAACCCGCCGGCCGTTACTCACATGAGCCCGCCGGCTACGCTGACACCGCCAAGCGCGACCCCGGCGCCGAGTACGCCAACCCCGCCTGTCGCACCGACTGCGCCGGCAACGCCTAGCGCCACGCATTAGCTAGGAGCAAGTTGCTCGTGAATGAAGCGAAGCGGTCCGGCCACGCCGGGCCGCTTCTTTGCTGCGGGAACGGTGCTCAGTTCAAGTGCGTGCAGCGGCGCTGGTGCGGCGAATGACGCCGAGGAATCGGGCGCCAATTTCATGCCCAAGCCGCCAGACGACTTCGTAACTGCACTCCTTGGCCAGTCCTTCGCCAGATAATATCAGTACGAAGTTATCGGGGACGTCATAGCCTTCGACGTGAAGGCGTACGCCGCCGGTGGAAATGTCGGTGATGAGGCAGTCGCGCGGTAGCGTGCCGCTGCCGACCTGGATCTTACCACTGCGGCTGAGGAGGCGCCGCGGCGCTGCGCGCCGATCAGGATGTTCTTTTCCGGTACCGAGTTTCCGTATTCCCATGGACTGCCCGACCGCCGCATCGTCGCCGGACGCGACATCGCAGCCGGTGATAGCAGGGGGTGCTTGCGCCGGCGCTAAGCGGTTTCCCGGCATTTATCCCCCATTTACCCGGCATTTTTTGCGCATTTGAAGGGAGTTTGCCGTCTTAACGTGACCAATTATCCGCCTGCGGAACTTGATCGTCTGGCTCGCCGTTGTTCCTGCAAGGATTTACCTCGCGGAGCGATAGCCACACGGAGCCGATCATGACCGAACAAACCGATCGCGACGCAAAACTGCGCGCCGGCATGCCCACCCAGGAAAAACAGCAGCCCGACCCGTTTCTGCAAATGACGACGGGACACATGGGAGTGGGCGGCGTCACGCTGTTCGCCGTTGTTGCGGTCGCCATCCTCAGCGTAGTTTTATACGGTTTGAATGAGCACGGCTTTCGACCGGCGCTTCCGGCGTCCACCGCTCAATCAAGCGCGCCGGCCGCTGGCGGCCATGGCGGCGCAGCAACACCTATCGCGCCGCAGACGACCAATAACGCCAAAGGTTAGCGACCGTCAGTCATATGCCGCGTCGACCGGCACCCGATAGCCGTTGACCAAGCGGTTGGTTTCGTTCGCCATGCCGACGACCGCCATCAACTCGCCGAACATTGCCTCGCTCATGCCCGCCTTGCGTGCCGCCGCGGTATGACTGGCCGATGCAATATTCGCAGCCGTTGGAAACGCTGACTGCGACATAGATCATTTCCTTGGTCAACGCGTCGAGCGCGCCCGCCGTCATGATCTCCTTGATGCTCGCCCAGGTGCGCTTCAGCGTTTTCAGATCGTGCGCGAGGTATTTCCAAAAATTGTTGACGTCGTCGACCTGACGCGTGCGCTTGATGTCGTCGTAAACCGCCCGTACGTCCGCTGACGCGTCGCGATACTCGATGGGTTGACGTGGCATTTGCGTTATGTGTCCTCCGCATGGCCTGGAGCGTGATCCGCCGAAGTTGAATCGGATGATGATCTAGATTCTCGATTGCAGCAACATGCGGCCAATTTGAATTGATTCCATTGCGGCGCATTGACCGGGCGGCAAACAGGAACTCATTCGCCATCGAACCAGGTCGAACCAGAATGCCCGTCGACGAATTTAATGCATGCTGGACTCTGATCTGTGCCGAAAAGTGAGGGTGGGCACCGCGCCGCCTGGAAATGCGAGAATTGGAGTAGTACCGCCATGATGCGTACGATAGGCATGCTGATCGCCGACGACGCGAGCGTCACGCAGCAGATCCTGACCGAAGCCGCCCATTTGTCGAAACTGCCGGTGCGGTTGAACGTGACGGACAACGGCCGCGATTGCCTGACCCTGCTCAACGGCGGCAATATTGACGTGGCTTTCGTCGATGTCCACATGCCGGAGCTGTCGGGCACCGAGGCGGTGTGGTCGGCGCGGAAGCAGGGCATCCAGACTTTCGTCACGCTGATGTCGACGCCGCCGGCGTCGGAAGCCGTCGAAGTCGCGATCAAGCTGCGCGCTTACGAATTTCTGTTCAAGCCCTTCAACATCGCCGACGCGATCGCCATCATGCAGACCTACAATCGCATCACCGCGCCCACCAAGGTCCTGGTCGTCGACGATTCCTCCGCCGTCCGGCAGATCGTGCAGAAAATCGTGCATGGCAGCGCGTTCAATTGCGACATCGACGAGGCGGGCGACGGCGACAGCGCGCTCGCTTTGGCGCGGATCACGCATTACGACGCCGTATTCCTCGATTGCAACATGCCGGGCCTGAGCGGCATCGCGACAATGAAGCGGCTTCACGTGCTCCAGCCATCGACCAAAATTGTGATGATTTCCGCCGAGCGAAGTCTCGCTACCGAAGACGCCGCCTACGATGCCGGCGCCTGCGCCTTCCTGCACAAGCCGTTCACTTCCGACGACGTCGACCAGGTGCTGCACGCGGCCTTCGGCCTGCGGTCGCCGAATCTGAAGCTCAACAGCAGCGAGCCGAGCTTCGACGTGGCGATCGAGGGTCCGACCATCCGGCTTGCCCACAAATCAAGCGGCCATGTGTTCGAATATCTGTGGTTTGAACGGCCGCCTTATCTGCGCAATGCGGTGGTGCGTCCGGCTTCCGCCGGCGCCGTTGCCCCGACGCAGGTCGCGCCGGCGGCAGCCAAGGCGGCCATGCTGCAACTGCGCTCGGCACGGCTGCTGGCCGCCGCCTAAAGCCAGTCAAATAATCCATACCGGCCTCGTCCCTCCTGTGCCGGCCCGATTGCCGTTGGCGCAGGCCCGCGCCACAATCGCGGCGACAACAGGGGACGAAACGCCATGTCGAAAACTCCGGATTATTTCGCCGGCAAGACCGTCATCATCACCGGCGCCGCAAGCGGCATCGGCCGGGCCACCGCGCTGATCTTCGCCCGCGAAGGCGCCAATGTGGTCTGCGCCGATGTCAATGAGCAAGGCGCCCGCGACACGGCGGCCGCGGTCAACGCCAAAGGCAGCCAGGCGCTCGCGCTCAAAACCGACGTCATTAGCCGCGCCGAGGTCAACGATATGGCAGCCCGTGCGTTCGCCGCCTTTGGCAGTGTGCAGTTCCTGTTCAATTCGGCGGGCGCGGCGCTGCGCCGCTCGAAATTCCTCGATATCGACGACGAACTGTTGCGCAAGACGTTTGCGCTCAATCTCGATGGCACGTTCTACGCCATGCAGGCCGTCCTGCCGCATATGCTGGCGAACAAGTTCGGCGTCATCGTCAACGTCGCCAGCATGGCGCATCGGCGCGGCGGGCCGGGCTCCTCGATCCATTACGCCGCAGCCAAGGGTGCGGTGGTGTCGATGACCATGGGCGTGGCGCGCGAATTCGCCGCCCAAGGCATCCGCGCTCTGTCGATCTCGCCGGGCCCGATCAAGACGCCGTTCCAGGACGCTGCCGGCTCGTCGCCGGACTTGGTGCAGCGCTTCCTTGACGACATTCCGATGAAGCGGTTTGGCGCGCCGGAAGAAATCGGCGAGCTGGTATTGTTCATGTGCTCGGATGCCTGCCCATTCTTGACCGCGGACACCGTCTACGTGAACGGTGGCGGCGGCTGGCGGTGATCCCCCAACAATCCGGCTCCCTTCTCTCTTGCCGGACGCTGCGCGCATCAGCGACGAAAGAATGCCGCCAGGCTCTAACTGGCGTCGTGGCGGATCGCTTCATACGTTCGCGGCTCGGCTTCGTCCCAGAAGCCAATCAGGATTCCGGCGTCGGCCTCCTTTCCAAACCGCTTTTTCACCTCGGAATCGCTGAGAGTGGTGCGTTGTCTCATCGTCGTCGCCCATTGCAAAACCCGCTGTTGCATGGCTTCGCATACCGACGCATGCGCGGCATCGCGACCCAGATCGACGAACTCGTGCGGGTCTTGTGAACGGTCGAACAGCATCGGCGGAAAGTTCGGCACCTCCACATAGCTCCACCGCTCATCAGCCACCATGATGAGATGACAGTCCCGGATGGCGATGCCGTGTTCAACGCGAGCCAGCCGGAAGCTATAGTCGTATTCACTGACGACGTAGCGGCGCGGGCTTGGCTGCGCATTGCCGTGCAGTAGCGGGAGAAGCGAACGGCCCTCCAGGCGATGCGTCGGAATTTCGATCGCGACGGCGTCGAGAAATGTCGGCACCAGATCGATCATTTCCACCAGGGCTTCGGAAGTCTGGCCCCTCGTTCGATCGGCGGCTTGGCTCGGGTCGACGACAATGAGCGGCACGCGCACGGAGATATCGTGGAAC
>JBARER010000308.1:0-6813 GCA_049796395.1 Xanthobacteraceae bacterium
GTCCTAGCCTTGCAAGGGTATTAAGCAATTGCGCGCTACGCGCCGCACCCGGCGGGTGGCGCCGGCGTTGAGTCCGTTTTCAAAGACAAGGCGGACATGATCGGTTGTGAAAAAGGTGCGGCCGGCGCCTGGGGAAGCGCCGGCCGCCACGAACCCGGTCTGGGGACGGGGAGGGGTGGGGACGTGACCGGGGTCGTGTAGCTCCTTTTTGCTCCGCCTAGCGCGATGACACGGTGGCGGGTGAAGTGGCGGTGTCGCCGAGTGCGAGCCAGACATTTGGATCTGATTGCGACTGGCGTTTCACAAAGCGATAGCCGGTGTCCGACCACAGCATGATGTCGTTGGTCTGGTTGTCGAGAATGAATTCGCCTTTGTCGGTCTTGACCGTCAGCACCGCGTGGCCGTCGCCGTTGTGGTCGCGCACCACGGTGATGAGCAGCGCCTCGCGCGGCCAGCCCTGCTGCAACAGCATTTTGCGCTTCGCCAGCACGTAGTCCTCGCAGTCGCCGTAACCGTCATCCGGATAATTCCAGCGTTCGACGACACCCCAATGATCCAGGTCGGTGATCGGCTTGACGTGCGTATTGACCCATAGATTGACGCGTTGCAGGTCTTGCCAGGCATTGGCCGACAGCACGACGTCGCGCGGAATCGACGGCTTGGTCTTGCATTCCGGATCGTATTCGACGCAGAACTCGACCCAGCCAATCGGTGCGTGCGTGACGCCGCCGACCGAAATGAACGGCGAATGCTCCTGCGCCGAGACCGGCGCGGCAAACAGCGCAAGCGCGATGGCGCCGGCGGCCGCGCCGCTTTTCAGGATTGCTTTTGCAATCGAACTCATTGTGACCCCATCCCGTCTCGTCAGGGTCACGTTTCGCACAAAGCTTTTGCGCCGCCGCTAAGTTCAATCGTTCAATTTGAAGTAAAAACGCTTCAACAGTCAGCAAAACTCGCCGGAACGTCTGTGTTACAATTGTATAAAATTGAAACTATTCTATTTTGATTCAAATTTTATCTATCGAATAACCCGCATGCAGTGCGGGATTTCGCGAATTGTCCGCATGCTTCGCGTTCGTCGATCGTCTGCGTTTAGGTCGCCGGAGTGACGTCTGGCAGCCGGCTTGGCGCTGAAAATTGTCGGCTGGCGATTTACCTTGTGGTGACGCTCCCGCGGAATTGGCGCTCTCCTCCGCGCCTAAGCCGGCGGCACAGGGCGGCTCGACCGGCGCGCGCCACGGCCGAGCAGGGGGCGGACGGCCATGAAAGTCACGACGTTCCTTTCACGCCGTGACCTGCCGGAAGATTACCGATTGCTGTAACTGGTCGATTGAGAACCGATGGGGGCGGCCAAGCTCGGTTTCGGCAGCATCGCCAGTCTATGCAAAGGAATTCGCCGATCGGCTGGGCGGTGCCCGCGTCGAAATCATCGGAGATTGCGGACACGTGCCGCAGATCGAGCGGCTCGATATCGTGGGGCCGCGCGCTGGTGGCTGGATTTTTAAACGGTGGCTGAGGACAGCCGGGGCGGCTAACCGCCGGTCAGATTCTCTTCGAAGAAGTCGGGATGCTGCAGGCGGGTGAACTCGATGGCGAAGCCGTCTTCGAGATGACGGACCACGCGGCCCTGGACCTTGCCGAGCGTGACCAGGGCGCCGATCTGCGGCCGTTCTTTCGAGGAAACGCCGGCGCCGGACTGCGACACGTCGATGATGCGGCAGGTGATGTTGACGCCGTTCGGCAGGATCAGGCGGCCCACCGGGTTGCGTGGCACGATACGGCCGTGGCGGCGGTCCTCCGGCAGGCTGAGAATGTTGCGGTTGGCCAGCCACGTCAGTTGCGCCGCAAGCTTGTCGCGCTTGCGGGCGGTGGCCGAGATGCTCATCGCGAAGCCGTTTTCGAACAGCCGGGCGATCTGGCCTTCGAGCCGGCCGAGGTGATCGACATAGGCGATGACGCGTTCGCCGCTCGCGCCGGCCACCGGCGCTATCAGCGCCATGCCGCCGGGCGACATATTGATGACTTGGCAGGGAAATTCGCGCCGATCGGCAAGCATGTAGCGGCCGAGCAAATTGACCTTGACGCGCTGATGCCGGCGGCGGTCTTGGCTGAGCGCCCGCAAATCCGGTCTTCTGTCGGCTAACGCTATCGTGCTCATGTCGCCTGCCCGGCAAGCGACCAAACCTAGGCGGGCGATGTTAACGGCTCGTTAGCCGGTTAAACGCGGCCGCCTTCATGCACGACCAGATGACGCCGGCGCGGCGCCATGAAACGCGGCAACAGGCGGCTTTCGAGCGACGCCCCGACATGCCGGCGGCCGCCGAGAGTCAACGCTCCGACCAGGCTTGATTCCAGCCATTGCGTGATTTGCAGCGGCGCGAGAATGCCGATGGCACGGGCCAGGCTCGGCCGGCTGGCGGCGAGCGGCAACAGCAGCAACTCGAGATCGATCGGCTCGCCGTGCGCGCTTTGTCCGCTCACGCCGGCGACCGTGCCGACGCGTTCATCTTGAAGTATGGCGAGAAGATCGCGGACAGTCGGCTGGCTCGCGGCGGCCCACAGCCCGATAAAGGATTCGTCTTTAAGCTCGCGGCCGAATAACGCGCAGACCCGCGTGCCGGCCAGCCGGAACGGATGGCCCGCGCCGCCGTCGAGCGCAAGGATGAAAGCATCGCTCAGGACATGGCGGATGGCGCCCGGTTCGATCTCGGCCCGCTCCGGCGCCGAACGCTTGCCCCGGCGTTCTTGCCAATACGCATAGAGTTCTCGGCTCGCTGCGTGTTTCATAACCGCTCCCTGGCAGTCTGCCGGCTGCGCACAGCTGTCCCCGATCGGGACAGAGTTCGCGGCCAAACTGCTCCTCGGGGGAGCGGGAGCAGATCGCGTGCCGGTGGCGGCCGGCCGCGATCGCGGCATGAAAGGGGCCTGAGTTAAACTTAACGGTAGTTCGGCGTTGGCCGCGATGATGTCGCCGCCTAGGGTGGCTGAAATTCTTCCACCCGCTGCATGAGCCCCGGCTCTCACTAAGTTCCTGCGGCAGCATTTCAGTTTAAGGGAGGCGAGGGGATGTGACTGACGTCGGATATGCGAGGCCTTAAGGTTGGCATCGCCGGCGTCGATCGCGGAAACCCGCGCAAGGTGCAAAAGGGAGGACGCCAAACGTCCTCCCTTTTGTTTTTTCGCCTCGTGTCTGTGTTTTGTCTTTGCGTTTCCACTCCCGCGGCGCTTGTTCTGGCGCGGCCACCCGCCTATCTCGGCTAAGGTCAAAGGGAGCAGCCGTGGCGCAGCAGTCCGAGCCGAACCTTCCGCAGTCCGAAGTTTCCCAACCGGAGGTTTTGGAGCCGAAGCGCCGAGAGCCGATTTTCAACGTGCCGCTCGCCATCGTGGCGACCGTCGCCGTGCTGGTGCTGGTGCATGCTTTTCGCATGCTGGTGCTGAGCGACCAGCAGGACGTGGAATTTCTGCTCGCGTTCGCTTTCATCCCGGCACGCTATGGCGTCGACGCCAGTCTCGCGGGAGCGTTTCCCGGCGGATTTGCCGCCGACCTGTGGACCTTCTTCACTTATGCTTTCATTCACGCCGACCTCATGCATCTCGGCCTCAATCTGGCGTGGCTCATTCCGTTCGGCACCGCGTTGGCGCGTCGTTTCGGCACTTGGCGCTACGTTGTCTTCATGCTGGTGATGGCGGCGTTCGGTGCGCTGACGCATCTGATCACGCATCTTGGCGAATTGGAGCCGATGATCGGCGCCTCGGCGGCGATCTCCGGTGCCATGGCGGCGGCCATGCGCTTTATCTTTCAGCCCGACGGTCCCTTGGCACGTTGGCGGGAGGGATCCGACGCAAGCTACCGCGTGCCCGCCGCGTCGCTGGCGGCAACGCTGCGCGACCCGCGGTTCTTGTTGTTTCTTGTCGCCTGGCTTGGGCTGAACGCATTGTTCGGCCTGGGCAACGTTTCGTTCGGGATGGAGCCGGGACAGACCATCGCCTGGCAGGCCCATGTCGGCGGGTTCTTCGCCGGTCTGCTGTTATTCGATATTTTCGATCCGGTGCGATCTCCCGGCGCGCCCGATACGATGCAGAGCGGCCCGGCCGAATTGTGAGTGAGTCGTAACCCGCAAGATTTGGCCTGCGCGATTGGCCTGTGAGATATGACCTGCGCGCGCAGTTGCGCCATGCGATTGCCGTATTGGCCGGCCAGTCTTTACATCAGAGTCCGCGCCGTTTTTGTTGTGTTTTTTGGGCGATACCGCGCCGATCTCGATGCTGCGCTGCACCGTAATGCGCAGGACCGCTGACGGAACCCGGCGCCGACCTTGAACATTGTGGTTATTGCCTTCATGACCGATCCGCAGCCAAGCGGACCTCGGATGATGGAGGCCAGGGAGGTCAACCAGGGAGGCCGATATGACCGTCAGCATCATTCTCGCTGCCAAAGGCCGCGAGGTTGTCAGCGTAGAACCTAATGCCAAGCTGTCATCCGCCGTCACGCTTCTCGCCGGGAAGCGTATCGGTGCGCTGGTCGTACTCGGGGTCGACCGCCGTATTGTCGGCATCCTCTCCGAACGCGATATCGTGCGGGCGCTGGCCGAGCACGGCGCCCACGCCCTTGACGCGCCGGTGAGCCAGATCATGACCCGCAAAGTCTCGACTTGCACCGAGAGCGAGACCATCCCCAGCATCATGGAGCGGATGACGGAAGGCAAATTCCGTCACGTTCCGGTCGTCGATCAGGGCCGGCTTGCCGGCATCATCTCGATCGGCGACGTGGTCAAGCATCGGCTCCACCAGATGGAGCGCGATTCAGAGGCGATGCGCGATTACATTCTCACCGCATAGACGCTCACCGCCTAGCACGCTCGTTCGGCGATGCTATGATGCCGCGCGGTGACGCGATCGGGAAGGCGACAATGCGGCGATCTGTGCTGCCCGGAGTGTTCGGCATCGTCGCGCTCACCGCGGCAGCGATTGGCGCCGCGAGCGCGGCGAAACTTCGTCTGGCGCAGACCTCGACGGTCACCAATTGCATGATGTCATGCAATTCGGCGGCGGCAAATTGCCAGACCTCCTGCGTCCTCCCAGGCAGTACCCCGACCAATGCCGCGACAACGACAAGCAATGCCAATGTCAGCACGAGCTGCCAGCTCAATTGCTCGACGCAGCAAATCTCCTGTCAGACGACCTGTGCGCAAAACTCGCCGTCGCCGTAACTGCGCTACCTCAATTCGGCGATCGATTCGGTGATCGACTCGATCGCCCGCTCGGTGGCGCTCTGGCCGATGGCGATGGCTTCGGCGGCGCGGTGGAAATCGAGAAAACCGATACTACCGATGCGCGGCGTGATGTGAATGTCCGGCGGGTCGCCGGCGAGCCGCATCCGGGTGAGGCGATCCTGCATGATGTTGAACGACTCGATCATCACAGTCGAGAAGCTCGGCCGCGCGTCGCCGCCGATAATGTCGCGCTTGAGCGCGCGTTCGGCGTTGAACATGTTGCGCAGCCGGGAAAAGCCGTTGGCCCGCGCTTGCTCACCAGGCGCGACGGCATGCCCATCGGTGGAATTTGCGCCGTGGCTGGCAATCGTGGCGCCGCGGCCGAAGCGGTCGGCATCCATGTTGGCGGCGATGACCAGGCGGGCGCCGAGCGCGCGCGCCGCCGATACCGGCACCGGATTGACCAGCGCGCCGTCGGCCAGCCAACGGCCGTCGAGCTGGACCGGCGCGAAAATACCCGGCAGCGCATAGGACGCTCGCATGGCCAGCACCAGCGAGCCGCGCGTCAGCCAGACTTCATGGCCGGTGCCGATTTCGGTCGCAATGGCGGCAAAGCGGACCGGCAAATCCTCGATTTCAGCGTCGCCTATCGATTGCTCCAGACGGTGCGCCAGCCGGGCGCCGCCGATGATGCCCGAGCCGCCGATCGTGACGTCGAGATAGCTGATCATCCGCCGCCGCGTCAGCGAACGCGCCCAATCCTCCAGCGCATCGAGCTGGTTGGTGGCGTAACAGCCGCCGACCAGGGCGCCCATCGACGTGCCGACAATGATGTCGGGGACGATGCCGTGCGCCTGCAGCGCGCGCATCACCCCGATATGGGCGAAACCGCGCGCCGCGCCGCTGCCGAGGACCAGTCCGATGGCGGGGCCGCCACGTTTGAGGGCCACATGACCGGCGTCAACCGTTTTGTCTCGAACCTCGGTGTTACTCACGCGATCCCCACCGCTACCATTTCAGAAAACTCATTTGACGCGTCTGATGGTTGGGAACTCATCATTCGGCGGTCAGCATCCGGCAGTTATCATCCGTGGCGGCCGGGCAGGCAACAAGCCGGACCTCAAGATATGGTGAAATCCTCGGCGAGTCAGCTAGATACCGGACTCCTGATGACGTCTCGGTGAGCTGTTGGCGGCGGCTCGCGGGGCATCAAATTGCCGCCTTTGTGATCGAGAAAAACCGCGATGTCTGGGTGGGGCTTCGGTCGTCTCTGGCGCAGCAAGATTGCCGCGGCTCTTACCGCTGCGGCGGTGGTGTTGGCGTTTGCGCCGGCCCTTGCGCAAAGCTCGGCGCAGGTCCGCAGTCTGCTGCCGCCGCAATCTAATGTGGCCTCGCCCGCCGCGGCCCCCGGCATCGGCTCGCCGGGGGCCACCATCGTGACGCCCAACCCATTGGCTCCGACGCCATTCGCGCAGGCCGGACCGCCGGTTCCGGCCGGACACGTCGCGCTAGCGGTCGCTGCCCGTTACGGCCGCGACGCCCCGCTCATCAGCGGCGGGATCATCTGGCGCGTCTACGCGGCAAAGCCCGACGCCAACGG
>JBARER010000309.1:0-18253 GCA_049796395.1 Xanthobacteraceae bacterium
GAGGGAACTTAAGGGCATGGCCGGAACACTGGACGGCAAAGTCGCGATCGTGACCGGCGCCGGGCGCGGGCTCGGCCGGGTGATGACGCTCGGCCTCCTCGAGGCCGGCGTGCGGGTCGCGGCCGTCGATCTCGATGGGCCGCCGCTCGACGAAATCCAGGAGGCGGCCGAAGACCGCGGCGCCGGCAATCGCTTCAACGGCATCGTCGCCGACGTCACCTGGAACGACAGCGGTCCGAAAATCCTGCGCGCCACCGCCGAGCGGTTCGGCCACGTCGATATCCTCGTCAATAATGCCGGCACCAATATCGGTTTGTTGCGGCGCGAGGGGCAGCCGCGCGGCAAGCTGTGGGAGACGACGCCGGAAGAATTTCGCCGCATCGTCGATGTCAATGTCGTCGGCACATTCCTGATGACGCGTGCCGTGGTGCCGGCGTTGCTGGCGCAACGCGCCGGCCGCATCGTCAACGTGACCACGAGCCTCGACGTGATGTGGCGCGGCATGATGCAGCCCTACGGCGCCTCGAAAGCCGCCAACGAGGCAATGCTCGCCGCTTTGGCGGAAGAGCTCGCAGGCACCGGCGTTACCGCCAATGTTCTGGTGCCAGGCGGCGCCGCCGACACGCGCATGGTGCCGCGCGCGGCGGTGCCCGACCGCGCTTCGCTGATTGCGCCCGAGGTGATGGTCAAGCCGCTGCTCTGGCTGTGCTCGAATGCGTCCGACGCCGTCAACGGCCAACGCTTGATCGCGGCGAAGTGGGACGACTCGCTGCCGCCCGAGCAAGCCGCCAAAAACGCCAGCGCTCCGGCGGCGTGGCCGCAACTCGGCCGCCAGGCGATCAATCCGGCAAGCCTTCGATAATCTTGATTACGCGGGTACCCGCCCCTTCACCGCGTTGGCGAAAGCTTCATAGGCGATGCTGCCGTCGGCGGCGATCGGCAATTGCTCGCGCAGCTTGGCTTTCAATTGCGCGCGCGTTTCCGGAGTCATCTGCGTGAACGCCTTGCCGGACGGCCCGACCGGCGCCGTGCTCGATTCCCAGAAGTCGTCGAAGTCGGCGAACGCAACGCGGATGCGGATGACGGTCGATTCGACTGCCTGCAATCCGGCGTCGTGCCAAAACGCCAGCATATTGTCGCGGTGCGACGCTTCGACATTCGGCCGCACCGGTTCGGGGAGGCCCATGGATTTCATCGCTGCGGCGAGCGGCCGGATCGGAAAGCCGTCGGGAAATTCCCACATGTAAGTGGCGACGGCGCCGCCCGGCTTGACCACGCGCGCCATTTCGCGGGCCGCCTTCAGCGGATCGGACAAAAATGTGATGACCAGCGCCATCGATGCGGCGTCGAAAGTGTTATCGGCAAACGGCAACGCCTGAGCGTCGCCGACGCGAAACGCGGCGCGCTTGGCCCCCGGCCGCGTGCGCGCATAAGAAATCTGGCCGTCTGACGGGTCGATGCCGGTGATGGCGCGTGGCGCCGCGCGCGCGATCAGCACTTCGGTGAAGGCGCCGTTGCCGCAGCCGACGTCGATCCAATCGAGACCCGCCGGTGGGTCGAGCCAGTCGAGGAACGTGGCGCCGGCGATCTGGCTCCAACGTCCCATCAGCCGTTCGTAAGCCTTGCCGTCGGTGAAGAGATTTATGGGCGCGTCCATGTGATCCCCTAATCGATCATGGCTTTGCTTGAACGAGCGCGCTGGTGTTACCGATCCACTTCGTCTGGATGCGCGCCATGGTGCCGTCCAGCGTGATTTGATCGAGCCACACATTGATGAAGTCGCGCATCGATTGATCGCCGCGATGCAAAAAGACCGCGAGATAGATCGGATCGATCGGATGATCGGGATCGATGAGCGCCAGCCGCGAATCCTGCTTCACATCGTAAAGCCCGGCGGTCGAATCCGAGACCTCGGCATCGACTTGACCGGCAATCAGCGCCGGGGTGGCAAGCGCGTTGGAGGTGAAACCGACAAGGCTGGCCGCCTTGAAATTGGCGTGGACGAAGTGGTCGTTTACGCCGCCTTGGTTGTAGGCGATCTTCAGCCCAGGCTTGTCGAGATCGGCGAGCGATCGGTATTTGTTAGCGTCCCCCGCGCGGATCATCAGAAGCTTGCCGATATGCAGATACGGCTTGGAGAAAACGCCGACCTTGGCCCGCTGATAGGTCACCGAGCCGCCGCCGAGCGAGATGTCGAATTTGTCGGTGCGCAGGCTGTCGAGCAAGACCGCCAGGCTGGTCTTCACCGGCACGATTTTGACGCCCATCGCCTTACTCAGGCTGTCCATCAAGTCGATGTCGAGCCCTTCGACGGAGCCGTCGGGCTTGGTTATGCTCAGCGGCGGCGTGTCCTGCGTGATGCCGACGCGAAGCACGCCGCTTTTGAGAACCGCGTCCAGCCGATCCTGCTCCGGGGTCTGCGCCGTTGCTGGCAATCCCGTCATGATGACAAGCAACAGCGCTGCGATCGCGGCCTTCATACGTTTTTCTCCGGTTTGAATTCGCCCGACCGTCGTGAGCGAGCGGCGGCGCTGACAAGAATCCCCGACCCGATCACTCCGCGCGGCTTTGGTGACGCCGTGCGGGCCGGCGTCGCCGGCGTGTCGATATGCTCGATGCGGCTCAAGCGCTTCAAGGATAGCTCCGTTGAGCGCTTGGGGCTATCGCTATTGCGCCGGCATGGTTTCTTTGATGATCGGCGTCCATTTGGCGATTTCGGCTTTTTCTTTTGCCGCCAATGCTTCGGGCGTCTGATCGTCGGGCGGCCAGATTTCCTGACCCAGTTTCTTGAACCGTTCCTGCACCGTGGGATCGGCCAGCGCCACGCGAATCGCGGCGTTGAGTTTTGCGATCACATCAGGCGGCGTACCGGCCGGCACCCAAATGCCGTGCCAGAAGCTCGCATCGATGTCGTGGATGCCGAGCTCATCAAGCGTCGGCACGGCGGGGTCGGCCCACCAGCGCTTCGGCTGCAGCACGGCCAAGGCCTTGAGTTGCCCGCTCTGCACTTGCGGCAATTGCGACGCGGCCTGGCCGAACAGGAAATCGATATGGCCGCCGAGCAGGTCGGTCAATTCCGGCGCACCGCCGGTATAAGGCACAATCTGAAATGAAGTGCCGGTGCGCTTGGCGAAGAACCGCGCGGCGACGTCGGTCGGCCCACCGACACCGACCGTGCCCATGGTTGCTTTGCCGTTCTCTTTCTTCAGCCAGGCGATCAGGCCCTTCACATCGTCGGCAGGCACCGCCTTGCCGGCGACGATCCAGATCGGCGTATCGGCGACGAGCGACACCGGCGCCAAATCCTTCACCACGTCGTAGTTGAGCTTCATGATCGCTGGATTGAACACCGCCGTCTGGATGTGGCCGATGCTGATCGTGTAGCCATCGGGCGAGGCGTGGGCGACGCGGCCGACGCCGATGCTGCCGCCGGCGCCGCTGACATTCTCGACGATGACGCTCTGACCGAGCACCGGCTGCATGCGCTGGGCGAGGATGCGCGCAATGGTGTCGGTGGGTCCGCCGGCGGGGTAGGGCACGACCAGCGTAATGGTGCGCGATGGATAGGTGTCGGCGGTGGCCGCGGTCAGACCGGCGGCAACGCATAACAAGACGAGCGCGACAAGTTTGCGCATGCATTCTCCTCCCTAATCTCGCGTCCGATTCCGAACGCCACATTGACGAGGAACAGCGTGGCGCTATTCCGCCGCCTGTTTTTGCCCGCCACGGCCGTTGATCGCCGCCCAGACGCGGACCGGCGTCGCCGGCATGTCGATATGCTCGATGCCGAGCGGTTTGAGCGCGTCGAGGATCGCACTGATCACCGCCGGCGGCGCGCCGGTCGCCCCGGCTTCGCCGGCGCCCTTGACGCCGAGCGGGTTGGTTGTCGCCGGCACTTCGGTCAGCTCCGACACCATGTCGGGAAAATCCTCGGCGCGCGGCATCGCGTAATCCTGGAAGCTGCCGGTGACGAGCTGGCCGCCGGCGTCGTAGACGATCGCCTCCATCAGCGCCTGGCCGACGCCCTGGGCGACGCCGCCGTGAATCTGGCCTTCGCAGAGGAGCTTATTCATCACTTTGCCGACATCGTCGATGGCAGCGTAGCGGTCGAGCCGGACCACGCCGGTCTCCGGGTCGATCTCGACCTCGCAGACGTGGCAGCCGTTGGGATAATTCGACGGCTCCGCGGAGAACGTGCCGGACGCTTCGAGGCCGAGCTCGAAGTTCGGCGGCAGCATGACCGGACGATGCAGCGACATCGCCACAGCGGTCAGCGGCAAGGCCCGGTCGGTGCCGACGATGCGGAAGCTGCCGTCGCGGAATTCCAAATCGCCGGCGCCGGCCTCCATCATCATCGCCGCCATCGGCTTTGCCTTCTCGATGATGGCGTCCGCGGCGCGTTTGAGCGCATTGCCGCCGACATGCATGCTGCGCGAGCCATAGGTGCCGCGGCCCATCGGCACTTCGTCGGTGTCGCCCTGGATAAAGCGGATGGTGTCGATCGGCACGCCGAGCCATTCGTGCACCATCTGCGCATAGACCGTCTGATGGCCCTGGCCGTGCGAATGGGTGCCGGCGACGATGGTCAGGGTGCCGCTCGGATCGAAGCGGATCACCATTTTATCGTTGAACACGGCGGCCTCTTCCAGGAAGTAACCGACGCCGCGCCCGCGCAGCTTGCCATTCTTCTTCGATTCCGCGGCGCGCTTGGCAAAGCCGTTCCAGTCGGCGAGCTTGAGGCCCTCGTCCATGACCCGCATGAAATCGCCGCTGTCGTAGGTCATGCCGGAATGGGTGATCTTGTGCGGCATGGCGGCGGCCGGAATGAAATTGCGCCGCCTGATTTCAAGCGGATCGAGGCCGACCGTGCGCGCCGCCTTTTCGATGAGCTGCTCGATCAGGAAGGTCGCCTCCGGCCGGCCGGCGCCGCGATAGGGCGCCATCGGGCTCGTATGGGTCAACACCGCCTTGGCCGAAGCGTGCACCGCCGGGATGTTGTAGACGCCAGGGGCGAGCTTGATGGCGTAAAGCGGCACGACGATGCCGGCTTCGAATACATGCGAGCCCATCTGGTGCAGCGCCTCGACCCGCATCGCCAGGATTTTCCCGGTCTCGTCCAGGGCGAGACTGCCGGTCACCACCTGGTCGCGCCCGTGGGCGTCGCCGACGAAGGCTTCCGAGCGTGTCGAGGTCCATTTCACCGGGCGGCCGCCGATGCGGCGTGACGCCCAGACCACGAGTCCGTCTTCCGGATAACCGCCGTTCTTCATGCCGAAGCCGCCGCCGACGTCGGGCGAGATCACGCGCAGTCGCGACTCGGTGATTTTCAGGACATTGCCGGCGACGTGCTGACGGGTGCCGTGCGGATTCTGCGTGGTCGAATAGAGCGTGTAACTTTCGCTCTCCGGGTGATAGTGGCCGATCGCCGCGCGCGGCTCGATGGTGCTGGCGTGGACACGGCTGTTGTAAAGCTTGAGCGAAACGACATGTTTGGCCTTGGCGAACGCGGCATCGACGGCGTCCTTGTTGCCCATCATGAGAGTGACCGCGACATTGCCCGGTGCCTCGTCCCAGACTGCTGGCGCGCCCGGCTTGACCGCGTCTTCGACATTGACGACCGCCGGCAGCGGCTCGTAATCGACCTCGACCAGTTCGGCGGCGTCCTTCGCCGCCGTCAGCGTCTCGGCGACGACGAAGGCCACGCGTTCGCCGACGGCGCGCACCTTGCCGACGGCGAGGATCGAACGCAGCGTGCGATAGCCTTTCGGGCCGCCCATATCCTCCGGCATCACCGGCGAAAAAGCGCCGAGCTTGTCGGCCTCGACGTCGGCGCCGGTGAGCACGGCCAGCACCCCGGGTGCGGTCTTGGCCTTGGCGGTGTCGATGCCCTTGATGCGGGCATGGGCATGCGGCGACATCACGGTGACGCCAAAAGCCATCAACGGCAGATCGATGTCGTCGACATAGCGGCCGCGGCCGGTGATGAAACGCGGGTCCTCGAAGCGGGTGACGGGCTGGCCGATGCCGAACTTGCTGCTCACGTGTTCCTCCGACAATTTTTCCCTCCCCCACGAAAGTGGGGGAGGACGCTGCGGCAGGATCGTTTATACGTGTGAATATCGGTGATGAGAATGGCGACGGGCGTCAGTGTCCGCGACGCATCGATTCCGCAGCCGTTTCTACTGGCATTTGTGGAAATAGCGGAAGGTGTCCGGCGCCCGCATCCAGATGAAATTCGCGGTCAACCCGCCGTGGCCGTTGATCCAAGCCTTGATATCGCCCGGATAGGCGGCCCGCAGCGTGGCGGTCGCCTGTTGCAGGTGGGCGAGATGGAAGCCGAAGCTTGCCTGCGGGGTCACGCAGATGCGGCTTCTCGGAATATGCCCGAGCAGCACCGTGCAAGCCGACTGGCACGGCCCGACGATACGGACGCTGACGCCGCGCTGGCTCAAGCCAGCCCAGCGCGCATCGTATTGCGCGACCGAGCCGCCATGGTTGTCGGAGACGTCGATGGTCTCCGCTCGAACGACGGTCGCGGTAAGACACAAGAGAGCGGCGAGGCAGAGACGGGACTTCATTCGGTTGTCGCCCCTATGCTCGTGATGGTGGATCAGGCCGATTTGCGCCATGACACGAACATCGGCACGAGCATCGCCACGCGTTTCCTGTAGCCGCGATAATCGTCGCCGAAGATATCGACCAGATCGCGCTCCTCCAGCGAAGCGCCGACGAAAATATACGCCGTAGTCACGGCGGCGAACAGCAGGTGTCCCGCCGTCATGGTCGGCGCCGCCCAGAAGGCGATGATAAAGCCGAGATAGATCGGGTGGCGGACGAATTTGTAGAAAAACGGCGTGCGGAATCGCGGTGACGGCATCGGCCGTCCCACCAGATTGTTCGCGACCTGGTGGAGGCCAAACAGCTCGAAATGGTTGATCAGGAACGTGCCGGTGAGCACGATGAGCCAGCCGAGAAACGACAGCGCGGTGATGGCGATGGCGATATGCGGATTGTCGACCTGCCAGATCGTCGCCGGCAGCGGGCGCCACTGCCAGATCAGCAAAGCGAGCGCCAGTGTTGCCATCAGCACATAGGTGGTACGTTCCATTGCGACGGGGACGAATTGCGTCCACCAGCGCTTGAACCCCTGGCGCGCCATGATGCTGTGCTGAACGGCGAAGATCGACATCAGCACGAGATCGATGACGAGCGCTACCATGGTCGGCGCCGTGGGCCCGCCGTCGATGGTGCGCGGCACGATCAGATTCTCGACAAATCCGATCGCATAGAGAAACGTCACGAAGAAAAAGCCGTAAGCGACAACGCCGTAGAGAAAGCCTATCGCCCGGCCGGCAAGATGGTTCTGCGTATGCTCTCGGTCCGATGTGGTGCTCTGTATTTGAGTCATGGCGTTCTCCTATCGAGGGGATCGTAGAGAATGCGACAGGCTCGAACTCAGCGCAGCGGCAGGCAAAAGGCTTTGCGGAAACCTTGATTTGCCATTGAGATGGGCTTGATTATTGCGTCAGAGCGGCCGGGCGGCGGGCGATAATGCATTTTCTATTTGCCGATCATAGGCTTGACACCAATACACGGGAGCTGCGCCGCGGCGGCGAAATGATTGCCGTCGAGCCGCAGGTGTTCGATCTTCTGGTCTATCTCCTGCAGAACCGCGACCGCGTGGTCAGCAAGGACGATCTCATGGCCTCGGTCTGGGGCGGGCGGATCGTGTCGGAATCGACCCTGACCAGTCGCGTCAACGCGGCGCGCAAGGCGATCGGCGATAGCGGCGACGCGCAAAAGCTCATTCGCACCGTCGCGCGCAAGGGATTGCGCTTCGTCGGCGAGGTGGAAAGCGTCGGCGGATCGTCGCACGAGGCAAACCGTGAGGCGGGACGCACGGCGTTGCCGCTGCCGGACCGACCCGCCATCGCGGTCTTGCCGTTCAGCAATATGACCGGCGATCCGGCCCAGGAATATTTCTCCGACGGCATCAGCGAGGACATCATCACGGCGCTGTCCAAGTTGCGCTGGTTCTTCGTGATCGCACGCAACTCGTCCTTCATCTACAAAGGCAGGGCCGTTCACCTGAAGGAGATCGCCGCCGAGCTCGGCGTCGGCTACGTGGTCGAGGGCAGCGTGCGCCGGGTCGGCGATCGCGTTCGCATCACGGCGCAGCTCAACGACGTCGCCACCGGCAGCCACATCTGGGCCGAGCGCTACGACCGCAATATCGCCGACGTGTTCGCGGTGCAGGACGAGATCACCGAGGCCATCGTTGCGGCGATCGAACCTCGGCTTTACGCGGCGGAGAACATTCACGCCAAGCGGAAGCCGCCGGAGAGCTTGGATGCCTGGGATCTGGTCATGCGGGCATTATCGCACTATTGGCGTGTGACGCGGCAGGACAACGTGGTGGCGCAGGCGTTGTTGGAGAAGGCGACCGCGATCGATCCGAATTACGGCCAGGCGCTCGGCGTGCTCGCCACCAGCTATATGTTCAGCGCTCACATGGGTTGGGCGGAGATGGCAAAGGCGATGGCGATCGCCGAACGCTCGGCCGAAGCTGCCATCCGCGCCGACAGTGAGGATCCCTGGGCGCATAATGGGCTGGCGCATGTCTATCTCTTTGCCCGCCGCTTCGACGATTCACTAGCGGAATTCGAGCTGGCGCTGCGGCTCAATCCGAACTTCGCTCTCGCCCAAGGCTACTACGGGCTGGCGTTGTCCTACAGCGGACGATGGCAAGAGGCCGAAGAGGCCGCGCAACGCGCATTGCGGTTGAGCCCGCGCGATCCATTTTCGGCGGTCTATTACGGCATTGCCGCCTATGCCCAATTTATCGGCCGCAATTACGATCAAGCCATGCGGCTTGCACGCGAAGCGATCCGCCAACGCGGCGATTTCGTCGGTGCCCACCGCGTGCTCACCGCTGCCGCCGGCATGGCCGGACAAGCCGATGTCGCCGCCGTCGCGTTGGCAGGTCTGCGCCGCGCGCAGCCGAACATCTCGCTTGCCTGGATCGCCAAGGAAATGCCGATCCGAGGAGACGCCGAACGCGAGCATTATCTGCAAGGTTTCCGCCGCGCCGGCCTCGATTGACGGACGGCTCTCGGATGGTCAGGCTAGTATCGCGCAGAACGGAGTGGGCATTGCCATGACATCGCCTTCCGCATCCTTCGATTACATTATCGTTGGCGCCGGCTCCGCCGGCTGCGTGCTGGCGAACCGGCTCACCGCGTCCGGCCAGCACCGCGTGCTGCTGCTCGAAGCCGGCGGGCAGGACCGCAACATCTGGATTCACATTCCGCTTGGCTACGGGAAATTATTCTCCAACCCGAAGGTCAACTGGCTCTACACCACGGAGCCGGAGCCCGAGCTGAACAATCGCCGCGTTATCCAGCCGCGCGGCAAGGTGATGGGCGGCTCAAGCTCTATCAACGGGCTGCTTTATGTTCGCGGCCAGCATGAGGACTACGATCACTGGCGGCAACTGGGCAACGCCGGCTGGTCGTTCCAGGACGTACTGCCGTATTTCCGCCGCGCCGAGGACCAGGAGCGCGGCGCCGATGAATTTCACGGCGCCGGCGGCCATCTGAAAGTGTCCGATGTCTGCGAGCCGCATCCCTTGTGCGAGGCCTTCATCGAGGCGGCGCAGCAAAGTGGCTTTCCGCGCAACGACGATTTCAACGGCGCGGACCAGGAAGGTGCCGGCTATTTCCAGCTTACTTCAAGAAACGGCCGCCGCTGGTCGACCGCCGTCGGTTATCTAAAGGAAGCGAAGCGGCGGGCAAATCTTTCGGTGGTGCCGACCGCACTCGCCACGCGCATCCTGTTTTCCGGCCGCCGCGCCACCGGAGTCGAATACCGGCAGGGCGGCACGACGCATGTCGCGCACGCCAATGCCGAGGTCATCGTCTCCGGTGGCGCGTTCAATTCGCCGCAACTGTTGCAGCTCTCCGGGCTCGGTCCGGCGAAAATCCTGCAGGACCTCGGCATCGGCGTCGTTGCCGATATGCCGGGCGTCGGCGCCGACCTGCAGGACCATCTGCAGATTCGCATCCTTTATCGCTGCAGCGAACCGATCACCATGAATGACGTGATCAACGATTGGCGTCATCGCTACACCGCGGGTCTGCGTTATCTGTTGTCACGCAAGGGGTTGCTCACCATCGGTGCCGGCTATGCCGGCGCGTTCTTGCGCACGCGGCCGGAGTTGGCGACGCCCGACGTACAATTTCACTTCCTGATCTTTTCCGCCGACGCGGCCGGCGCGACGCTGCATCCGTTCTCCGGCTTCATGGCCTCGGTCTGCCAATTGCGCCCCGACAGCCGCGGCTTCGTCCGCATCAAGTCGACCGATCCCGCGGTGCCGCCGGCGATCCAGCCGCGCTACCTGTCGGCGCGCAGCGATTGCGATTGTGTGGTCGACGGCATGAATCTTCTGCGCCGGGTGATGAACCAGTCGGTGATGCGCAAATATATCGCCGCGGAGTACGCGCCGGGCGAAGACTGCGCCAGCGACGCCGATCTTCTCAGCTATGCCCGGGAAACCGGCACCACGGTCTATCACCCGACCTCGACCTGCCGCATGGGCGGCGATCCGAACGCGGTGGTCGACGAACGCTTGCGGGTGCGCGGCGTCGAGAATTTGCGCGTCATCGACGCTTCGATCATGCCGACGGTGGTGTCCGGCAATACCAATGCCGCCGCGGTGATGATCGGCGAGAAGGGCGCGGATATGGTGTTGGCAGATGCCTAGCGGCAGTATTCGTTCGCCGCTATAAAGCGCTGGTGCGCGTAAAGTACATAGGCTTAATCCGGCCCTACGGTTTGGTCGTTGCCGGCTTGGTAATATCGAGCAGCGTCGGCGCGAGCGCCCAGACCTTCAATCAATTTTTTGGCTTCGGCGACAGTACGATCGACAGCGGATGGTACAAAAATGCCCCGCCGAATTCGACGAATGCGACCTACAACAGCGATTTTGCAACCGCGCTAACGCAAGGCGGCGGCGAGGCCACTACGAATCCGGGCCTCGTCAGTTCGCAATATCTCGCGGGTTCGCTAAATCTCACTGCAATCCCGGCCGATCAGCCGGGCGGCACGAATTATGCCACCGGCGGAGCCCGCAACGATCAATCCAACATCGGCGTCAGCGGACTTTTGCAGGGCGCGGTGCCGACCGACACGCAAATCGCCAATTACCTTATCGCCACAAACGGCGTCGCCAACGGCAATGCGCTCTACCTCATCAGTTCGGGCGGCAACGATGTCACGTTCGCGGTCAACAATTTGGCTGGCGCGGCACAAACCGCTTACGTGATAACCGCGGGGAGCGATCTTGTTGCCGCGATTGCGCGCTTGGCGGCGGCAGGGGCGCGATACATCGTCGTGCCGGATCAACCCCAATCATTCGGCGACGTAACGACGCAATTTTTGCGGACCACTTACGACAACACTTTATGGGATGGCTTGGCCGCGGCACACGTCAATTTCATCCCGGTCGACGTCAACGCGATGTATCGCGCGGTGACCTCGGATTTTTCCGAATTCGGTCTCATCGCCGGGGCCGGCCCGGCCTGCACGCAGCCCGTGGGCATAACGTCAGCCTGGGCCACGCTTTGCTCGCCGGCATCCACGATCTCGACCTTGGTGTCGCCGGACGCAGCGCAGACGCATCTGTTTGCCGATGACGAGCATCTGGCGACGGCCGGCCAGCAGATCCTTGCCGACTATGAATACAGCCTCATCGTCGCGCCGAGCGAGATATCGTTTCTCGCCGAGGTGCCGGTGAAAACGCGCGCGGCGGTTGTCGCGGGCATCCTCGATCAGATTTCGATCTCACAGCGCCAGCGCGCGGTCGGCACGTTCAATGCGTGGATGACTGGCGACGTCTCCTCGTTGCGGATGAATTCCGGCTATACGGACTTTCCCAATGACCCGGGCGTGCCGGTGTCGGGTACCGTGGGCGTCGATTACACCGTCGCCAACGGCTGGCTGGTCGGCGCCGCCATTTCGGTCGGTAATACGACCCAGAGTTTTAATCTGGGCGGCAACTTTCAGCAAAACGAGTTTGCGGCAAGCGCTTTCGCCGCCGTCGACAATGGACCGATCTGGGCGGATGTCGTCGGCACCTTTGGCGACCTGCGCTACGATACCGATCGCATCGTGCCGATCGGAGTTACGATGCAATCCAACAGCAGCACGACCGGCGGCACCAACGCCTCATTCGCCGCCGAGGCCGGATACAATTTCTTTGCTGGATCGCTCACGCAAGGACCGGTTGCGGGTATTTTGCTGCAGCGAGTTTACGTCAACGGCTTCACCGAAGCGGATGCGTTCGCTGCGGTTGGCGGTTTCACTGCACTGTCGTTTGCCGATCAAATTCGCAATTCCGCCGTCACCGAACTCGGCTATCAGATGAGCCTGAGCTTTGGCGCTTGGCAGCCGTTCGCCAAGATTGTGTGGAACCACGAACTCGCCTCGCTTGACCGGTCGGTAACGGCTTCGCTGACCACCATCAACGCGCCGAGTTATTCCTTGCCGGCGGTGGTCTTTGGTACCGATTGGGCTACCGCCACCGTCGGAACGACCGTGACTGTCCATTCCGGCGTCACCGCCTACGCGGCATTCACCACCGAGGTGGCGCAGAACAACGTTGTCGATTACGGCGGGCAACTCGGTTTGAACGTCGCCTTGAACTTGCCTGCCAAGGCAAACTGAATTGCGCCGCCGGGGTGCGGCAGCGCTTTGTATCCGTCACGTTTCTGCGGTCGGGGCTTAAGCGGTCGCCAAAGTCGCAAGCCGCGCCGGGCTCTTCAGCGCAGCAGCGGCGCCGAGCAATATGCCGGTCGCGGCCAAGACCGACGGCACCGCCAAGGTCGACAGTCCGGTCAGGCCCTGGCCGATCGAACAGCCGTAATCGAGCGCGCCGCCCACCCCCATCAGCGTCGCGCCGCCGAGCGAGCGCAGCATATGGCGCGGCGAGCTGAACCCTTCGATTTCGAAACGATGCGTGGCGAGCGCGGTAGCGAAACTGCCGATCAGCACGCCGGCAACGACGGCAATGCCGAAACTCAGCGTCGAGCCGGTCGACAGCATCGCGTATTGCAACGTGTCGGACAGCGGCGCGACGAAGGTCAGCGAGCCGATCGGCGCCGGATTGAACGGATCGGCGCCGAGCGTGCCGGTGGCGTACCAGCCGGCGGGGATCAGAAGGCCGATGGCGATGCCGGCGGCGATCAGCCCCTTGGCTTGCCGGAACGGCGCGTAGGACAACGCAAAGGCGAGGAGGCCGAGGCTGATCGCGGCCGCGCCGGCAATATGCGCCAGTGTGTCATTGACGCCGGCGGCGGCCAGCAGCGCCGGCACCGAAATGTCGTGCAACGTGGTTTGCGTTGCCTGCAGCGTCGTCAGCCGCAGGGGTGCTAGGAGCCCCTTGAGCGTGATCTCCGCGGTGACCGCGACCGTCACGACGACAACCAGCGACCGCAGATTGCCGCGGCCAAGCAGCACCAAAGCGCGCGACGCGCAGGCATTCGCCGCCACCATGCCGTAGCCGAACAGCACGCCGCCGAACAGCATCAGCGGCGCCGAGAATGCCGGCTGCAGATAGATCGATTGGCTGAGATCGACGAGGCCAAGCGCCGCCAAGGTTTGCGTGCCGGCGATCGCGACCGCGAGCGCCAGCGCGAAGCTGCGCACCAGCCGGCCGTCGCCCTTGGTCCACCAATTGCGCAAGCCACTGGTGAGGCAAAAGCCGCTGAGGAGGTCGACGGCGCCGAACACCAGGCCGATGAGGAGTGCTGAGAAAAGGACGATGGCGGGGATCGGCGTCACGGCTGCACCTTGCCCGCGCAGGTGCGGGTCCAGGCACATGAATTGGAGCATTAAGCTCCCATCTTCAATGAGTTAGCTTAAGCCAGCACACAATAAAAATGTCTTGCTGTAAGCGCGAATGGGCGCGGCACAAACGTGCTGGCGAGGAGACGAATCCGGCAAGGATTCTCTCCCGCCAATGGTGCCGCCACCGCCGCCGAGCGTCTCGCCTCAGCCGTGGCCGAGGGTCTGAAACTTGCGCTTCTTTTGCGCCTTGGTGTGGACCGGATTGCAGCCATTGCCGCCGCAGACGATCGCCGCCGCGAGAACGAGCGCCGGCTTTGTCGCGGTCGATGTCTGTGGCGCCGGCGGTACAAACGCGGTCGCGTTCGCTGTCGGCGCGAAGACCAAGCCGGCGGACAACAGCGCCAGCGTCGCGGACACTTTCAGAAGACTATTTCGCATGGACGATCTCCCAACCGTCTGCCCCTGTTCGGGCGATAGAAGCTTATGGTGAACGAAAGGTTAACTGCACGTTGCGCGGGCCTCGGCGCGGGTGCATCATTGCCGAAAATGCGGCGCAAAGCCGCAAACGCGAGGAAACAAACCCATGCACGACATCGTCATTCGCGGCGGCAGCATCGTCGACGGCACCGGCCAAGCCAAGTTCTCCGGCGATGTTGCCATTGATGGCGGCCGCATCGCCGCCGTCGGTGGCAAACAGGGGCCGGGCAAACGCGAGATCGATGCCGACGGCCTTTTGGTCACGCCGGGCTGGGTCGACGTGCACACCCATTACGACGGCCAGGCGATGTGGGACCCGCTGTTGGCGCCGTCGTGCTGGCACGGCGTTACCACGGTGATGTTCGGCAATTGCGGTGTCGGCTTCGCGCCGGTGAAGAAAGAGCATCGCGGCGCGCTGATGGATTTGATGGAAGGCGTCGAGGAAATTCCCAATCCGGTGCTCGCCGCCGGCCTCTCCTGGGAATGGGAGAGCTTTCCGCAATTCATGAACGAATTGGAGCGCCGCCCGCGCGCCATCGACATCGCCGCGCAGATCGCGCATCTGCCGCTGCGCGTCTATGTGATGGGCGACCGCGCGGTGCGCCGCGAGCGCGCCAACGCCGACGACATCGCCGCCATGCGCCGGCTCACCCTCGAGGCGCTGCACTCCGGCGCCTTCGGCTTCACCACCTCGCGCACCGATTCGCACAAGACGCCGGACGGCGAACTGGTGCCGTCGCGCGATGCCGACGCGGATGAACTCATTGGCATCGGTTCGGCGCTCGGCGCCGCCGGCATGGGCGCCTTCGGCATGAACTCGGATTTCGACGACGAGGATTACGAGCTCGCCTGGATGACCAAGGTGGCGCGGGCGACCGGCCGGCCGGTCTGGTTCCTGCTCACCGACCGCTACGAGGACCCGCAGCGCTGGCAGCGTCTGCTCAAGGCGACGCACGAGGCGCGCGCGCAGGGCCTGTCGTTCACCGCGCAGATCGCCGGCCGGCCCATCGGCGTGATGATGGGCATCGGCACCGCGCTCAATCCTTTCACCGTTCGCCCGAGCTACAAGGCGCTCGAACGCCTGCCGATCGAGGAGCAGCGCCGCCGCTTGCGCGATCCGGACGTGCGGCGGCAAATTCTCGCCGAAGCACCGTCCGACGCCGAGGTGTTAAAGCTCGCGCAATTCCGCCAAGCGGTGACGCGCAAATGGGACCGCTTCTACACCATGGGCAATCCGCCAGATTACGAGCCGGCGCCGGAGAAGAGCGTCGCCGCGATTGCCGCCGCCACCGGCCGCCCGCCCGACGAGGTGGCCTACGATTACATCACCGGCGAAGACGGTCAGTATCTGTATTTCCCGGTGGTGAATTACGTCACGGGCGATCACGCGCCGATCCACACCATGCTCAACGATCCGGCGTGTCTTCTGGGCTTGAGCGACGGCGGCGCGCATTGCACCTCGATCGTCGATGCCGGCGTGCCGACTTTCATGCTGATGCATTGGGGCCGCGATAGGAGCCGCGGCCCGAAGCTGCCGCTCGAACATCTGGTCAAGCGGCAGACCAGCGAGACCGCCGACTTCTTCGGGCTCTCAGACCGCGGACGCTTGACGGTCGGCCAGCGCGCCGACGTCAACCTGATCGATTTCGAAAATCTGCAGGTGCAAAAGCCCGAGCTCGTGCACGACATGCCGGCGAACGGTCGGCGCTTCGTGCAGCGCGTCACCGGCTATGAAGCAACGCTGGTCGCCGGCGAGCCGATCTTTCAACGCGGCGAACACACCGGCGCGATGCCGGGACGCCTGGTGCGCGCCGGCCGCGGCGATGCCGCGCTGGCGGCGGAGTAGCCCGGCCGGCCCTCCCGCAACCCGCACGAAAGCGGTCTGACCGCGGCAGCGGGCCGGACGCGGCCTGTGGCACGGCGGCTACACCTTTGGGAGTTTCGTCCGGTAAAAGCGTTCCTTTGCTTTACTTGGCAGCGTCGGGCCTCCAATCTGTCTATCTGCGGGCAATTGGGCTCGGGCGGCGCAATGATTATTGCCAGACTTGTTCGTTCATTGTTTTTTGTTGCGATTGCGAGCGGCGTCGGGCTTGCCGCCGCGCGCGCCGCCGACATGGCGGTCAAAGCGCCGCCGCCCGCGGCCAATTGCGTGCAGGCGGTGGACGGCGTCAATGGCCAGCTCGGCGGCTTCGGCGGCGAAACCGGAGACAAGACTTACGCGGCCGGAGAAGGCGCGCTCGACGTTCCGCTGGGCTGCGGCCTCGGCGCCCAGGTCGACGCCATTGCCGGCAGTTTCGACGACCGCTTCATCGGCACCGCGGCCGGACATCTGTTCTGGCGCAACCCGGCGCAGGGCTTGCTTGGCGCTTACGGCGACTTCACTGACTGGAGCGAGTTCGGCGGCGTTCACGTTGGGCATGTGGCGCCGGAGGGCGAAGCCTATCTCGGGCGTTGGACCGTGCGGGGCGTCGCCGGCGTCGAGTTTGGCAATTCGCAAAGCGGCACGGTCGGAGCGATCGTCCAGACCTACGACGTGCGCACGCGCTTTTTCGATCAGGCCAATCTCGGCTTCTACCCGACTGACAATTTCGAAATCTATGCCGGGCACCGTTATCTCGGCGGCCGCAACGCGGCGGCATTCGGCGGCGAATGGGGCATCCCGCTGGGCGATGTTTCACTTGGCGAACCCATACCCCAAATGTGGTCTCAGGCCGCGAATAGCCAATCTCTACGCTCTTAGTCTGATTTGGGTCTGGGCTGGCAGTCCCGGAGGATTCAAATCCCTTTGGCTTTAGCCCTTACCTGTAGATAAATAAGCGCTCCGATCACGACCATTTCCAGAAGTGCCAGCAGCGCTAGTGGCCTAGACCGCAAATCGTAAAGCATTTTCTTCGCGAGTGTTGCGCAAGCCAGTGCATACATTGCGGCCAGGCCAAGCATGCAAATTTCTTGTAGTGCGGTCGCCTTTGCCGGAGGCCGCATCGTCGAGATATTCCAAGCCATCGCAATCCAAATCAAGATTGGAAGGCAAAACCGACCGATCAGGAACATTGTTTCGTTCGGCATAGAGGGCCGCCGATTCACTTAGCTTTTCTCGGTTTGGGCGGCCTAGCGATTTTTTTGAACGCTCGATCCGCCCCCTCCTCGGTTTCGTCGGCTTCGGCCGCGCGGGCGGCATCAATGAACCGCTTCGACTGGGCCGGATCGTCGAGTTTGACGGCAGTTTTCTTGCCCATGGTTGCGCCCTTCTGTCGCTGCATCGCTCTTGTGGACATTAGACACGCCTACGTTGTCTCGTATAGTCTTACCCCTGGGGCTACAGAATTAAAAGAAACTCTGTGGGGGGTACAGTCGTGGCCACAAGGCATCCGGAATCCATCGAGGTTGATCGTATTTTTCTCTATGAGGAAAATCCTCGACACGAGAAAATAGAATCTGAGCCGGAGATTATCGGATACCTATGCAAGGACGAGCAAGTTTACAACTTAGCTCGCAGCATTTCCGATGCCGGTACAAATCCTCTGCGGCTTCTAGGTGTCGTGCAAATCCCCGGCTCCGGTGCGGCCGCAACAAAAAAATCTTACCAAGCGTGGGAGGGGAATCGACGTATTTGCGCAATCAAACTGCTAAATGATCCCGATCTCGCGCCACCTCACTTGCGCAAAGATTTTGCTCGACTGGCGGCGGAATCAGCTCACGTTCCAATTAAAAAAATCAATTGTGTTGTTTTCGATGATCATGACGACCTTCGATTTTGGATGGGTATTACCCATAATGGCGCACAGGCTGGTGTTGGCCAACTGGACTGGGACGCGCAACAAAAAGCGCGCTTCTTCGGATCGAGCCGCAATCGTGTCGCACTCGCTGTACTTGATACGGCAGAGGCGATGGGGCTGATTACTAAAGAGGAACGCGACGGGAAGCTAACGAC
>JBARER010000310.1:0-26752 GCA_049796395.1 Xanthobacteraceae bacterium
CGAGCGCGGCGTGTCGTTCGGCTACAACACGCTGGTCTCCGATATGCGGGCGCTGCCGGTGCTGGCCAAGATCGGCGCGCCGGTGATCTTCGACGCCACGCATTCGGTGCAGCAGCCGGGCGGGCAGGGCGCCTCATCGGGCGGTGAACGGCACTACGTCCCGGTGCTGGCCCGCGCCGCCGTGGCGGTCGGTGTTGCGGGTGTGTTTATCGAGACCCACCAGGATCCCGATAAGGCCCCATCCGATGGCCCGAACATGATACCACTCAAAGAGTTGCCGGTGCTTCTTGAGCGCCTGCTGCAATTCGACCGGTTGGCCAAGCAGGTCTGAGATCGGGGCCGGCGTCATTGGCACATAGCCGTCTTGCCAGGGGCGAGACGCTCTTCCCCTCGAACACTGCCGACCTGCGTTCATTTGGCCGCAAGTATTGCGGAAAGCCCGTAAAAACCCCATTATTGCCCCATCGGCATGGGGTGCCGCGCCGGTGGCGCGGCTGAGATCAAACCCGTCGAACCTGTCTGGGTCATTCCAGCGAAGGGAGCCGCGTTGACTGGACTGAACCCATCCATCTCGCCTATCGGCAAGCGGCCGCGGGTCGTCATCATCGGCGCCGGCATCGTCGGGCTCGGCATCGCCTGGCGGCTTGCCCCGCGCGCCGAGGTTTTGCTGTTCGACCGCGGCAAAGCCGGCGCCGGCTCGAGCCATGCCGCGGCGGGGATGCTGGCGGCGGCTTGCGAGGCCGAACCGGGCGAGGAAGACTTGGTGGCGCTTGGCCGCGACAGTCAGGCGCGTTGGCCGGCCTTCGCCGCCGAGCTGTTGCGCGTCAGCGGCGTCGATGTCGAACTGCGCACCGAGGGCACGCTCCTTCTGGCACTCACCGCCGACGATCAGGCCACTCTGGCGCATCATCTGGATTTTCAGCGCAAGCTCGGACTGCCGCTCGACTGGTTGTCACCTGCGGCGACCCGGGCCAAGGAGCCGCATCTTGCCGGCAAGATCGCCGGCGCGGTCTTCTCACCGGAAGACCATCAGGTCGATAATCGCAAGCTCGTCGCGGCGCTGCGCATCGCCGCCGAGACCGCCGGCGCTATCATTCACGAGCATCAGCCGGTCAAGGAAATCGCCATGCAGGGCGGCCGGGCGACCGGCGTCGTCCTCGCCGATGGTACGGTGGTTGCGGCCGATGAGGTGGTGCTCGCCGCCGGCGCCTGGTCGCGCGGCATAGCCGGACTGCCGCCGGATCGCCGGCCGCCGGTGCGCCCGGTGAAGGGCCAGATGCTGGCGCTGCGCATGGATGCCAAGGCGCCACTCCTTCATCACGTGCTGTGGCCGCCAGGCGCCTATCTGGTGCCGCGCCGCGACGGCCGCCTGATCGTCGGCGCCACCGTCGAGGAGAAGGGCTTTGACGAAACCGTCACCGCCGGCGGGGTGCTGACGCTCCTCGACGCCGCCTGGCGCGCCATTCCGGCGATCGAGGAATTGCCGATCGACGAGATCTGGGTCGGCCACCGGCCCGGCAGCCGCGATGACGCGCCGGTGCTCGGCCGCGCGCCGCTGGAAAATCTGTTTTATGCGACCGGCCATCATCGCAACGGCATATTGCTGGCGCCGGTGACCGCGGACGCGATGGCAAAACTCATTCTCGACGACGTGGTCGAGCCGGCGATCAAGCCGTTCGGTCTGGAGCGGTTTCTGCCGGCACGCGCGGCGGAGTAGGGAGCATGACGCAGCAGCAGAGTCTGGAAGCAACGATCCGCGTCAACGGCGAGACCGCGCCGCTGCAAGCGGCAACGCTCGATGCCTTGCTTGCTGAAAAGGCGGTCGACACGCAGCAGCGCGGTATCGCGGTGGCGCTCAATGGCGCCGTGGTGCCACGCGCGGCGTGGCGCGCGACGGCGCTCAAGGCTGGGGATAGCGTCGAAATCGTCCGCGCGCGGCAGGGGGGCTAAAGGAGTCAAAGATGTCCGATCCGCTGATCATTGCCGGCCATCAGTTCGGCTCGCGGCTGTTTCTCGGCAGTGCCGGTTATCCCAATCGCAAGCTCATGCTCGATGCCGTTGCGGCCAGCGGCGCCGAAATGGTCACGGCCTCGATCCGCCGCATCAGCCTCGCCGGCGAAGACGAGAGCATGGTCGACCTGTTGGCCGGTCGGGTGAAATTCTTGCCCAATACCGCGGGCTGCCAGACCGCCAAGGACGCGGTGCTGACCGCGGAATTGGCGCGCGAGGCGCTCGACACCAACTGGATCAAGCTCGAAGTGATCGGCGACCGCGAGCTGCTCTACCCCGATGTCGAGGAGCTTATTCGCGCAACCGCCGAGCTTGTCGGTAAGGGTTTTATCGTGCTGCCCTATTGCACCGAGGACCCGGTGACCTGCCGCAAACTCGCCGATGCCGGCGCCGCCGCGGTGATGCCGCTCGGCTCGCCGATCGGTTCGGGGCTCGGCATTTGCAATCCGCACTTGATCGAACTCATCTGCGCGCGCTCGCCGGTGCCGGTGGTGCTCGATGCCGGAATCGGCACGGCGTCGGACGCGACGCTGGCCATGGAGCTCGGCTGCGCCGCGGTGCTGGTCAACACCGCGGTGTCGAAAGCGCAAAATCCGCTGCTGATGGCGCAAAGCCTGCGGGCCGCGGTCGAGGCCGGGCGGCTGTCGCGTCTCGCCGGAAGGATTGCTAAGAAGACCCACGCCGAGCCGTCGAGCCCGCAATTCGGGCTGGTGGGGACGTGAGATAGGTTCTCATTATATCTTGACGGCTAAAGCCAGCTTATCAGCCACGTCGTACAGTCGCTTGTCGCGAGTCCACAATCTTGTATCTGTCATAAGTCGCGCCGCTGCGAGCAAATGCACGTCAACATATCCGATACCTAGTGCGAACAGTCTATGTTGCTCGATGAACTGCATAGCTTCATCGTGAGTGGCGACAATAGTTTGTGGTAAGAGCGACAATGCATCGAGAACAGATCGGCGCCGCAGATTTCCCAAAGCAAGTTCACCCACGACAAACGGGTGAATAAAAACCGCGTTTTCGTTCAATAGCCGCATTAACGCGGGCTCAGGAATGCGCAGATGATCGACCCAGACCGAGGTGTCTACAAGGATCATCTCGAATCATCTGGAGGTCGGACGTCGGCGGCGTGGTAATTTGAGCGCGGGTTCAGTGCCGCCCATTCTTGCCAGGCGGCGCGCAGCTTCGCGCTCGACAAGTGCTCTGAGCGCTTCTCGAACCAAGGCTGATTTCTCTTTCACACCGGTAAACTCTTGGGCCTTGGCCAACAGATCATCATCGAGTGCCAATGTGGTGCGCATCGCTGCCTCCGATAGCCATGAAATATAGCATCAAATGATGTCGTTTTCAATGCATATCGCATATCTCACTAAGCCATTATCTCCCGCACCATCGGTATCACCTTGGTTCCGTAAAGCTCGATGCAACGCATCATCTTGTCGTGCGGCAGCGTGCCGGCCGAATATTTCATGTCGAAGCGCACGCCCCCGAGGTCTTTCATCGTCGTGGCGATACGGCGCGCCACGGTTTCCGGTGAACCCAGATGCAGCGCGCCGCCGTCGACTTCTTGGTCGAAGGCGGCTCGCGAGGTCGGCGGCCAGCCGCGTTCGGCGCCGAGGTGATCGCGCGACGCTTTATAGTGCGGCCAGTATTCCTCGCGCGCCGCTTCGTCGGTGTCGGCGACATAGCCGTGCGAGTGAATGCCGATGGGCTGCACCGGCTTGCCGAGTTGGGCGAAGGCGCGATGATAGAGATCGACATAGGGGCGAAACCGCTTCGGGTCGCCGCCGATGATGGCGAGCATCAGCGGCAAATCGTAACGCGCGGCGCGCACCACGGATTCCGGTGAGCCGCCGACGCCGATCCAGGTCCGCAAAGTTCCGGTCTCGATCGGCGGATAGACACTCTGATGGTTTAGCGGCGCGCGGGTGGTGCCCTGCCAGGTCACCGGCTCGTTACCCAGCAGCGCTGCGAACAAATCGATCTTCTCCTCGAACAGCTTTTCGTAGTCGGACAATTCGAAACCGAACAGCGGAAACGATTCGATGAACGAGCCGCGGCCGAGCGTGACTTCGGCGCGCCCACTAGAGGCGGCGTTGAGCGTCGAGAAGCGCTCGAACACGCGGACCGGGTCGTCGGAGGACAGTACGGTGACGGCCGAGCCGAGCCAGATGCGCTTGGTGCGCGCCGAGATCGCCGCCAGCACGACGTCCGGCTCGGATATGGCGAAATCCGACCGATGATGCTCACCTAGGCCGATGGCATCGACACCGACCTGGTCGGCCAGCACGCCTTCCTCAATTACGTCGCGGATGACTTGGGCATGCGATTTGATGGAGCCATCGGTCTCGGCGGTGATGTCGCCGAAGGTGTCCAGGCCAAGTTCAATGTGTTGGGTCATCCGGCGTTTATTACCGGCTTTGCGCCGATGGGGAAGCGGGGTTCGGCCGAATTATCTGTCGCCCGGAGAGGGTTTCGCCGCGAGCGCTGCGCTTCGGCTAAACGCGGATGAAAATCCGCTGACGGTAAAGAAAGCCGGCCAGCGCAACGGCCAAAGCGAGCATCACGAGGTGGATTGTGAAACCGCCGGTGCCCTGGGCGATCAGGCGGTCCAGAGAATTGGCGAAATCGCCACCGACCAGGCGCGCAGCGGTCGAGTAGAAATTCGCGATATCGTTGAGGAAATAGAGCGCCAATGCGTTGGCACCGATCCAGACGAAGATCGTCGCCCAGCGGCGCCACTGCCAGACGTCGACGACCTGATGCATCGCCGCCAACATGAGTGCGCTGAATCCCGCCGCCACCAGAACAAAGGATGACGTCCAGATAGCCTTGATGATCGGAAATTGCAGCGCCCAGAGGTAACCCGCGGCGAGCAGCGCCAAGCCGGCAGCGCCAAGCCACAGGGTCTTCTGCGTCTCCGACAGGCGCTTGTCGCGCAATAGGAGCCCGGCGAACACGCCGAGCAGGCAAGTGCCGATGGCCGGCAGCGTGCTCAACAGGCCCTCCGGGTCACGGGTGACATCCCAGAGCCTGCCGGGCAGGTAAGTGCGGTCGATCCAATTGGTGAGATTGGCATCGGGCGCGAAGGAGCCGGCGCCGATGCCGGGAACCGGGACGAACGTCAACAGCGCCCAGTAGCCGGCCAAAATAATGACGGTCGCGGCCATCAAGCCGCGCAGATTGAAGTGCAGGAACATCAGCGCGGTGACCAGGTAGCAAATCGCGATCCGCTGCAAAATGCCGAGCAGGCGAACGTCCGTCCAATGCGCGCTGATCCCGCCATAAGCGATCAGCCCCATCACATAGAGCAAGACCGAACGCCGAATGATCCGGATGTGCGCCTTCGCCAAGCCATCGCGTTCGACTAGGCTTGGCAGGGAAAGCACGATCGAGACGCCGGTCAGGAAAACGAACAAGGGAAAAATCAGATCGTAGAAATGCACTCCTTCCCAGTCGACATGCTCAAATTGTGTGCTGAAAAAGCCGCCGACCGCGCTGAGCGCCGGGCCCTTGCCGCCCGTCATTTGCGCCAACGCTTCCATTGCTCCGTCGAAGCCCATGATCCAAAACATGTTTAGGCCGCGAAGCGCGTCGACCGAAACGACGCGAGGCGGTTGCAGCATGGAAGGCAAGTCGACGTAGCGCATCGGGTTGGCTGTTAGGAAGCAAATCCGGTGCCGGCCCAATCCGGCGGCTGTCAGGGAGACGATAATTACGCCTTGAATAAGGTCAACCCGCGCGGACTTCCCCGCCGGGGCGGCGTTCTTGGAACAGGCTCAACGTTTAGTCGCGACCACGGCCGGGGCGGCAACGCAGTGGCCGGTAGGCTCTTGCACGCGAAAGTAATTCCGGCCGACAAACGACTGATCGTAGTGCTGCCAGGCGGTGCTTTGGTCGAAGGCGATGACGCCGGCCAGCGTAACCGCAAATACGGCGCTCGCCATATCGCGCTCGTGCGCATCGAGGTTTTCCGGCAGCTTGGCGCTGGCGTAATCGACATAAAAGATCCGGCGTACGCAACTCATGTCCGCGGCGGCGTCGAGCGCCGCTTTTCCGGTCATCAAATGATCGGAGTGATCGGCCGCATTGAGGCGTTGATCGGGGTCGGCGACGTTGAGCTGAATGAGCGGTGCGTGACCGCGCTCGTAGTCGATGATGTCATGCACGGTCGCCACCAGATCGCTCCAGCCGTGATAGGCTGTCGAGCGGTCGATTGCCGCGAGTGTGGCGATGTCGCCGTCGGCGAGCTTTTTAAGCGACTGGTTGCCTGTGCCTGCGAAACCGGTGCCCAAGGCGTCGCCGTCAGGCAGGCGGAGGAAATAACCTATTGTATTGCGATAGCGGGTTCGGAATATCGGGTGACCATTAACGGTCACTTGGCCGGCAGTCTCCGCGATCGGGGTACGATCGGCGTCGGCCATGAAGCGCATGGCATTCATTGCACCATTTTCGCGCGCCAAGTAGTAAGGATATTTGCGGCCGCCCGTGCCGACCCCGAGGCCGTCGTCTCCGGCGGTGACATATACAAAAACCGTTTTGGCAGCGCCGCCGAGCACGTCTTCGAATGCAGTGGGAGCCATGAAGAGCTGCCAGTCGTCTTCATGGGCGGCGAAATAAAACGACACTTTGTCGGACTTGATGTCGTCTGCTTGTGCCGCAGGCGACGAAAGCAAACCGATGATCACGCACGCCGTGGCGAGCAGCAATCGCGGCAGCGACGCGGTGACGTCATTTTCTTCGTTATGAGAAGATAGCCCAGCCATGACGGTTCCCAGCTGCGTCGTATCTGGCCGATTTCGCGCCGTTTGAAAAGCGACAATCGTCCCTTGCACGAAGTTTCAGCATCGTCGGTTGCTGCCTGTAGATTTTGCAGGTTGTCGCAACGGAGGTTAATCGTAACCTTGCAGCGCACAATAATGTGCGATGCACAATGAAGACTGCGTCAACGAAAACACTGTCGTCGCGCGCTATGCACGCTCCGCTGCGGAAATGCCAAGTGCGCTTAGCAACGGTGCAAGTTGCGCTTCATAGAAGCGCCAGCGGCCGACGGCGCTATTGTAGATCGGCTGGCGGACTTGAGTGGCGCTCGCGGTGCGCACCGGCCGCTCGGTTTGGTGAAACGACAGGCAGCGCTCGTCCCACGGCAAGCCGCAATAGGCGATAATACGGCGCGCCTGGCCTTCGAGGTCGGCGACGACATTTTCATAACGTACGTCAAGAATGCCGCGCGGCGGCAGCACGCGGTGCCAATGTGCCATCAGGCGCTCGTAGCGTTTGTAGTACCGCCCGAGCTCGGCAAGATCGTAGGTGTGGTTTTGCTCGGCGCTGAACAACTTGGAGAAGCAGGAAATACAGGTGTCGACCGGATTGCGAACCGAATGGATGATCTTGGCGTTCGGCAATGCGAGGTGGATCAGTCCGGCAAAGTAATAATTTGACGGCATCTTGTCGGTGACGCGTTCTCCGGAGGGGGCGAGCTTGCGGACCTCGGCCAGGTAACGCGTGCCGATCTGCCGCAGCGCTTGCGTATCGAGGGCGGGAACGAAGTCGGGATAGCGGAGCGTAGTGCCGTCCGGAGCGCGGACGTTGAGAATGACATCATTGAACGTCTGCAATTCGCCTGCGCCATGCACCAGCGGATGACTGGCGATGATCTGCTCGATGAGCGTGGTCCCCGAGCGAGGCATGCCGATGACAAAGATCGGCATAGCCGAGGGATCGCCGCCGCCCGATTTTTTTGCGATCAATTCGGCTGTGAAGATCGTCTCGATCCGCTCGAACAGATCAAAGACGGCCGCCTCGTCATAGGCGATGGTGGCGCGTTTTGCCGCGTTGCCGGCGAGAAGATGATCGAACGAGCGCCGATAGTCCTTAAGGTCGCCATAGGCCTTGCCGAGGGCGAAATCCAGCTGCAGCCGATCGGTCTTCGACAGGCCTTCGGATTTAGCCGCCAGCGTCTGCATCGTCTCAAGATGGGGATCGCCGGGCCCGAATTTCTTGGAATCGGCGAGATTGACATAGACGCCGGCAATGTCCGGATCGAGCCGGAGCGCCTGCAGATAGGCGTCTTGCGCCTCCTGCAATTGGCCGAGCTCCTTGAGGACGTTGCCCATGTTGTTGCAGGCATCGGCGAGGTCCGGCTTAAGGGTCAGCGCGCGGCGATAATTTGACAGTGCGGCGGCAAGATCGCCGCGTTCAAAGGCGATACGGCCCGCCAGATTGACGGCATCATGGTTGTTGGCATTGAGCGCCAGCGCGTGTTGGTCGGCGTCGGCGGCTTCTTCGACCTTGTGCTGATCGAGCAGCACGGTTGCGTAATGCACGAACAGTTTTTCATCGCGCGATTCGATCGTGATCGCGCGGCGCATCAGATCGGCGGCTTCGTCGAGCCGATCGAGGTCTTTGAGCGCGAGCGCCAGATTGTCGAGCGTGTCCGGATTATTGGGCGCGAATTCGAGCGCCTTGCGGTAGACGGTTTCGGACTCATCCGGGCGTTTGAGTTCGCGCAAGCACGTGCCGAGATTATTCCAAGCGTCGGCGAAATTTGGCTGCAATTCGACGGCGCGGCGATAGTCCTTTTCCGCTTCGGCGAAGCGCTTGAGGCGTTGCAGCGCGTTGCCGCGATTGCTGTAAGCTTGCGCGAAGTTACCTTCTTGGGCGATGGCGCGACTGTAAAGCTCGAGCGCCTCCTCGAACTTGCCCTGGTCGAACAGCGCAATGCCGAGATTGCTCAAAGCCCCGGCGTAATCGGGGTTAAGCTCAATGGCGCGGCGGCCGGCGGCGACAGCTTCGTCGACACGGCCCGCAAGCCGGCACATTTCGCCGAGATTGGCGTGGTAAAGCGGCACATCCGGCTTGATAGCAATGGCACGCCGCAAGTGCTCGATCGCTTCGGCGGTTTTACCCGACTGATGCGCCACGATGCCGAGCATATGCACGGCTTCGGCGTTGGCCGGGTCGGTGTCGGCCGCGCGGCGCGCCAGTTCGTCGGCATCGGCTAAAAATCCATGACGGCGCTTTTGCTCGGCGAGAATGAGCGCTTGACCCGGCGATGCCGCTTGCATCGGCGCAGTCGGCGGGCGCGCGGCTTGCATGGCTTCCGCCGCTATAATGGCTGCTGCCTCGGCGGCGCGGCGTTCCCCTTCTGCCGTGAAGGGCGTTAGCCGACCGGTATCGCCTTGGGCGATCGCTGTGAGCTCCTTCTCAATGTGCGCGACGACTTCCGACCAGTCCTGACCCACTTTCTGGCGGAACAGCCGCATGGTCGGATACCAGGGATTATCCTCGCGATTGAGCAGCCAGCGCCAATCGGTGACCCACGGCAGCAACACCCAGACTGGCTTGCCCAGGGCGCCGGTGAGATGGGCGACCGCGGTATCGACGGTGATGACGAGATCGAGCGCGCTGATGGCGGCGGCGGTGTCGACGAAATCCTTAAACTCGGCAGCAACATCTTCGATCGGCGGCTTGCGTTTCAGTTTTTTCAAATCGGCCGCGCGTGAGCCAAATTGCAAGCTGGCGAAACTCGCGCCGGGCACGGCGAACAGCGGCGCAAGCGTCGACAGGTCGATCGAGCGCCGGGTATCGTTGATGTGGTCAGGGTTGCCCGCCCAGACGATGCCGATGCGCAGCCCCTTCATTTTGCCGAACCGGACTTTCCAGCGCGATTGCGCCTCGGCCGGCGCTCGCAGGTAGGGGACCTGGGCCGGAATGGTTTCCAGCCGTGTCTTTAAAGTCCGGGGCAGGCTCAACAGTACGGCATCCCATTGATAGGGCGCCGGATCGCCGCGGTCGCCGATGATCGTGATGTCAGGCAGACTTTCCCGCATCAATGTCACGAGTTGCTGATGCACCCGCATTGTAACTTTGGCGCCACGCGCGACGAGCATCGGCATGTAGCGCGCGAACTGCAACGTATCGCCGAATCCTTGCTCAGCCTGGACATAGATGTGCTTGCCGGTGAGATTCTCGCCCTGCCACGGGTTTTCGGGAAACTTCGGCCCCTTGCGCTCGGTCGAGCGCAAGCGCCATTCATACTCCTCCCAACCCTCGGCGAGATCGCCGCGCATTAAGAGTAGAATGCCAAGCCCGGAACGAGCATTGGCATGATGCGGCGCCAGCGCAATGGCGCGGCGCAAGGCCGAAATGCCGTCGTCGAAATTGCCGCTGTGATGCAAAGTGGTGCCGAGATTGGCCCAGCCGTCGGCGTAGTTCGGATTGATCGCGATGGCGCGGCGATAGGCCGGAATGGCTTCGTCGAAACGGCGCAGCGCATGCAAGGCATTGCCGAGATTGCTGTGGGCTTCGGCAAAATCTGGTTTGGCTTCGATGGCTTTGCGCTGCGCGGCCGCCGCGCCCTCGTAGTCCTTCAGTTCGTACAAGGCGACGCCGAGGTTGCTCAACGCCGCCGGCATTTTGGGGTCGATTTGAAGCGCGGCGCGCGCGGCTTCGGCAGCCAATTTGGGCCGGCCGGCGAGACGCAGCATCTCGCCGAGATTGGCATGAAACAGCGCGACCTTCGGTGCCAGCTTAGCCGCTCGTTTCACATGCTCGATGGCGTCGCCCAGCTGGCCGTTTTGGTGAGCAATGACGCCGAGCAAGTGTTCGGCCTCGGGAACATTTGGCTGCGCCTGCAGGATCTGGCGGCAGATTGCCGCCGCCTCCATCAGCTTGCCTTCGCTCCGGCAGCGCTCGGCATACATTAAGGCTTCGCCGAGCGGCATAATTGTCTGATGGGCCGGCGCTTTTACCATGGCTTTGTCGATTAGCACGCGTTCATGCACGCGGCCAAGACGATCGAGGACGCGCGAGAGGCTCACTTTGAGGCATCGGCGGCGTTATCGTTAATCGCGGTATCAAGACGCTTCACAACAGCCGGGAAGCCAGCCACAATGCGCCGCGTCGAAACCTCTCAGGTCCACTAACTCCATGAAAAACAAAGTAAAAATGGCTGCCTTTCTTGCGGCTATGCTGATGATGTCAATGTCTGGAATGGCGCAGGCGCAGCAACCGCCACCGCGGCCGGCGGTGCATCCGCCTGCAGCCGCGCCAGCGACCGATACGCCGCAACGGACCACCGCGACCTATGGCGACTGGGTGGTAGAATGCGTGGAGAATGCCTCGCCACCTTCGGAGCCGGTCTGTGATATGGCGCAGGTGACGCAAATGCAGGGCAAAAACCTGCCGTTTTCGCGCGTCGCCGTGGCGCGTCCGCAGAAGGGCGAACCGGCAAAGCTGATCGTTCAGGTCCCGGTCAATGCCTCGTTTGGCGCCCAGGTCCACATTCAGACCGGCGACCAGGATCCCGGCATCATTGCGCCGTTTGCCAACTGCAATCCGAACGGCTGTTTCGCCGAGTTCGAGCTCAAGGAAGACATTCTCAAGAAGCTGCGGGATGCGACCGGCGTCGGCAAAGTTTCGTTCGCCGACGCGGGCGGCCACGATGTCAAGGTTCCGATTTCATTCAATGGCTTCGCTGCGGCATTCGAAGCGCTTCTCAAGAAGTGACGCGCTTGTCATAGCGAAGAGCCCCAGGTTTTTCGCCAAGCGCGCTTGAACAGCGCGCCGTCGCGCCGCGAGAACAATTGTTCGCTCGCCGATCCGTCGGGCCGGCACAGCTTCAGGGTGACATGGCCGCCGGCTTTTCGCGGCCGCGCGATTACCCGGGCCGATCCGGCCGACGCAGGCCTGCGCGAGACTGCGAGATAACTATACTTTTCATCCTCCCAAGAGAGCTGCGCATTCTTAGCTTGCCGATGGCGGCGGGAGCGGGCGACACGCTGGGAAAAATGGCACCAGTCTGGAGGGTGCAGCGGGCAAGCATAGCCATGAGGGCAGGGTGCGATCACATGCGCACCACTCTCGATCAGGAAACGCCGTGCGGCGACGATGCGCTGCCAACCGGACGGCGTTCCCGGCTCGACAATGACGAAGACACGGGCGGTCAGTTGCCACAGCCGCTGCAACACGTCCTGCCGGACCTCGGATGGCAGCTCATTGAGCGTGTAGGCCATGACGACCAGATCGCAAGGCGGGCAGTCGAGCGCTGCAGCGGTCAAATCCATCGTCCGCCAGGAAACACTCGGCAGCTGGATTTCTGCCATGAGCTGTTCCGCGTATGCCCGAAAGATCGGACTTGCTTCGACAAGCCACGCTTGGGCGAAACCCGGCCAGCAATCGACAGCCGCCCAGACTGCGGTCCCGGGGCCCGCGCCGACGTCGAGCACGGTTTTCAGCTCCAAATCCGGTAGCGCTTGAGCAACCGCCGCAAAACTGGCGCGGACCGCGGCATAAGTCGCCGGCAGTCGCACCGCCAGATAAGCGAGCGCGTCTTGCCCGCTTGCCACATGAGGCTTGCCGTCGCGCCACTCCTCGCGGTAGCGCTGCGACAAGACCGCAGACGCCGCAGCGAGCTCGGCCAGCGCCACGCCGCTCAGTCTACGATCGACGGCGTGACGCAACAACGGCGGCAATTCCATTCTTCACCTTTGGCCAGTCTCTGAGCCGGTTCTGCGGGCGTCCGGCTAATGGACCAGTTGCAGCCAACCTACTGCAGCGGTCTGCACTTGGCCAAACCGCGGCGCCCACGCAAGTCGATGCGGAGGAACGCGAGGCTAGCCGGAAAAATGCATTTCCGACCTTCATGCGCAGTACTCGATGCTGAAGGTTGGTCGTATGACGACAACTCAGGGAACTGGAACGGTTCCGCGAGCCGGCGCGCTACGGAACGCAAGCCCGCGCTAAAGCTCACCTCTTGCGGCCATGGATTTGATCCGGTCTGCGGTGCGGCAGGCAATGGCTTGAATGGTCAGCGATGGATTGACGCCGCCGACTGTCGGAAACACCGAGCCGTCGCAAATCCATAAATTGGGGATGTCCCAGGAGCGGCAGTCGGCATTGACCACGCTCGACCCCGGATCGTCGCCCATCCGGGCGGTGCCATTCATATGGCAGGTGTCGTCGGTCTCGTCCCAGATGTCGGTGGCGCCTGCCGCATCAAGTGCCCGCCGCATGAAGCTGAGCGAATGGGCGATCAATTTCTTGTCGTTGTCGCAATAGGAATAGCTGATCCGCGGCACCGGCAGGCCGTATTGGTCCTTTTCGTCGCTCAGCGTCACCTTGTTGCGTTCCTGCGGCATGCATTCGCCGACGATCTTGAGGCCGACTTGGTGGTTATATTTCTCCATTTCATCGCGTAGAGGCTGACCCCACAGACCCCGCTTGCCAGCTTGGGTGCCGGACCAAACGACCGGAAGCGGGCCTTGGCTCATGTAAGCGTAACCGCCGAAGAAGTCCTTGCCGGTGTCCGTGTAATTCCAATGCTCGGTGATGGCGAGCGACGGTGGACCTTTATAACTGCGAATCTCGCGCTCCATGAGGCCCCATACCGCTTGATTGGCCTGCACCATCAGATTCTTGCCGACGAGACCGGAGGAGTTAGCCAAGCCCTCGGGAAACCGGCTCGATGCGGAATGCAGGAGAAGCCGCGGCGTCTCGATCGAATAGCCGGCGACCACGACATTGCGTGCGCGCTGAAACCGCCAGACACCTTCACGCATATAATGAACGCCCGTGGCCCGGCCGTTGTCGTCGTGCTCGATGCGGCCCACCATGGCCAGATCGCGTATCTCCGCGCCGGCGGCGAGCGCCCGTGGCAGCCAGGTGATCAGCACGCTCTGCTTGGCATTGGTCGAGCAGCCGAGCACGCACATACCGCGATAGACGCAGGGCGGCGAATGACCGCGTGGCGCCGAAACTGTTGCGAGCGGCGTCGGCGTCCAACCGATGCCGAGCGCCTCGGCGCCCTCGGCGAGAACCAGCGCCGCGGCGTTAAGTTCGTGTGGCCGGTATGGATAGCGCGGTCGCGGCGGGCCCCACGGATAGTTCACCGGCCCGGAGATTTTCAACGCCGCTTCCACCTCGGCGTAATATGTCCACATCTCGCGCCAATCCAGCGGCCAATCGGCGCCGTAACCGAGCTTGGTCCGGGATTTGAACCATTCGGGCCGGAAGCGCAGCGACACCATGGCGAAATGCACCGTGGAGCCGCCGACCGATTTACCGGAGTTATTGGCGCCAAGCTGGATCGGATTCTCCCCGTCGGTGATCCGTTCGTCCGTCCAGTAAAGCTTCGCCTGGTGGTGCTCGTCGGAGGCAAAGTCTTCCAGCGGTCGCCAATAGGGCCCGGCGTCGAGCGCCACGACGGAGAAGCCGTGTTCGGCGAGTTTGCACGCAAGCGTGCCGCCGCCCGCGCCGGTGCCGACGATGGCAAAGTCCACAACTTCATCGTCGGAGTGCTGGCGCATCGGCACCCAGCCGCCAGGATGAAAAACATCCGGCGCGCGTCCGCCCCTGGCGCGCGGGCTCTCTTGCGCCTTATCCGACACGCTCGTTCTCCCGCCGCGCGCGCGCCTCGCGGCCCGGCCGCGCCTCCGAGGCTTCCCAGGGATCGCGCCGGTCGAAATTCATCCGCACATAGCCGCGCGGAGAGGCCGGACCGCCGAAGCCGATTTCATTCCACGAGGTCGGATGGGCGTAATACGAACTAACGATGTCGTGTAGCACGCGCTTGGTGAAGAAGCTCTTTGGCGGCAGATCGCGCCAAACGCGGTTATTCACTTTACCGTCCTGAACGGCTTTGAGAATTGCATCCTGCTGCAACGGGTCAAGCTCGGCAAACCGCCGGCGATGACTGTCGCGCGACTCAGCGTCGAGCGCGGCAAGGCCGCGCCGCCAAGCGTCGCGCATCGCCGGAAGATCGGCGTAGCGATAGCCGTCGCCCGCGTTCTTGTACATTTTCTCGTCGACCATGGCGGCAAGCGGAACCTGGTGCGCACGAACCGCCGTTTGCGGGACGATGCGGTCGCAGACCGCGCGCAACGTCGACCATTCCTCGTCGGAAAAGAACAAATGCCGGTTGGGATCGAGTGCTAGCCGTTGATCGATTACCTTGCGGGTCTGCTCGTTCCACGACATCGAATTGCGTTTTTTGAGAACATCGTAACCCGGATAGCGGTCAGACATCGGTCTCTGCCTCCTCGATCAGGGTCAGCGCCGCGAGGCCGGCGAGGGCTAGACCCGTAAAGCTGGGTGGCGCGGGCAAAGGCGGGCCATTGAGGACGTTCTGCGACCAGTTACGCCAGCCGCCCATATTGCGGGACACGCCATAGGCATGAAATCCGACTCCGGCGAAGCCCAGCAGCGCGGTCATGCGCAGCCACCAGCGCGCCAAGCGGTTGACGTTCCGGCTCGGACGCAGCGCGGCCACCGCAAGCGCTGCGGAAGCAAGCGGCGGGACGGTGACCGGCAGCAACATGGCTGGATTGTGATAAGCGCCGCGAAAATGCAGAAGCCCGGCTTCGCCGACGGTGCCGGCAAGTCCCGCCGCGGTCACCGCGGCAAGCATGCGACCCGCCGGCAGCCCGAGCACCGTCGCGTCATCGAGTGGGGCCGTGTCGCGGACCCGCTCCGCACCGCGGCCGATAAGTCCCGCCAAAGCGAGCGCCATCGGTGCGCCGATGGGCGCCGCATAAAACAGATTGAGCCACGACCACCCGCCAGGCCGCTTGAGGATATTATAGAAATGAAAGCCTAGGCCGGTGAAACCGGTGGCGGCCGCCGAAGCATAGACGACATCGCGTGCGGCGTGCTTTTGCGCGCGCGTGTCGGCAAAGCCAAGAAGGCTCGCGCCGAGCGTCACAGCGCCGGCGATCAGCGGCGTGTACATGGCACGGTTCTGAAACGAGCCGCGATAATGCTCGACGGCGCTGTCGGTGAGGACGGAAAACGCCAATAGAGCCGCACTGCCGTTAAGCTTGCGTCCGGTGGTGCGGGTTAATCGCCGCATTCTCGCGCGCGCCGGCGGCGTGTAACGCCGTGCCAGTCTTCGCAACTCCCGCAGTTTCGCCACCGGCGATGGCGGCGGAGGAGGGGGCGGCACCAAGCGTTTCACAAAGCCGCTCTGCAGCAGCGGTGACGCCGCAATCTTGGTGACGTGGTGGGGACGCACGACAATCAGAGCTGCGGCGCCGGCCAGCGCCAAGTTAGCCATCAAATCGAAGGCAGGGCTCGGACGCGTCACGATCGCGCTCCGTTGACGAGGAAGCGCTCGGCGTCCTTAGATTTGAACGTCAGGCCGTGGCCCGGCCGGCTGGGATCAATTTCAATGGCGCCATCGTGCGCAACCGGTGCGCCGTCGAACAGCATCTGTTCGATGCGGACATGGTCGTGGAACCACTCCAGGTGGCGCAGCCGCGGCACCGCGCAGCCGACGTGACGATGGACGGATGGAGCGCAATGGGCGGACAGGTCGATATGATGCGCCTCGCATAAGACCCCGACTTGCATAAAGCCGGTGACGCCGCCGCAGCGCGTGGCGTCGGCTTGCAGAACGTCGACGGCATTGGCCTCGAGCATGCGCCGCGCATCGTCAAGCGTATAGGTATATTCGCCAGCGGCGATTTCGATCTGCCCGGGCGCGCGCTCGCGCATCAGCCGCAAGCCGGCGAGGTCGTCGGACGCTACCGGCTCTTCAAACCAGCGAATGTCCGCGTCTGCGCAAGCGTCCGCAAAACTCAAGGCCTCCTTCACCGAGAAAGCGCCGTTGGCATCGACGAACAATTCATGGGCGCCGATGGCATCCTTGGCGTCCATGACCCGCTCCGGATCATGCTCGGGCTCGCTACCGATTTTCATCTTGACGAAACGGCAGCCGTCTTTTCCCACCCAACCGGAAAGCTGATCGCGCAGTTGGCGGCTTGAATAGCTGGTGAATCCCCCGCTTCCATAGATCGGCACACTGTCCCGGCATCGCCCGAGCAAAGCCGCCAACGGCAAATCCAGTAGGCGGGCCTTGAGATCCCAGAGCGCATTGTCGATCCCGGAGATGGCGCAGGCGGCCAACCCGGAACGGCCGAGATTGCGCACGCTACGCTGCATGGCCATCCAGCATCCGGAAATGTCGAAACTGTCATGCTGCGCGATCGCCTTGGCGAGAAAGTCCTTGGCGAGCGAGGCCACCGTGGCGTCGGCATAGGTATAGCCGAGGCCTTCTTGGTCGCCGGCCGTGACGCGCACCACGACGAGGGTTGTCGCGTCCCAGCTCAGCATTCCATCGGCTTCCGGACTGTCCGTCGGAATCCGATAGGCGCTAGCCTGCACCGTTTCGATCGGCGGACCGCCAAAGTTAGAGGCTGCCACGTCCTTATTTCCCGGGCACGAGCGAAGCGATAACCTGCCGCGCTGTTTCCCTGATCATGCCGCCTTCGTGGGGATCGCCCTTGATCAGAGCCTCGGTCAGGTGTTTGGCCTCGGTCAAGGTAATGTGCGGCGGCAACGGCGGTACTTCAGGGTCGGTCTTGACCTCAAGCACTACCGGCCGGTCGGCCGCGAACGCTTGCTCCCAGGCCGGCCCCAGCGCGTCGGGCCGATCGACATAGAGGCCCTTGAGCCCGATCAGCTCGGCGAACTTGTGATAGGGGACATTGGGAATCTGCTGCGAGGCGTTGAATTTGGGATCGCCCTCCATCACCCGCTGCTCCCAGGTGACCTGGTTAAGGTCTTCGTTGTTGAAGACGCAGACGATCCAGCGGTGATCCGACCATTGCCGCCAGTATTTCGCGACCGTGATCAGCTCGGCCATGTTGTTCATCTGCATGGCGCCGTCGCCGACCAAAGCGACGACCGGCCGGTCGGGATGAGCAAATTTCGCCGCGATGGCATAGGGAACGGCGGCGCCCATCGAAGCTAATCCACCGGACAGCGTCGCCATCATGCCGCGGCGCATTTTCAAATCGCGGGCATACCAATTGGCGCACGAGCCGGAGTCGCTGGTGACGATGACGCGGTCGGGAAGCCGGGGCGAAAGCTCCCATGTCACGCGTTGCGGATTGACCGGCTCGGCCGGCTCCATGGCGCGGGCTTCGAGCACTTTCCACCACGCGGCGACATTCTTGCCGATGCCATCACGCCATTTGCTGTCGGACCTCTGCTTGAGCATCGGCAGTAGCGCGCGCAAGGTTTCGGCGGCGTCGCCGACCAGATTAACTTCCATCGGATAGCGCAGCGACAGCATGTCGGGTGCGATATCGATTTGCACGCCGCGCGCTTTGCCCTCCTTCGGCAAGAACTCCGAATAGGGAAAGCCGGAGCCGATCATCAACAGCGTGTCGCACTCCATCATCAAATCGTAGCTCGGCTTAGTGCCCAACAGGCCGATCGATCCGGTAACCCACGGCAGGTCGTCGGGCAGCGCCGCCTTGCCCAAAAGCGCTTTCGCCGCACCGGCGCTGAGCCGATCGGCCACCGCGATGACTTCGTCGGTCGCATGCAGAGCGCCAGCGCCAACCAGCACGGCGACCTTTTCGCCGCTGTTGAGCACGTCCGCCGCCCGGCGCAGGTCTGCCTCGTAGGGAATCGTCTTCGGCTTGGTAAAGCCCACGCCCGAATGGAGGGTGCCGTGAATGCGCGGCGGATCTTGATAGGGCGCGTCCTGAAGATCGTTGGGCAGAATGACGGCCGTCACGCGCCGCTCGCCCAGCGCAATGCGGACGGCGCGATCGATCAGGTGGCGCACTTGCGGCGCGGTCGAAGCCTGCTGCACGAAGGCGCCGGCGACGTCTTTGTACATCGACACCAGATCGACTTCCTGCTGGTAGTGTCCGCCCATCGCGTTGCGCGATTGCTGGCCGGTGATGGCAAGAACCGGCATATGATCAAGGCGGGCGTCATAGAGCCCGGTGATCAAATGCGAAGCGCCGGGACCCGACGTCGCTATGCAGACCCCGAGCTCGCCGGTGAATTTGGCATAGGCCGACGCCATGAAGGCGGCCATTTCCTCGTGTCTGGCCTGGATGAATTCGATTTTGCCGTCGGCGCGGTTGAGCGCACCGAACACGCCATTGATGCCATCGCCGGGATAGCCGAATATCTTCCGCACCCCCCATGCGTGAAGCCTCTCGACTACGAAGTCGCCCACAGTCTTGGCCATATTCTGACGCTCCGGCGGAACGCCAGCGAGCGGGTTCCAGCCAAATGATGTTAAGTCCTTATCCTTGAACGGCCGCGCGACACTGCGGTTCCGCCTTGCGACAAAGCATCGGGTGGGCCTAACGCCTGGGTTGTGGCCCTATTTCGGGGCCGGGACTTCCACCGGCGGCAGCTAGGCCGGCCGCACGAATTCATGCGGCAAAAGGCTAGATTTCCTTCATGACCTGCGCATAGGCAATCAAGGCGAATAAGGCGGTGCCGCCGACGATATTGCCAAGCAGGGTTGGAATGGCGAACTGTCCTAGCATCGCCAGCCAGCTGACCTGGCCGTCGAGCACCAGCAGGAAAGCCTCGACGCTGCCGGCGATGATGTGCATGAAGCTGCCGGCGGAAATCAGATACGTCATGAGCACGATAACGTAAAACTGCGCCGATTCCGCGCTCGGTATCAGCCAGACCATGGCTGCCATCAAAAACCCCGCCGCGATACCGCGGAAAAACATTTCGGACAGGCTGTGGCCGAGGATATGCCGGCTGATCTCGATCATGCCGTTAAAGAGATCGGGTGTGAGCACCGGCGTAAATTTGCAGAACAAGGCGGCAAACAGGGTGCCGGCGAAGTTCGCGATCAGCACCACGCTCCACATCCGTGCAAGTTTTCCGAGACTGCTCAAGCTAAACGCGGCCATGACGGGCAGCACCGCCGTGACCGTTGTCTCCGTGAACAATTGCTGCCGCGACATCACCACCATGACGAAGCCGGCGGAATAGCCCAAGTTGGCGATGAGCGGCCGCCAGGGCGCATCGGGTAAGTGCGTCTGCAGGATGGCCTGCGCGAGAAGCGAGAAGCTGATTGAAAGCCCGGCCGCGACTCCTGACCACCACAGCGATACCACCGGGCGCGCCATTTCCTCCTCGCCGTGCCGGCGAACGATCTCGTAAATGACCGGCGAACGCGGGGAAGACAGCTCCTCGATGTCTTCGACCTCGCGCTGAGTGATCTTTTGCGCGCCGCCTGAATCGTCACCGCGATTTTCGGAACGGTTTTGCCGATGCGCCTTGGTCTGACGCTTCTGCGGTTTTTCGGCCATCTCAGGAATGCATCAATAGTACCGTGACAGGTAATCGTTGAATGTCAGACTGAACATGAGGATCAGCCAAAACAGCCCGGCGCTGCCGATGAGGCGCACGATCGCCGTCGCGTTTCGCATATCCATCAGGAACGTCACCAGCAGCGCGATCATGACGGCGGCAATCGCCAAGTGGGTCGCGAGGTTGGCGCCGCCGAGCGGCAGATAGGCGACGCCGAGAGTGACGCCGAATAGAACGATCAAGGCGAGCCAGACAAACGCCGGGCCCTTCCACAGCCACCAGGCCTGCGCGCTCCGCTCGCTCTCCTCGCGAGAGTCGGTCGACGGGTGGGACGGGTCGGTCATGAGCGGCCTGCCAGATAGAGAAGGGGATAAAGCACGAGCCAAACCGAATCGACAAAGTGCCAATAGATGGCGACGCCTTCCATGGTCGAACCTTGCACCGGAAGGACGCGGCGCTTGAACAGGACAAACACGACCAACACGACGCCGATGCCGCCGGTGAGATGAACCGCGTGGATGCCGGTCATGATCCAATAGAAGCCCCAGAACATCTGGGTGGCCGGCGGCGACAGCGGAAATTGCGGCCCCGGAAACAGATGTTCCTTCAGGTCCTCGCGGTATTCGAGGCCTTTGCAGATGAGGAACGCGACCCCAAGCGCAGCCGTGACGGCAAGGCAAACGAGCGTCAGGTCGCGCATGTTCGCCGTTGCGGCGCGAAGCGCCACGGTCATGGTGAGGCTGGAGGTCAGCAGCAAGAAGGTATTGATCGAGCCATAGACGATTTCGGTATGCGCGCTCGCGATGCGAAAAGCATCTGCATTGAAGCTGCGATACACGGCGTAGCCGATGAATAGCGCACCGAAGAATAGAACCTCGCTGGTGAGAAAGAGCCACATGCCGAGGCCAACGCCTTCGCGTTGCAGGCGCAGGTCCGGCCACGGATGCTGCAATGCGCCAGCGGTGTCGCTCATGTCGGCTCACCCTGCGGCCGGGCACCGCCTTCGTCGCCGGTTTCCGCGGAACGGCCGAACTCGTGGTAGTCGTACGGGTCGACGTCGACGCGCGGCGGCCGCAGGAAATTCGTCTTCGGCGGTGGCGATGGCGTCTGCCATTCGAGGCCCGTGGCATGCCACGGATTGTCGCCGGCCTTCTCGCCGTAAAACAGCGACCAAGTCAGATAAACCAGCGGCATCAAATAGGCGGCCGCGAGAATCACGGCGCCGCCGCTCGACAGCACGTGCCAGATTTGAAAGACCGCGGGGTAATAGTGATAGCGCCGCGGCATGCCGAGCCAGCCCATGACGAACTGCGGCAGGAAGGTGACATTGAAGCCGAGAAACATCGTGATGGCGGCGAATTGCGCCCAGAATTCGTTGTACAGCTTGCCCGTAATCTTCGGCCACCAGTAGTGGATTCCTGCCATGAAAGCCGAGACGCTGCCTCCGACCATGATGGTGTGGAAGTGGGCGACGACGAAATAGCTGCGGGTGGTTGCGATATCGATCGGGACCGAAGCCAGGAATAATCCGGTCAGGCCGCCGATGGTAAACAGGCCGAGAAAGCCAAGCGCGTAGATCATCGGCGCCTCGAAGCCGATATGGCCGCGATATAATGTGCCGGTCCAGTTGAACACTTTGATGGCGGACGGCACCGCGACGATAAACGACAAGAACGAGAAGACGAGGTTGGCAAGCGGCGACTGACCGGCGACGAACATATGGTGGCCCCACACCATGAAGCCGATCACGCCGATCGTTATCATCGAAAACACCATGAAGGCATAACCGAAGACCCGGCGGCGGGCGAAGCAGGCGAACACCTCGGAGACGACGCCCATCGCCGGCAAAATCATGATGTAAACGGCGGGATGGCTGTAAAACCAGAACAGATGCTGGAACAACAACGGGTCGCCGCCGGCGCTCGGGTCGAAGATCGGCAATCCGAGATAGCGTTCCGCCGAGATGAGCAGCAGCGACATCGCGAGCACCGGCGTCGCCAGCACCATCACAAAGCTCACCACATACATGGCCCAGGCAAACAGCGGCAGCCGGAACCAGGTCATGCCGGGGCAGCGCAGCATGTGGATGGTGGCGAGAAAATTGATCCCGGTCGCAATCGACGAAAATCCGACCACGAACACGCCGGCCGCGGCGCCGAGGACGTTGGAATGCGAATATTGCGACGAAAACGGCGGGTAAAATGTCCAGCCGGTGTCGACACCGCCGGAAAACAACACGTAGACGGTGAACGCGGCGCCGCCGATATAGAGATACCAGGACAACAGATTGAGCCGCGGAAACGCCACGTCGGGCGCGCCGATCATCATCGGCAGGATGAAATTGCCCATAGTCGCCGGGATCGACGGCACCAGAAAGAACCACACCATGATGATGCCGTGCATGGTGAACAGGCGATTGTATTCGTCCGATGTCAGGAACAGTCCGGTCGGGCTGATCAATTCCAGCCGAACCATGCCGATCGCGATGCCGCCGATGAAAAAAAATACCGTGATCGACAAGGCATAGAGGATGGCGATGCGCTTGTGATCGGTCGTGGTCAGCCACGACAAGATCGTATGGCCTTCGTCGAGATAGGACTCCCCGTAACTGTCGAGCGGCGGCACGAAAGGCAATGTCGTGTCGGTCATTGCTACCCTCCCGAGGATTCCGAGGACGATTTCGGCGACGCCGTCGGCGTCTCCTGATCTGGGTCGGTCGTCAGCGATTTGATGTAGGCGATCAGCGCGACGATCTGGCCTTCGTCTACCGAGCCGGTGAAGTTCGGCATGATCGGCGGATAGCCTTCGACGCGCGTGGTGTCCGGCACCAGGATGCAGTCGCGCAAATAGGCCTCGTCGGCGGTGCGGGTGCGCCCGCCGGTGAGATGCACCGGACGCCCGTAAACGCCGTGAAGATCGGGCGCGTGCACCGAAGATCCGGGTGTATGGCAGCCGGAGCAGCCGAACGAATGAAACAACGCCGCGCCTTGATGCGCCAAGTCGTCGCCTTCCGGCTGCGCCGCGGTCCAGCGCGCATATTCCTGTGGGGTTACGATGTACACGGTGCCGGCCATGATCGAGTGATCGGTGCCGCAGAATTCCGCGCAAGTGAAATGGAAAATCCCGGTCTTGTCCGCATTGAACCATTCGTAGGTATAGCGGTCCGGCAAAATATCCTGCTTCAATCGCAGCGCCGGCAGATACAGATCGTGGATCACGTCCTGCGACGTCATCGCCAGCCGCACATCGGTGAAGGCCGGCACGTGCAATTCGTCGATTTCGCGCGCACCGCTCGGATGCTGAAAGCGCCACATCCACTGCTTGGCGACGACGTGAATCTCGAGCGCGTTTTTGGGCGGCTCCGCTTGCAAGAGCTCTACCGATGCGGCCCACCAAAAAATGAATAGGAAGCTGAACAGCGTGGCCACGGTCCAGCCGATCTCGATCTCGCGACTTTTGCGTTCCGGCAGCAGGCCGCGCGGCGTCGGCGACCCGCGGTAATACAGCGCGAAGAACACGACGATCGCGCCGCTGACCAAAAGAACGATTACGCCGGAAATAATCGACAATAGATAAAACAGGTCGTCGACGCGGACGGCATATTGAGAAGCTTCGGTGGTGAATTGGGAGATATTCATATCGCCTCCCTCCGCCGTCGCAGCATCACCATGGTGAAAATGCCGCCGGCAATGATCACGAGGGTGGCGAGACAGGCGAATGTCAGAAGCGTGGTGATGCGTTCGGTATAGATGCCGTGGGCGGGATCGAAGCCGTAGCAAAGCAGGTGTAACTGGTCGGCCAAGCCGCCGATTGCGCCGCGGCCCGCATCGATCAGCGCAAGGCGTAAGTCCCCGCCATCGAGGCCAATCGGCGACATCACCCGGCGCACCTGGCCGGCGGAGTCGACGATATACGCCGCGGCCGGATGCGCGTACTGGTCGTGCTCGGAGTCGTAGGCGTAATGCAGCCCGACGGCTTGGGTTGCGGCGTGGATGGCCGGCTCGGCGCCACTGAGAAAAATAGCCGCGCGCTGCACCGGGCTGCCCGGCTCGATATGTTGCGCGCGCATCGCCCGTGCAGTGTCGATGCCGTCGCGCGGATTGATGCCGATGACGACCAGCCGATAGTCCTTGCCGGGGTCGAGGCCGGTCTTGCCGAGCCCGTCGGCGGTGAACTCCACGATCGGCCCGCACAGCGTACGACAGGTATAGTCGGCGAAGATCACGACGGCCGGCACGCCGCCGATAGCCTGCTTGATGGTGACGTGGCGACCGTTTTCATCCTGGAAGGTCAGGGCCGCCGGCAGCACGGCATGCGGCGGCGGCGTGGCCGCAATTTGCGCGAGCTGAGCGGACGTGAAATTCGCCCGTGCCGGTGTGATTGATGCCAGCGCCAGCATCATTGGCAGCATGATGGTGCGTCCGGGTGTCATGGTTGCTTGGCCGGCTGCGAATTGCTGTTGCCGGTCGGCGGGACGGGGGTGACGGCATTTTGCGCCCCCGCCGTCGGCGAACTGAGCGCCGGCTGCGGCGGCTGTAGCGGCGCATAAGCGTCCTTGCCCTTCTGTGCCAGCAGCGTCATTGCCCGCTCGATCGGGATTTGAATGTTTTTGTGCTGGTCGTCAGCCCAACCCCAAGTCTCCAACCGCTTGCTCTGTTCGGCGCGCAGGCGATGCAGCTGGGCTTGATCGGCTTCGGAGGTAACGACTTGCGGCCGCGGGAACGATTGCAGCGGCGGAACCGTCTTGACCTGCACGTTGTAGTCGTAAACCGCCGAGAGTCCGCCGATGGCGCCGCCAAGCAGCAGCAGAACCGCGAAGCCGCACCACAGCACGATCCGGGTGTCGACGCCGGGCGATTCCGGAACATATTGAATGTGCTCTTCAGCGGGCATCGGCTGGCTCCCGCACGGGCATGAGTGTGGTGACGCCGCTTAAGAACAGGCCGCATAACGCGAGCCCGATGCCGGCGACGGCGAGGAGAGCGGTGAGCACCGCGCGGCCGCCTGACGGCGGCGCTATCAGGTAAATGTCGTAGCAGACGAGGCCGATCAGCGCGCAGACGCCGACCGCGCGCAGCGGTCTGCGAGTGTTGCGAACCTTTGCCAGAAGCAAAGCGAAAACCGGCAGCACCGAGACGAACAGGAAAGCGGCCACCGCCAACGCCGCCCAGGGCCAACGATCGCGTTCGACGAACCAGATATCCTCGCGCGGCAGGTCGCCGTACCAGATCACCAGGACTGCCATGAAATCGATGTAGGTGATGCCGAGCAGCGTCGCGAGAAAAAGTCCGCCGACATCACCAATCGCCGGATCGTTGTCCGGCATCGGGGCCGCCAGCGCCGCCAAGGCAACGGCGCCGACGAGTGCCGAGATGGCAACGCTGGCGCCAAAGGATGACGAGGTGAACGGGGCTTCGAGCGACAGATACCAGTCGATCGATACGATCGAGATAATAAGCGCGTGAAACAACAATCCCTGCCCGGCCAAGAGCGTGCCGGTTCGGCCGTTGACGCGCGGCAACAACAGAGCAAGGGCTGACCAGCCGCCGAGCGCCAGCAAGGCACGGACGATGAACGACGGCACGTTCAGATAATAGGAAACCACGTCGGGCTTGATCGCGCCGGCGTGGCCGAACCACGGATAGAGCACTGGGATGGCGATAAACAAGGGTACGGCGAGCGGAATGAGCAGCGGAACGGCCGCGGTCGCCGGCTCGGCGATCGGGGCGACCATCTCGCCCCAGCGTCCGCCGGTCAGGCGATGGATCATGGCCAGCGTCAGGCTGCCGACCAGGATTTGCATCCAGAACACGAAGCCTGTGAGCCAGCCGGCGGCGGCCGCCTTTGGATCGAGCAGAGCGGCGACGATCAGCAGCACGACCGCCCACGCCGCGCCGACGTAGGCGGCGTTGCGCAGTTCCGTACGGCGGTGACTCGATCCGTTCATCGGATGTGCTCCGCGGCGTCGGGCACATCGGCCATGCTGGCGCGGCGCGACAGCTGAAGCGCGCGGATATAGGCGGCGATCGCCCAGCGGTCGTGCGGATCGACCCGGTCGGCGTAGGAGTACATCACGCCGTAACCGTTGGTCATCACGTCGAAGAAATGCTGCGCCGGCGCTGCTTCAAGGCGGTCGAGGTAATATGACGGCGGTGCGGGAAAGCCGTGCGCGACGATGATGCCATCGCCGTCGCCGGCAAGGCCATGACACGGTGCGCAGAAAATGCCGAAGCGTTCGCGGCCGCGGGCCAAAAGCGCGGCGGTGACCGGCGGCGGCGTCTTGGCTTCGGCCGCGCGCGCGACGTCGCCTTGCGCCACGACATGGGCGGGCAGCGGCCTCGCCGACGAATCGTCCGGCCACAACGCGGTCGGCGCGTAAGTCGTCAGCTTACGCTGCTGCGTCATCGACAGATCGCACGCTGAAAGTGCGAAGCAGGCGAGAGCGAGGACTGGCACGACGCGATGCGCGAGGAGGCGATGCATCATATTTCGACCTCCCGTATCGCCACGGCGCCGGCACCGCGGAAGAAGTCGATCGCCCGCTGCAGTTCGCCGTCGCCCGTCGGCCGCTCCAGCGCCAGAATGAATTGGTCCTGGCTGGCGTGCTCAAAACCTTCGACCGCGAACAGGGCATAGTGCAGCCGGGGCAGGCGGCACTCGA
>JBARER010000311.1:0-3924 GCA_049796395.1 Xanthobacteraceae bacterium
GCGGCGGTCGAAGACGTGGCGATCCGGCCGCTGGCGCCAAAGCCGTCATTGTTCCTCGATCCGACGCCGCCGAGCGAGCCGAAGCCGCAGAAGCCGGAAATGCCCGAACCGGCGGCGTTCATTCCGCCGCAGGCGGAGCGGGGACCGATGCGCGCGCCACGTATGCCGCGGCTCGATGAACTGCCGGTCCCGGCGCAAAACCAACTTCGCGCGCGGCGCGGTGAGACCCGGGACGACGACCATCCGGAAAAGCGCCGCATGTCGCTCCTGCAGCGGTTAGCCTCGGTCGGTCTTGGCCGCCGCGACCAGGATGACCAGGAATCGAGCCTGCCCGCAGCGCCGGTCAGCGCCGCAATGGGCGGCCCGGTTTCGCCCGAGCGGATGGTCGGTCGCCCGATGCCGCGGGCGGCCGAACCGCGGCAAGAGCTGCGACAAGAGTCGTTGCGCCAAGAACCACCGCGACACGAATCCCGACAAGACTTGCCCCGACAAGACTTGCCAGTCTCCGAATACGCCCGCCGCCCGGCGCCGCAGGGCCTCGACCAGCATGGCCGGCAGAGCCCTGTGCATAACTCGAGTGATGAGGATCAGCTGGATATTCCGGCGTTTCTGCGCCGCCAAGCGAAGTGATGGTCGCGCCGGCCGCGAGCACGCTCACGGCCGGCTCGTCTCCAGTAAGAAGCTGATAAAGCTGGTATTTTCAGGTCGCACCGCCAATCCGTCCCGCCGCTCGCGGGGCGGATTTTTTATCGGCCGGCACCGGCATTGCGCTTTTGCGGCAGCGACCGGACAAGACTGCGGCGGGAAAATGGTAACAGTTGGTAAGAAAGCGTGAGTTGGCCGGATTCCAACGCCCCGGTAAGCTTCGTGGCGTTAGAGGGGAAGTTTTGGGGGATTGAGGTTCTGGCCAAGCGTCGGCCAGTCAAGAGTCGACCGGTCAGTGTCGGCCAGTCCCTGTCAGTAACACATAACGTTCCCCTCGTGCTGTGAGCGGCCATTGTTACGCGTTTGCGTGGTGTGGCCTGAAGGTGTGGAACGAGAGCATGACCAGGGGCGCAACCGCCGGCAAGCAGACTACCCTGCGGAATCATGTCTCCGTCGCCGGCATCGGCGTTCACTCCGGCTCTCCCGTAACTCTGACCTTGCATCCGGCCGACGCTGACGCTGGCATCGTGTTTTTGCGCGCCGGTGGCCACGGTCAACCGGACCGCGAATTGCGCGCTCATTTCCGTTCGGTGACGGCGACTGAATTCGCTACCGTGCTCGGCGACCACAACGGCCCGGCGGTCTCGACCACCGAGCATGTGCTCGCGGCGCTGCATGGTTTGGGCGTCGACAATGCCTTGGTCGAGGTCGACGGTCCGGAAGTGCCGATCATGGACGGCAGTGCCGAGCCGTTCGTCGCCGCAATCGATCAAGCCGGCATTGTCGCTCTGCCGGCCGCGCGGCGCTGTATCCAGGTGCTCAAGCCGGTGCGCGTCGCCAAAGGCGAAAGCTTCGGCGAGTTGCGGCCGCATTCGCGTGGCCTGCGCATCGAGACCGAGATTGAATTCGAGCATCCCTTGATCGGCCGCCAGAGCCTCGCTCTCGACGTTGATCCGGGTGTGTTCCGTCGCGAACTGGCACGCGCGCGAACCTTCGGTTTTATGCGCGACGTCGCCAAGCTGTGGAGCGCCGGCTATGCGCTCGGCGCGTCGTTCGAGAACACCGTCGTCGTTGCCGAAAATCGCGTTCTCAACCCTGAGGGTGTCCGTTTCGCCGACGAGTTCGTGCGCCACAAAGCGGTCGACGCCATCGGCGACATGGCACTGTCGGGAGCGCCGCTACTCGGCGCTTATCGTTCGGTACGTGGCGGCCATAAGCTCAATCATGCGGTGCTGACTGCACTGATGGCCGATCCGAGCGCCTGGACCTATGTCGAAATGCCGGAAAGCCGCCGTCCGCGCGGCCATGCCGATCTCCCGACCGGCCTGGCGAGCCCCGCCTACGGGCCTGACGTCTCTTAACCTCCTTGATCTTTTGCGCCTTATTACCGGCCGATTGTCGGCCATAATTGTTGTATTGTCATAGGGCTGCGGTGCATTGCGCTTCGGGGGCGCGGAACAAGGCACCGGCGGGGACAGGACTTACCACGCTTATGTTGTCGCGATTACGAGCATCGCTGCGATCGGCTTTGAGGCTGCGCGCCATATTCCTGCTGCGCACCGTTTTCACGCCGCGCGCCGTTTTCATCCCACGCAGACTCGCGGGCGGCGCCATGCTGGCGCTCGTGACCGTATCGCTGATGGGCTGCAGCTTCTTCAAGCAGAACGACGATTACATCCCCGACGACCCGCCCGACCGGCTTTATAACGAAGGGCTTTTCCTCCTCAACAACAAGGGCGACTACAAGGGGGCGGCAAAGAAGTTCGACGAAGTCGACCGCCAGGACCCCTATTCGGACTGGGCGCGCAAATCGCTGTTGATGTCAGCCTATTCCTATTATCAGGCCGAAGACTACGACGAGTGCGTCAATTCGGCAAAGCGCTACATTACGCTGCATCCTGCCAGCCCCGACGCCGCTTACGCTCAATACCTGATCGGGGAATCTTATTACGACCAGATCCTCGACGTCTCCCGCGACCAGGAGCGCGCTACCAAGGCGATCGATGCCTTGGAGGAAGTGATCCGCAAATATCCGCACAGCGAATATGCGATTGCCGCGCAGAAAAAGATCGACATGGCGCGCGACCAGCTCGCCGGCAAGGAAATGGAAATCGGCCGCTTCTACGAGAATAAGCGCGACTTTGTCGGCGCCATCAACCGCTTCAAGGTCGTGGTGACGCAATATCAGACCACGCGTCACGTCGAGGAGGCGCTCGAGCGGCTGAGCGAATGTTACGTCGCGCTCGGCATCATGCCAGAGGCGCAAACCGCCGCCGCGGTGCTAGGCCATAACTTTCCGGACAGCCCCTGGTACAAGGATGCCTATAATCTGGTGAAGAGCGCCGGCGGCGAGCCGACCGCGGAAAACAAGGGATCTTGGATCAGCCGCGCCTTCCAGAAAATCGGCCTGGCGAGCGGCCCGCAAAGCGGCTGACGGAGGACGGAACGACAGAGGACAGACGTAAGAATCGCGAATAATATCCTGGTCCGTTGTCCGTCATCCTGGTCCGTTGCCTGTCATCCCGATGCTGACTCGTCTTTCGATCCGCGACATCGTCCTTATCGACCGGCTGGATATCGATTTCGGCCGCGGTCTTGCCGCGCTGACCGGCGAGACCGGCGCCGGCAAATCGATTCTGCTGGATGCCTTCGCGCTGGCGCTCGGCGCGCGCGGCGAAGCGGCTTTGGTGCGCGAAGGCGCCGAGCACGGCCAGGTCATTGCCGCCTTCGACATCGGCGAAGATCATCCGGCACGGCGCGTCCTGGCGGACAATGAGCTCGACGGCGAATCCGGCGAGGATGAGCTGATCGTGCGGCGCGTGCAATTCGCCGACGGCCGCACCCGCGCTTTCGTCAACGATCAGCCGGTCAGCGTCCAGGTTTTGCGCGGGCTCGGCACGGCCTTGGTGGAGATTCACGGCCAGCATGACGATCGGGCTTTCGTCGACGCCGCGACGCACCGCGCGCTGCTCGACGCCTATGGCGGCAACGAAGGCGGCGCCGCCGAAGTGGAGCGGCTGTGGACCGAGCGGCGCACGCGCGATGTTGCCGTCGAACGGCATCGCGACGACGTCGAGCGCGCCAAGCGCGAGGCTGATTGGCTGCGCCACGCCGTCGACGAGCTCGGCCGGCTCAATCCGCAGGCCGGCGAGGAAACTGCGCTGGCCGAACGCCGCGCCGGCATGATGCAGGCCGAGAAAGTCACCGAGGATTTGCGCGCGACCTATGACAGTGTCAGCGGGCCGAACTCGCCGGTGCCGGCGCTCGCCACCGCCGTGC
>JBARER010000312.1:0-2255 GCA_049796395.1 Xanthobacteraceae bacterium
ATGAGTGCCAGGACGGCAGAGAATCTACGTCGATGATTGCAGGGCAATCACAAGTTCGGAAGAGCACCCACTCCACAACAAGCTGGGAAGTGTCGCGGGCAAGCGCTAAGGAGTACTGGACTGGTCGAGCGGAAGGCCCGCCGCCCAACGGCTGAGACTCGCGTTACCTAGCGTGTGAGTGCGGCGATGGGCCCTGCCGGTTGTACAGTCACTGGCTGCGCGGTAAACGTGGAGGCGCCGGCGCGGGCCAGGCCCAAGACGCGTCCGGGGAAGATTCCCAGCGCAAATACGGCGAGCACCAGGATTGCCATTGCAAGCACGAATGCGGGTCGCGCATGGACCGAGTCCGCTTCCCGCGCATCCGACGCCGGGGACGCAGGCACCATATACATTTGCCCCAGCAGGCGCAGATAGTAAAAGGCCGCTACACCGCTGTTCAGCAGGCCCAGAATCGCGAGCCATGCGTTGCCGGAGTTAACGGCAACGGTGAAAACATAAAACTTGCCGAAGAAGCCAGCGGTGAAGGGAATGCCGATCAGCGAAATCAGAAAGACGGCGAAGGCGGCAGCCGCGACGGGATGGCGGCGCGCCACACCCGCAAAATCGCTGAGATCGGTCTTGGATTCGTTGTAGCCGGAAAGATAGCCGATGATGCCGAAAGCGCCGACGTTCATGGCTGCATAGGCGGCGGTGTAGAAGCTGGCGGCGGCGATGCCCATAGGAGCCAGCGCGGAGAAAGCGACCAACAGATATCCGGCGTGAGCAATCGAGGAGTAGGCCAGGGTGCGCTTGACGTTGCGCTGTGTGAGCGCGCCAACGTTGCCAATTGTCATCGATAGGACGGCGAGGATCCAGACCATCGGCATCCACATGTGGGTTGCCGTGCCAAAGGCGCCATAGGTAATTCGCAGCAGCACGGCAAACGCGGCTGCCTTCGGGGCAGTCGACATCAAACCGACGACCGGAGTGGGCGCTCCTTCATAGACATCGGGCGTCCACACATGGAAGGGAGCCAGCGATACCTTGAAGCCAAGGCCGACCAGCATCATGCCGAAGGCAATGGTCAACAGCAGCGGCGAGGCCCCGCCAGCGGTTCCTTTGGCGATTTCGTACAGGTTCGTTGAGCCGGTGGCGCCGAAGCATAGTGCGATGCCGTACAGAAAAAATGCGGTGGCAAAGGATCCCAGCAAAAAATATTTGATGGAAGCTTCCGGGCTGGTCGCGCTGCGCTTGCGGTAGCCGGCGAGGATGTAGGTGGAGATGGACGAGATTTCCAGGCTGATGAACACCATCAGCAATTCGACGGAGCACGTCATCAGCATCATGCCGGTCGCGCCGAACAGGATCAGAGCATAGTATTCGCCGACGTAGCTGGTGTGTCCCTCAAAATAATCGAGCGAGATCAGCAGCGTCACCAGAACAATGCCGCCAATGACCAGATGGAAGAAGACGCTAAAGGCATCTGACTGCACCGTGCCGAAGAATGCAGTCCCGGCCGGGAAAGATAGTTGATATACGCTGGCCGCGATGGCCGCCAGCGTGCCAAGGATTGCGATAATGCCAAGCGGCTTGCGGCTGGTTTTCGGTTTCAAAACTGCTTCTACCAGCATGACCAGGACGCCGGTCAAGGTCATCAAAATTTCCGGAAGAATCCGCAGCGCGGGAGCGACAGTGCCCATGGAAGAACTCATCGACGGGTTCATCGGGCCACCTCTCGCGTCGCTGCATATGTTGCCGGTGCGGAGAAAACCTTAACGTACGCAGCCGAACTTGCGGCCGCGTTCACGGGGGACATCGCGGGAACGGTCAAGTCAATCGCGTGCATCCAGAAAACGGAGGCCACACCCATGGCAATCATCAGTGCAATTGTCGGCCACACCGCGGCTCGTTCACGCCAATTGACATCCTTGACTGAAAGCGCGGCGACACCGGTCGACGGCTGGCCATAAAACACCCGCTGAATCATCCACAGCATGTAGGTAGCGGAAAGAATCACGCCCAAGGTAGCTGCGGTGGCCATACCGGGATGCGTCTGGAAACTGCCGCTCAGGATTAGAAATTCTCCGACAAACACGTTCAGCGACGGCAGCCCGGTCAGCGATAACGTGGTGATGACGAACAGTACCGCCAGGCCTGGCAGCTTGGTCGCGACGCCGCCGAGTTGGCCCATATCGTAGGTGCCGTATCGCTCGTACAGGATGCCGAGCAACATGAAGAACGCGCTGGCTGAGATGCTTTCATTCAGGATTTGGTAT
>JBARER010000313.1:0-2918 GCA_049796395.1 Xanthobacteraceae bacterium
GAGGGAGCCATCGCATCGAGCGGCGCCCGCAGCTCGCCGACGAAGGTGGCCGCCGCCTCGGGTCCCCCTCCTTCGAGCAGGCGCCGGACCAGCGCCGAGCCGACCACCACGCCGTCGGCGGTCTTGGCGAGTGCGCAAGCCTGTTCGGCAGTGCGCACGCCGAAGCCGACGCAGACCGGCAGCTTGGTGTGACGCTTGATGCGTGTAACAGCGGCAGCGACCTTGCCGGCATCGGGAGCGGCTGAGCCGGTAATGCCGGTAATGGAGACGTAATAGACAAAGCCCGACGTGTTGGTGAGCACCGTCGGCAGTCGCTTGTCGTCAGTGGTTGGCGTCGCCAGCCGGATGAAATTGAGCCCCGCGTGAAGCGCCGGCAGGCACAGTTCGCCGTCTTCCTCCGGCGGCAAGTCGACCACGATCAGCCCGTCGACGCCCGCTGTCTTGGCGTCGCCAAGGAAGCGGTCGACGCCATAAATATAGATCGGATTGTAGTAGCCCATCAGAACGAGCGGCGTTGCATCGTCGTCGGCGCGGAATTCGCGCACCGCCGCGAGCGTCTTTGTCAGAGTCTGGCCGGCGTGAAGGGCGCGCAAACCCGCCGCTTGGATCGCCGGGCCGTCGGCCATCGGATCGGTAAACGGCATACCGAGCTCGATCACGTCGGCGCCGGCCTTGGGCAATGCTTTGAGCAGCGCGACCGAAGTGGCGTAGTCCGGATCGCCGGCCATGGTGAAGGTCACGAGCGCGGCGCGGCCTTCGTGCTTCAGCGCAGCAAAACGACGGTCGATGCGGGTGGTCATCGCGCTTTCTTCTCAAGATAGCGCTCGACCGAGTCGAGGTCCTTGTCGCCGCGGCCTGAGAGATTGATCACCATCAGATGATCCTTCGGCTTTTGCGGCGCCAGATCGAGAACGCGGGCGAGCGCATGCGCGGGCTCCAGCGCCGGGATGATGCCTTCGAGCTTGCTGCAAAGCTGGAAAGCGGCGACCGCTTCCTCGTCGGTTGCCGACAGGAAGGTCACGCGGCCGACATCGTTGAGCCAGGCGTGTTCGGGGCCGATGCCGGGATAATCGAGGCCGGCCGAGATCGAATGCGCTTCCTCGATCTGGCCGTCGTCGTTCATCAGCAGATACGTGCGATTGCCATGGAGCACGCCGGGACGGCCGCCGGCGACCGAGGCCGCATGCTTGCCGCTGGGGATGCCGTGTCCCGCCGCCTCGACGCCGTAAATCTCGATGTCCGGGTCGTCGAGAAACGGGTGGAACAGGCCCATGGCGTTCGAGCCGCCGCCGATACAGGCGATCAAGGAATCCGGCAGGCGGCCCTCGGCGGCGAGCATCTGCTCGCGCGTCTCGCGGCCGATGACCGACTGAAAGTCGCGCACCATGGCCGGATAAGGATGCGGGCCGGCCACCGTGCCGATACAGTAGAAGGTGTCGGTCACGTTGGTGACCCAGTCGCGCAGCGCTTCGTTCATCGCGTCCTTGAGCGTGCGCGAACCCGACTCCACCCCGCGCACCTCGGCGCCGAGCATCTTCATGCGCAGCACATTGGGCTTCTGCCGTTCGACGTCGACGGCGCCCATGTAGACGATGCAGGGAAGCCCGAACTTCGCGCACAGCGTTGCGGTGGCGACGCCGTGCATGCCGGCACCGGTCTCGGCAATGATGCGCGTCTTGCCCATGCGCCTGGCCAGCATGATCTGGCCGAGCACGTTATTCACTTTATGCGCGCCGGTGTGATTGAGCTCCTCGCGCTTGAAATAGATTTTCGCCCCGCCACCCGAAAGGCCGGAGGCCGCCGGTCTACAATGTGCGCTGAGCCGTTCGGCGAAATAGAGCGGCGATGGCCGGCCGACATAATTGGCAAGATGGCCGTCCATCTCCTTCTGGAACGCCGGATCGGATTTTGCATCGCCATAGGCTTTCTCGAGATCGAGGATCAGCGGCATCAGTGTTTCGGCAACAAAACGGCCGCCATAGATGCCGAAATGCCCGTGCTCGTCCGGTCCGGTGCGGAAGGAATTGCGCTGCTGCACGGTCATCGCCAAAGCCTTGTCATGCCGCCGGATGCGCCAGCTTCGCCTGCGCGGCGCGGGCGGCGCGCACGAAGGCCCGGATTTTGTCGGCATCCTTCTGGCCCGGCGAGCGTTCGATGCCTGAGGAGACGTCGACGCCAGGGGCACGGGACGCGCGCAAGGCTTCGCCGACATTGCCGGCATCGAGCCCACCGGACAGCATGAACGGCACGCCGCAAGCGATATCTTTCAGGAGATGCCAGTCGAAAGTCTTACCGAGCCCGCCCGGCCGGGTCGCCTCGCGCGGCGCCCGCGCATCGAACAACAGGTGGTCGGCGACGGCGGCATAGCGCGGGATCGCCGCGAGGTCGGACCTGGTCTCGACCGGGATCGCCTTCATCACCGGCAGATTGAACCGCGCCTTGATGGCGGCGATCCGTAACGGCGTTTCGTGACCGTGAAGCTGAAGCATGTCGGGGCCGAGTGCATCGACGATGAACGAAAGGAACGTGTCGTCGGCGTCGACGGAAAGGGCAACTTTGCGAGCGCGGCCGCGAACGCGCCCTTCCAGCCCGGCAGCGGTCTTGAGCGCGATATTCCGCGGCGACGGCGGAAAGAACACGAAGCCGACCATGTCGGCACCGGCGTCAAGTGCGGCGTCGAGCGCTTCGGAGGTCGAAAGACCGCAGATTTTGACTGTGAGCGACATGAACCGGAGGCTTCTCGATTGGCTTTTTCGCAAATCGCTGCCGTTCTACCGCGAAGCGTCGTCTCACACCACCGGCGGCTTGAGCTTCAGCCGCTCCGGCGGCGCGGCGCCCTGGGGCATATTCGTCGCGCCTCCGGCGGCCCGCTTATGGCGATCGAGCTCGTGGCGCAGCCCGGCAAGATCGCGCTCCAG
>JBARER010000314.1:0-2825 GCA_049796395.1 Xanthobacteraceae bacterium
AGCCGTCAGGCCTCGATCCAGCGGTCATCGAACGGGAAAAGAACGTGCTGGCCGACAAGTTCAAGGCGCAGGGTAAGCCCGCCGCCATGATCGACAAAATCGTCGAGTCCGGGTTGAAAACCTTCCACAAGGAAGTCTGCTTGCTCGATCAGCCCTTTATTTTCGACGACAAGGGCAAGCAGAGCGTGGCGCAGGCGATCAAGGAGGCCGAGGCCAAGGTTGGCGCTCCGATCAGGGTTTCGGGTTTTAAGCGCTTTGCCCTGGGCGAGGGCGTCGAGCGGCCGGGCGGCGATTTCAGCGGCGAAGTGGCGGCGCTCGCCGGCACGCATTAATCCACCGCAGCCGTTGGGTTTCGCCCGCAAATGAGCTAGCCCTTGACCCCACGTCGAGGGAATCGGGCGGGCGAGGGACGAAACAGCGCCATGGCGAAACCGAAATACCGGCGGGTGATCGTCAAGCTGTCCGGTGAGGCGCTGAGCGGGCCCGAAAAATTCGGCATCCATCAGCCGACGATCGACCGCTTTGCCACCGATCTGGTCGCGGCTCATCGCCTCGGCATCGGTCTGGGCGTCGTGGTCGGGGGCGGCAATGTGTTGCGCGGTGCCAAAGTCTCCGAGGACGGATTATCGCGTCCGACGGCGGACGCCATGGGCATGCTGGCGACCGTGATGAATGCCTTGGTGCTGGTGGCTGCCATCGAGCGCGCCGGCGTCAGCGCACGGGGGATGTCGGCGCTGATCATGCCGCAGGTCTGCGAGACCTATGAGCGGGCGAGCGCGCTGCGGCATTTGGAGGAAAACCGGATCATCGTGTTCGCCGGCGGGACCGGAAATCCGTATTTCACGACCGACACGACCGCGGTATTGCGCGCTGCGGAGATGGAGTGCGACGCGGTATTGAAGGCGACCGATGTCGACGGCGTCTATACGGCCGATCCCAAGCATGACCCCAAAGCCACGCGCTATGAGCGCCTCGATCACCAGGAGGCGCTCGACCGGCGCCTGAAAATCATGGATGCCACAGCCTTCGCGCTTGCCCAGGAAAACCGTATGCCTATCATTGTGTTCTCGATCCGGGAGCAGGGCGCGATCGAGGCCGTTCTGCGCGGCAAGGGGCACTTCACCACGGTCGGTTAGCGCTACTCCCAACCGGTGCCCATAACGAGGTGCGTGTCATGGCAGCGACCACTTTCGACATGAACGATCTGACGCGGCGCATGCAAGGCGCCATCGCGTCGCTCAGGCAGGAACTGTCCGGCTTGCGCACCGGACGGGCTTCGCCCGCCTTGCTCGACCACGTTCAGGTCGAGGCCTATGGCAACCACATGCCGCTTAATCAGCTCGCCACCATCAGCGTGCCGGAGCCGCGCTTGCTCCATGTCCAGGTTTGGGACCGGTCCATGGTCCACGCGGTTGAGAAGGCGATCTCGGCGGCCAATCTCGGTTTGACGCCGTCGACCGAAGGTCAGGTTTTGCGTCTGCGCATTCCGGAACTCAACGAGGAGCGCCGCCGCGAGATCGTGAAAGTCGCGCACAAATATGCCGAGGGCGCCCGGGTGGCGGTGCGGCATGTTCGCCGCGACGGTTTGGACCTTCTCAAAAAGCTCGAGAAGGATCACAAGATCGGCGAAGACGAGCAAAACCATCACGCGGCCGAGGTGCAGAAGGTAACGGATACGACGATTGCCGAGGTGGAGAAGATGCTCGCCGGCAAGGAGAAGGAGATCATGACGGTGTGAGCGACGCGGCTGGATCGAGAAGCGAAGCGAAGACACCGCTGCATGCTACGCGCAGCGGCTTCGATGTGCCGCGTCACGTCGCCATCATCATGGACGGCAACGGGCGCTGGGCGGCGGCGCGCGGGTTGCCGCGGGTGGAAGGCCACCGCCGCGGCGTCGAGGCCCTGCGCAAGACCGTGCGCGCGGCGAGCGATCTCGGCATCGCGTATTTAACGATCTTCTCCTTCAGTTCGGAGAATTGGTCGCGGCCGCAGTCGGAAGTGCGCGATCTGTTGACGCTGCTGCGCCGCTTCATCCGCAATGACCTTGCCGATCTGCATAAAAGCAACGTCTGCGTCCGCATCATCGGCGAGCGCGACGACCTGATGCACGACATTCGCAGCCTGCTCGAGGAAGCCGAAAGCCTGACCTGCCGCAATAGCGGTCTCACTTTGGTGGTGGCTTTCAACTACGGCGCCCGGCAGGAGATCGCGCGCGCGGCGCGCCGGCTTGCAGGCGAAGTGGCGCAAGGCCGGCTTGCCGCCGAAGCCATCACCCCGGAACTTTTGGCACGCCAGCTCGACGCACCCGACATTCCCGATCCCGATGTCATCGTCCGCACCAGCGGAGAGCAAAGGCTGTCCAACTTTTTGTTGTGGCAGGCCGCCTATAGCGAGTTCGTTTTCGTTCCGCTCCATTGGCCCGATTTCGATCGCACGGCGCTCGAAGGCGCCATTGCCGAGTATCACCGGCGCGAGCGCCGCTTTGGCGGTCTGATCGCTCAGACAGGATCGTAATCAAACTGGACAGCCACGACGCTTCCGCAGACGGGACACCAGCCGACGCGGGCGGTACGCGCAATTTTATGTGGCGCCTCGCTTCCGCGTTAGTGCTGGCGCCGCTCGCAATCGTGATTGCTTATCTCGGCGGCTGGCCGTTCGTCTGCGTATTCGCAATCGCCGCGACCGCCATTCTTTGGGAATGGACTGTCCTGGTGTTTCGCGCAGCCGAGCTCCGGGTCCTGGCGCCCGGCCTCGGCGCCTTGCTGCTGGCGATGGTGCTTGCCGGGGCCGGCCGGCCGGCCGCCGCGATCGGTATAGTCCTGTTG
>JBARER010000315.1:0-13636 GCA_049796395.1 Xanthobacteraceae bacterium
CGATCAGATGACGGTTGAGCTTGCCGTCGTGCCACAGCGCCTCATGGATCGCCGCCTTTTCCTTGGCTGTGCACAGATAGCCGCCGACCGCTTGCAGCGCGGCGATCGCTTTGTCGTAGATCGAATCGAGGATGATCACCGAGTTTTCGGACGAGCACGAGGTAGAATTATCGAAAATCTTCGACGCGCGAATCTTGCGCGCGGCGTCGGCGAGATCGGCACTGTCGTCGATGATGACCGGCACATTGCCGGCGCCGACGCCAATCGACGGCGTCCCGCTCATGGCGGCGCGGCGGACATTGTCCTGCGAACCGGTAACGACGACCAGATCGGCGGCCTTCATCAAGGCCTCGGTGATTTCTTTGGTCACCGGCGGCGGCAGGATCTGCACCAGATCGGCGGGCAACCCAGTCCGCTCCAGCGCGGCACGCATGAAATCCACCGTGCGCTTGGTGGTCTCGTAGCCGAGCGGCGACGGCGCGATAACGACGGCGTTGCGCGCTTTGATCGCCATCATCGCCTTGTTGACGGGCGTCGCGGCCGGATTGGTCGACGGCGTCAGCGCGGCAATAACGCCCATCGGCTTGGCATATTTGACGATGCCCTTGGCCTTGTCTTCCTCGATGATGCCGACCGACTTGCCGCGCAGGAGATCGCGCAAGGTGCCGAAAGTCTTGCGCTGGTTCTTGACGATCTTGTCGGGCGCGTTGCCGAGTCCGGTGTCGGCAACGGCCAATTCGGCGAGCTCGCGGGCATGCTCGGGCTTGTAGACCGACCACGCCAAGGCGCGAACCGCTTCGTCGGCGCGTTCCTGGCTGACGTCGCGGAAGCTTGCGAACGCCGCACGCGCCCGCCGCATCACCTCGTCCAGGACCGGCTTATGGTGCGCGTCCGCCGGCGATTTCACTGCCACGTTCATCGTTTCACATCCTCAAAATCAGCTCACTCGAAATCAGCCCACGACCTGCTGCGGGCGCATGTCCTCGCGGCGGATGCCGGCGACCCGAACCGGCTTCTTCATGGCGTCGCGCCGGAACGGCTCGCCCAGTTCTTGATTGAGCATGACCTCGATGAAGGTGGTCACGCGCTTTTTCTGCGCCTCGCAGGACTGGCGGATGGCATCCGTCAATTCCTGCTGCGTGCGCACCGTTACGCCCTTTAGGCCGCAGCCTTCGGCCATCTTGGCGAAACTCAGGTGCTTGTTCAGCTCGGTGCCGACGAAATTGTCGTCGAACCACAAGATCGAATTACGCTTCTCGGCGCCCCACTGGTAGTTGTGGAACACCACCATGGTGATGCCGGGCCATTCTTCGCGCCCGATCGAGCTCATTTCGTTCATGGAAATGCCGAAAGCGCCGTCACCGGCGAAGCCGACGCACGGCGTATCCGGATTGCCGATCTTGGCGCCGATGATCGCCGGAAAGCCATAGCCGCACGGTCCAAACAGGCCGGGCGCCAGATACTTTCGGCCTTTTTCGAAGGTCGGGTAGGCGTTGCCGATCGCGCAATTGTTGCCGATGTCGCTCGATATGATGGCGTCCTTCGGCAAGCCGGCCTGGATCGCCCGCCAGGCTTGGCGCGGCGTCATGCGGTCGGGGTCGCGCTTTTGCGCATCTGCATTCCAGCTCGTGCCCGGATCGTCCTCTTCATGATCCATGCTGGACAGCGCCTGCAGCCAGCGCGATTTGGCGGTGTGGATGAAGCCCTTGCGGTCGTCGCGGCCGGCGTCGCCGGCGCTCGGCGATAACTGCGCCAACAGCGCCTCGGCGACAAGCTTGGCGTCGCCGCAAATGCCGACTGCCACCGGCTTGGTGAGCGCGATGCGGTCGGGATTGATGTCCACCTGGATGATCTTGGCGTTGCTCGGCCAATAGTCGATGCCGTAGCCCGGCAAAGTCGAGAATGGATTGAGCCGGGTGCCGAGCGCCAGCACGACGTCGGCCTTGGCGATGATCTCCATCGCCGCCTTCGAGCCGTTATAGCCGAGCGGACCGCAGGCGAGCCGGTGGCTGCCGGGGAAGCTGTCGTTGTGCTGGTAATTGCTGCACACCGGCGCATCGAGCTTTTCGGCGAGCGCGGTGCATTCGGCGACGGCATTGCCGAGGATGACGCCGGCGCCCGAAAGGATGACCGGGAATTTCGCCGCCGACAAAAGCTTGGCCGCCTCGGCCACAGCGTTGGCGCCGCCGGCCGGACGCTCGAAATCGACGATGGCCGGCAGAGTGATGTCGACCACCTGGGTCCACAGATCGCGCGGGATGTTGATCTGGGCCGGTGCTGAGAGCCGTTTCGCCTTGGCGATGACGCGGTTCAAGACTTCGGCGATGCGCACCGCGTCACGCACTTCTTCCTGATACGCGACCATGTCGCGGAACAGCGCCATCTGCTCGACTTCCTGGAAGCCGCCCTGGCCGATGGTGCGATTGGCGGCCTGCGGCGTCACCAACAGCATCGGCGTGTGATTCCAATAAGCGGTCTTGATCGGGGTGACGAAATTGGTGATGCCCGGGCCATTCTGCGCGATCACCATCGCCATTTTGCCGGTCGAGCGCGTGTAGCCGTCGCAGATGATGCCGCCATTGCCTTCATGCGCGACGTCCCAGAAGGTGATACCGGCCGCCGGGAAAATATCGGAAATCGGCATGAATGCCGACCCGATAATGCCAAACGCATGCTCGATGCCGTGCATCTGCAAAACTTTTACAAAAGCCTCTTCGGTCGTCATTTTCATCGTTCAAATTCCTTTTGCGGTTCTCGGCTATGGGCTTCGGCGGTGATTTATGCCGCGCTCAGTTTCACGTCCGGTCTTGAAAAGTTGCGGCGAGCTCGCTCGCCGCGCTGCGTAACGCCGGAAGGTGCTCGCGCGCCTTGGCGACCGTCATGCGCGCTTCCGGCGCCTGGATGGCGATCGCGGCGAGCATCTCGCCGTTTCGCCCTACGACCGGCGCCGCGACGCAGACGACCCCGTCAAGGTATTCCTCGCGGTCGAGCGAGAGCTGTTCCTTGCGGATTTGCTTGAGCTCGGCTTCGAGCCGCGAACGCTCGGTGATCGTGGTTTCGGTGAAGCGGCGGAGTTCCAGGCTCGCCAACAGCCGCTGGCGGCGCCGCGCCGGCAATAGCGCCAGATAGAGCTTGCCGATGGCGCTGCAATGCAGCGGCACGCGCGAGCCGGCGGCGAAATGCAAGCGCAGCGGCCAGTGGTCGGCCTCGACCCGGTCGAGATAGACGATCTCGCCATTGAGGATCACGCCGATATTGCAGGTTTCGTTCACTTGGTGGGCGAGCCGGCGCAACAGCGCGTGGCGGCCGCAGTCGCGCATCGAGGCGCGCATCGCGCCGAAGGCAAGATCGGTGAGTCTCGTGCCGACGGTGAGACGCTTGCGCAACGGCTCGCGGGCGAGATAGCCGGAACTGACCAAGCCGTCGACCAGGCGATAGGCGGTCGCTTTGGGCAGCGCCAGTTCCTCGATGACGTCGGCAACTTCGATCGCGGCATTGGACCGGGCGACAAGATCGAGAATGGCGAACGTGCGCGCGGTCGCCGTCGAGATGGCTTCGTGCTCGCCGCCGGCGGCGCCATCCTCGTGTCTCAGGTCGTGATCGAGAGTGTCCGTCATGGCATCGGCCTTCATCGTTGCTCGCCGGGAACGGTCGCCACCGCGGCGCGGCGGCGCATCGCGATGAGCCCGCGCAGCAGCGGATAGCTCAACGCCAAGAGCGATGCGACCATCAGCGGGCCACAGATCGGCCCTTTGAAGAACACGGTCCAATCGCTGCCGCTCGATATCATGCTGCGCATGAATGCCGTTTCGCCGACCGGCCCCAGGATCGCCCCCAGCACCATCGGCGAGATCGGATATTTGAATTTTTCGAACAGATAACCGAGGACGCCGAAGATGACGATCATCCAGACGTCGGACATGTCGTTGCGGTTGGCATAGGCGCCGACCAGGCAGAACATCACCACGATGGCGGAGAGGACGCCCTGCGGAATGGTCAGGACCTTGACCACGACCCTGATCCAGAAAAAGCCGACCAAACACATGCCGATGACCGACGCGAACATCGAGGCCAGGATGGTGTAGACCATCAGCGACGATGCCGGGTCCTCGAACAGCATGGGACCCGGCTGCACGCCGTGCAGAAGAAACGCCGCCAGGATCACGGCGGTAGCGCCGCTGCCGGGAAGTCCCAGCGTCAAAAGCGGAATCATATGGCCGGCCACCGAGGCGGTGGCGCCGATCTGCGGCGCGACGATGCCTTCCGGGATGCCGCTGCCCAAAAGCTGGCGCCGCCGCCCGTATTGTTTCTCGATGCCGTAGGAAATGAAGCTGGTAATGGTCGCGCCGGCGCCCGGCACGATGCCGAGCACGGTGCCCAGCACGGTGCTGCGCAGCAGCGTCATCTTGACCGACAGAAGTTCTTTCAGCGACGGAAATTGTGTCGCCACGTTCACCTTGGCGTCCTTCGGCTGCTCGAGATGCAGGCCCTGCCCGATCCGCGCCAACACTTCACCGAGCCCATACATGCCGACCAGAACCTCGACCAGCTGGACCCCATCGCGCAGGATCGGCACGCCGAAGGTGAAGCGATCGGTGCCGTAGATGCTGTCGATGCCGATGGTCGCGACCAAAAGGCCGACGCACAGGCTGATCAGCGAATTGACCATCGATTTGCCGGCGAGCGCCACCACGGTGGTCAGGCCGAAAAAGACGGCGGCAAAATAGTCCGGCGAATCGAATTTCAACGCCACTTCGTTCATCGGGCCGGCCAACGCCACCATGACCGCCGACGAGACCAAGCCGGCAATCAGCGCCGCAACGAGCGCCCAACCAAGCGCTTTTGCCGGTTGGCCGCGCTGCGCCATGGTGTAACCGTCCCACAGCATCGGCACGTCCATCGGCTCGCCGGGAATGCGATAAAGAATGGCAGTGAAGCAGCCGCCGTAGGTTCCGGAGAAATAAATTGCCGTCAGCAGGATCACCGCCGGCTCGATCGCCATCTGATAGGTGAACGGCAACGCTAGAATGACGCCCATCACCAAGCCGAGGCCCGGCATGATCGACACCGCCATGCCGACCAGCAGTCCGACAAACAGCATCAACAGGTCGAACGGCTGAAAGACCTGGACGAAGCCGTGCGCGAGATTGACGAGGACCACTCTGCGCTCCCTAGTGCACGCCCATGGCGGCCATCAGCGCGTAGGACAGGCGGTCGAATGGCGCGACTCCGACCGGGAGTGCGACGTAGACCACGCGCATGAACATGAACATGAAGGCAAAGGCGATCGCCACGCTTAACAGCGAGACGCGCATGTACTGCCGGTAATGGCCAAGATACATCAGCACGAAAGCGTAGCCGATGGTCGCCAGGAAGAAGCCGAGCAGCGGCAGGATGACCAGATAAGCAAGCGTCGCGGCAACCGCGAGCCAGACCAGCCACGGATAGATTTCCGGCGGCCGCACCAGTGCTTCCATTTCGTCGGCTTCGTCGTCGCGATCGGCGGAATTCCCGGCGTTGAGCGCGCTCGTCACCGCGCCCCACAGCGCCGACGCCAACATCAGGATTAGGACCAGCCTAGGCCAGGCGCCGGGGCCGATACGCCCCGACGCCTGCTCGAACTCGAAATTCTCGGCGGTGTAATAGAGAAATACGCCCACCGCGAACACGACCAGATAAGGCAGCGTCGCCCGGCATCGCTCCGCCAATGTCGCGGCTTTGGCTGAGCTCACTTTGATCCCGTTTTCATCGAAGCAAGAATGCCCTTGGCCTGCGCCAGCCACGTATCCATGAAGACGCGCGCTTTATCCATCGGCACGAAGCTGTCCGGATCGGCATATTGCTGGTCGAGATAGGCTTTGAAATCCGCGGTCTGCGCCACCTTGGCCAACTCATCGGAGAGCTTTTTTACAATTTTCGGATCGGTTCCGGCCTTGACGACGATCGAGCGGAACTGCGGCAGCGTGACGTCGTAGCCGAGTTCTTTGGACGTCGGCACGTCGGCGAATTGCGGGATTTTAAGGCGGTGCGGATAGAAGAAGATCAGCGGACGAATCTTACCGCCGTCGAAATAGCTGCGCACGTCGCCGGTCTGCTCGTAGAGCACGTCGGCATTGCCGCCCAGGATCGAGGTGTAGCGCAGCTCAGGCTCGGCATAAGGAATCGGTTCGAATTTGAATCCCTGCTTGTCGAGATATTGTGTGGTGATGTCGTCGGCGCTGCCGAAGCCGAGGATCGCGGTTTTGAGCGGTTGCTGTTTGGCGGTGGCGGCGAGCTCCTGCCAGGTGTGCCATTTGCTCTGGGTATTGACCCAATAGCCGGACGGCTGCTGGATCATGATCGCAAGCGGGATGACTTGATCCGCGGTGAAGCCGGGATGCGGTCCGGCGAGGAGCGAGTAGGTGTCGCCGATCAGGACCGCCAGCGTATAGCCGTCGGCCGGCGAATTCAGGAGCTTGGTGATGCCGGTCTGCCCGGTGGCGCCCGGAACGTTGAGCACCGGAAACGAGACGCCGAGGTCCTGCCCCATGATCTTGCCGGCAGTGCGGGCCAAGAGATCGGCGCCACCGCCCGGACCCCACGGCACGATGAAGTTGATCGGGTGATCCGGAAACTTATCCTGCGCTTGCGCGGAGCCGGCGCTGCATGTCACGGCCAAGGCCGAAGCGGCCAAGGCTAACGCGGCGAACGCCGCCAGTTTTTTGCCAATCATCACCCAACCTCCCTGTTTCATTTTTAGTCGCTCGTGTGCGAGCCGCTGTTTTGGTCCGGCTTCACCCGGGCAACACCATAGTCTCAAATAATGAGACCTACGGTTTTAAAAGCACTAGCATAATGCTAATCTACCCACAACGAGGCCGGCAGACGCAGGCGTCATCGACCGCACTCCGGCGACCGGTTTAGCCGACGTTGCGGGGGCAGGAAGAGCGTGGCGGCCTTCGGATTATTTGTCGGTGTTGCGTCATGCGGTGGCCAGCACAACGGCGCAGGTGGTTATGATGTCGTCGACGCTGGCGCCGCGCGACAGATCGCTGATTGGCTTGGCAAACCCTTGCAGGAACGGACCGATGGCGGTGGCGCCGCCGAGCCACTGCACGAGTTTGTAGGCGATATTGCCGGCGTCGAGATCGGGAAAGACCAGCACATTGGCGCGCCCGGCGACGTCGCCGAGTTCTTCTATTTTCTTTTGCGCAACCGCGGGCACCACCGCCGCGTCGGCTTGCAGCTCACCGTCAACCGCCAGGCCCGGCGCAGCAGCCCGCACCAGATCAAGCGCACGCCGGACTTTGTCGACGCGGGCGTGCTGGGCGCTGCCCTTGGTGGAAAACGACAGCATGGCGACGCGCGCCGTCTCGCCGAGCAAGGTTGCGGCGCTGCGTGCGGAGGCGACGGCGATGGCGGCAAGCTCTTCCGCACTCGGATCGGCGTTCACCGCGCAATCGGCGAAAACGAAAGAGCGCGGGCCGGCGCCGAGAAAGTTCGGCACCACGATCAGAAAATAACTCGACGGCAGCGCAATGCCCGGAGCGAGACCGATGGTCATCAGCCCGGCTTCGATGACGCGGCGTGTCGGATTAGCCGCGCCGGCGACCATGGCCTGCGCGTCGCCCTGGTGAACCATCATGCCGGCGAAATACAGCGGCTTCGCCACCAGCCGTGCGCCGATGGACGGCGTCATGTTCTCGCGCATTGCGGCGCAAGCCGCGCCGTAGTCTTGCAGACGCCGGTCGCCGCGCGGGTCGATGGTTTCGATGCCGTCAAGTTTTATGCCGGCGCTGTCGGCCGCCTGAGCAATCGCGTCAGCGGCGCCGAGCACGATCGGGTGCGCGATTTCCCGGTCACTGAGACCGCGCGCGGCGGCGAGCACGCGAATGTCATCGCCTTCCGGCAAAACGATCTTGAAATGGCGACGACGTGCTGTATCGAAACAGCGCTCGATGGGGTTCATCGTTGAATTCATTCAAGACATTAATAAGCGAGGCATAGATGGCCGAAACAAACGAACCGATCAAGATTCATCGCGGCCTGAAAGGGGTCTATTTCGACCGCTCGCCATGCACCTTCATCGACGGCCGCATCGGCGAATTGCGCTACCGCGGCTACTCGATCCACGACCTGGCCGAGCATTCGAGCTTCGAGGAGACCGCCTGGCTTCTGCTGCATGGTGATCTGCCGACCAAGACGCAGCTCGCGGAGTTCGATGCCGCGCTGAAAAGCGCGCGCGAGTTGCCGGCGCCGATATTCGACATCATCCGTACGATAAAGTCGGCGCATCCGATGGACGTGCTGCGCACCGCGGCCTCGGCGCTCGCCGCTTTCGATGCGGATACCGCTGACAATTCGCGCGAGGCCGTTTTGCGCAAGGGCCTTCGCTTGACCTCGCAGGTGCCGATGATCGTTGCGGCGCATGCGCGGTTGCGCGATGGGCTTGAGCCGGTGGCCGCCAGCAAGGAGCTGTCGCACGCCGCCAATCTTTTGTGGATGCTCAAAGGCGAGAAGCCGAGCGCCGACGCCGCGCAATTGATCGACCGCGATCTCGTTCTCCACGCCGAGCATGGTTCCAACGCGTCCTCGTTCACCGCACGGGTAGTGATCGGTACCGAAGCCAATCTGCATGCTGCCGTCACGGCGGCGATCGCGGCCTTGTCCGGTCCAGCCCATGGTGGCGCGGCCGAAGACGTCATGAAGATGGCCGAGGAAATCGGCGATCCGTCGCATGCGGCCGATTACGTCCGGGACAAGCGCAAGGCCGGCGAACCGATAACCGGCTTCGGCCATCGCGTTTACCGCGCCGAAGATCCGCGCGCGCGCCACATGCGTGCCGGCGTCGAGCGCCTGTCGAAAGAAATGGGCCAGCCGCGATGGTATGAGATTCTGCAGGCTGTCGTTACGGCCATGGCGCCCTATGCGCGCCACGGGGTCAATGTGAATGTCGATTTCTATTCCGGCGTGGTCTACCACCTGCTTGGCGTCAAGCGCGATTTGTTCGTGCCGATCTTCGCCATCGGCCGGGTGCCGGGATGGGTGGTGCAGGCGGTGGAGCAGATGGAAAACAACATCCTGATCCGCCCGCTGACGCTGTACAGCGGGCCGGACGCGCGCGCTTACCTGCCGATCGAGCGCAGGGCGGGCTAGCAGAACTATCGCCGTTACGGCGCCCGATGCCGGCTGACGCAGGCGCCAAAATTCAGGCCGCAACCATCCACAACTTATGGTTTTGATTACGAATCGCTCTTCTTGACATTGCACAACTGGCGGCATAGTGAATTCACTATGGATGCACAAGTGCCACCCAGAAGCGTAGTGGACGAGGCCTACAACAGCCTCAAAAAGTCGATCGTCGAGGGCGTTTATCCACCAGGCCAGCGGCTGCGGGCGTTGCGCGTGGCGAACGAACTCAAGGTCAGCCGCACGCCGGTGAAAGAGGCACTGGTCCGGCTTGAACAGGAGGGCCTGATCCGGCGCGAGCAAGGCTCGGGCTTTATCGTCCGCGGATTAAGCGTTCGCGAAATCCTCAACCTCTATCGGGTCCGGGAAGTCCTCGAAGTCGAAACGGCCCGCCAGGCATTCCCCAAGATGACGCCGGCGGCACTGGGCGCGATGCGCGAAGCGCTCGACGATGCCGACAGTCTCTTGGCGCAAGGCCGCTTTCCCGATTTTCTTCGGGCAAGCCGCAGATTTCACGAACTGATCACCGCGCAGACCGGTAACAGCGTGCTGCAGGAAATATTGGCCAATCTCGGTTCCCGGTTCTGGAGCATCGGTACCGTCGTCGTCTCCAGACACGCACAGCGCGCCGATGAAATTCGCCGTGAGAACCACGCAATTTTGGATGCGTTCGGCGGCGGCGACCTCAAAGCCGTCGAACGGGCGGTGAAAGCCCACGTCAAGGGCGCTGCCAATGCCGTGCGCTTATTCGTCGAGAACGAGACGCAACATCTTTTCATCGTGGCGGCGTAACCGTGTTCGGGAGCCAGCATGGATATCTTGCGGTCGCTACTGGAAACGCGTGAGGCCGAGCCGAAATCGCCCGCACCCGTCTCGTCCGCTGCGCCGGCCGACGGGCTGTTGGACCGTTGGATTCCGGCGGAAGACCTGACCAAGCCGCGCAAGAGCAAGACCTATCATCCGGTCGTTCTCAAGCTCGAATTGCTCAGCCAAGGGCTGAAAATCTCACCCGACGCCAAGGCCCAGATCGGAAAAACCCTCAAAAGCGATCATGCGGTCGGCGCCGTCGGCAAGCATGCGCTCGACATCATCCTGGATCCCGGAAAAGTATATGTCGGCGTCCCTGTCGGCGAGGCGGTGAGCGATCATTTGACCGATGGCACACCGTTCGTGCTGGACGTTGATGACGGCAAATACTTCATCGGCAAAAGGCCCGCAGTGCTGCGCGCCAACGGCCGCTGGGAATGCGTCGACGAAAGCTCCAAGCCGGAACGGCTGATGAGCGTCACCATCCCGCCCTATCCTCACTATTATGACCACCAAACCTCGCGCGGCCATTCGATGCGCAGCATCATGCCGGTTGCCGGTGACTTCGGCGGTGCGACGATTTTTCCGCATTGCCATTACTTCGGCCGGTTTGTCGACGATTACCGCCATACCGAATGCCGCTTTTGCGGCATCGACAAAAACCTCGAATCCGGCCGCGACATCTTTCCCAAGAAGCCGGATGACTTTCTGGAGACGGTCGCGGAGGCGCGCAAATATCCGTATTTCCGGCACGGGCCGGTGTTCGCCGGCGGCACCACACCACCGCCGGATCGCGGCGCCAAAGCGCATGCCAAGTTCCTGCGGCCGCTGAAAGACGCCTTCCCCGACAATTGGCTGCGCCTGACCATCGCGCCGCCCGAGGAGGAGCGCTACGTCGACATGCTGTTCGAGGCGGGCGCCGACCTCGTCGGGTTCAATTACGAGATTTTCGACCCGCTGCTGTTCGCCAAACTGTGCCCGGGGAAGGTGCGCGACATCGAGAAGGGCCGGCTCGGCCATGCCCACTATGACCGTATGCTCACCTACATGGTGCAGACTTTCGGCAAAGGGCATGCCAGCGCCAATTTGATCGCCGGTCTCGAGCCGGCGCAAAGCACGGTCGAGGGCCTAATTCATCTCACTTTGATGGGCGCCATTCCGACGATCTTCGTTTTCGTTCCGCTGAAGGGAACGACCCTTGAAGATCAGAAGCCGCCGTCGATCCGCGAGATGATCTACATCTACGCCAATCTGAAAGAGACGACCGAGCAGTTCGGCGGCGACACCTATTGCGCGGGCTGCAACCGGATGCTGATCAACACCAAATACTACGACGGCCTGCAGCAAACCATGCCGACGATCACCGAGGACGATTTGCGCTTTGCCGGCTTGCCGCCGGAGGACCTGTACGCCGCGCCGCGCGTGCCGCACATATTGGCGTTGAAATACTGACCGCAAGCGTTGCGCGATCGGATTTGGAAATGCGTCATGCCTGGGTCATGACGCAGACTGTTAATCACAGGTAGGAGAGAAAGTGTAACCGATAACGGGGGTTGTCATGCGTCGTGAAAGTGGCGTGCTCCGATCGATTGCAGGTTGCCTGATCTTTGCGGGAATGGCCGCAGCCGGAACGGCTCTTATGGCGGCACCGGCCGACGCCTTTCCGGATCGGCCGATCAACATGATTGTGCCCTGGGGCGTTGGCGGCGGCGGTGACCGTGTGGGCCGTATTTTTGCCGGCCTGATGTCGACAAAGCTCGGCGTTTCAGTTCCGGTCATCAATGTTACCGGCGCGTCGAGCCAGGTCGGACTCAATAAGGCGCTCACCGAACCGGCTGACGGCTACACTGTCATCGAAATAACGTCGGACAGTTACGTCCTGTTTGCGGGCGCCAATGCCAAGTTCAAAATGTCCGATTTCACCGCACTCGCGGTCGTCGATCAGCAGCCAAGCGGCTTTTTCGTCCGCGTGGACAGCCCCTTCAAGAGCTGGAACGACGTTCTGGCTGCGGCGAAATCCAGGACCGTGACGGTCGCCGGATCGGGCTTCGGCACGCAGAGTGACGTGACGGTCAATTACTTCGATAAGGTGCAAGGCCTGAAATTCGTCAGCGTTCCGTTCGACGATCCCGGACTGCGTTGGAACTCGCTTTTGGGCGGCCATAGCGATCTGCTCTACGCACAATTCGGCGACCTGACTTCCTATCTGCAGAGTAAGCAGCTGCGCCCACTTCTGGCGTTCGCCGACAAGCGCGTTGCCGAATTTCCCGCGATCCCGACCGTTATGGAGCTTAACTACCGCATCAACATCCCGCATTTTCGCGCCTTCGCGGTCAAGACCGGTACAGATGGCCAACGCTACGACACGCTGGTCGCCGCCATGAACGCAGCCGCACAGTCGCCGGACTACAGTAAGTTGCTGGCGGGTGAGGACGCGGTCTCCAACAGCTATGTCTCCGGGCTGGCGGCGCAGGCCTATGTGGCAAATTGGGTCACCGATCTACGGGACATGATCGCCAAGATTGGGGCGAAGAACGGCGGTTAAAGGCCGGTCAATCGCGGCCGGTATTGCTGCCCGCAATGTAAATCGTGGATGGCCGGCGGCGCGGCGGACAGGACGGCCGATTTTTTGCTAGCGTCTGCCGCCATGGACGGAGTGAGTACCATCATCGAGGAGGCAGCCGGGGCGGATCGTGCCGCGTCGGCGCCCGCCGTGGCCGGCGACGATGCGCCCCGCATCACGCCGATGATGGAGCAGTATATCGAGATCAAGGCGGCCAACCCGGATTGCCTGTTGTTCTACCGGATGGGCGACTTCTACGAATTGTTCTTCGACGATGCGGAAGTTGCCTCGCGCGCGCTTGGCATCATGTTGACCAAGCGCGGCAAGCACCTCGGCCGCGACATTCCGATGTGCGGCGTGCCGATCGAGCGCGCCGACGAATACCTGCACCGGCTGATCGCGCTGGGGCACCGCGTCGCCGTGTGCGAGCAACTCGAAGACCCCGCGCAAGCGCGCAAACGCGGGGCGAAGAGCGTGGTGCGGCGTGACGTGGTGCGCCTGGTCACGCCGGGTACGCTCACCGAAGATTCGCTGCTCGACGCCAAACGCAACAATTACCTGCTGGCGCTCGCGCGCAGCCGCACGTCCTCGGGCGAGGACCGCTTTGCGTCGGCCTGGATCGATATTTCGACCGGCGATTTCCACGTCGCCGAATGCGACCGCGGCGCGCTCGCCGCCGCGGTCGCGCGCGTCGAGCCGGGCGAGATTATCGTCTCCGACGCGCTCTACGCCGACACCGAACTGGCGCCGTTCCTGCGATCGCTGCCGGCTTTGACTCCGCTCCCGCGCGACGTGTTCGATGGCGCGACGGCGGAGCGGCGACTGGCCACATTCTTCGGCGTCGCCACCACCGCATCGTTCGGCGCGTTTTCTCGCATCGAACTGGCTGCCGCGGCGGCCGCAGTCACTTATGTCGAGCGCACACAGATCGGCAAACGGCCGCCATTGTCGGTGCCGGTGCGCGAGCGCGCCGGCGCGACGCTGGCGATCGACCAGGCGACGCGCGGCAATCTCGAGCTTGTCCGCACGCTGTCGGGCGAACGCCGCGGCTCGCTGTTGGCGGCGATCGACCGCACCGTCACCGCCGCAGGCTCGCGC
>JBARER010000316.1:0-3628 GCA_049796395.1 Xanthobacteraceae bacterium
CTGGCGGTACTCCTCCTTCATCTCCCGCACCGACATTTTTTGACGCTCGTACCACTGGCGGTATTGAAACAGGTAATCGGCCGCCGCGACGATGGCGAGGATCGCCACCACCGTGCCCAGCATTTTCATGGCGAGCGCCTGCGTAAACGGCAGGATCAGGGTCGGGTCTACGGCGACCAGGCTGACGATGCGCTGGCGTTGCGGCCATAACAGCGCGCCGATCACCGTTCCGAACAGCGCCAGCTTGGCGAGGCCCTTGGCGAAATTGGCGAGCGCCTGCCGGGAAAACAGGCGGCGCAGGCCGGCGCCGGGCGAAATCCGGGACAATTGCGGCATGACCGGATCGAACGAGAACAGAATGCGATGCTGGATGGCGTTGCCAAGAAGCGCGGCGAGCGCGAGCAACAGTATCGGGATGCCAAGCGCCGCCAGCACGTGCATGGCCAGGACCCTGGCGAGATTATCGAGCGCCCACGCGTCGGTCGGAATATCGCCGGCGTGCATCAAGACGCCGCGAAACGTCGCCTCCAGGTTGGCCGCCATGGGGCCTCCGAACACCATCAGCATCAGCGCGCCGCCGCCGATGGTGAACCAGGTGGAGACTTCGACGCTCTTGACCACGTCGCCGCGCCGGATCGCTTCTTCGAGCCGGCGCGGGGTCGGGTCTTCGGTATGTTCGGTGTCGTCGCGGTCGTCGGCCATCGTGCGCTAAAGCATGATCCGGAAAAGTGGAAGCCGGTTTTCCGAAATGATCATGCTTCACCCAAATGTGTTAAGCGTGGGGGGCGAGCTGCTGCAGCACGCCGCCGGCGTAATCGAGAAACAGCCCCATCATCGCGCCGATCACCAGGAGCAGGAACAGAAAGCCGATCAGGATCGACAGCGGCAGCGCGATGAAAAACACCTGCATCTGCGGCATCAGCCGCGACAGCACGCCAAGTCCGAGATTGAACAACAACCCGAACGCCAGAAATGGCGCCGACAGTTGGATGCCGATACGAAATGCACCCGATACCGTTTTCGTCATCAAGGCCGCCACGTCGCCGGCGGCCGGCACCTGGCCCGGGGCGAACAGCGTGTAGCTGTCGTTGAGCGCGGCGATGACCAGATAATGCATGTTGGTGGCAAAGAACAATGTCACCCCCAGCATGGTGAAGAAGGTGCCGAGAATGACGCCTTGTTCGCCCTGCATCGGATCGACGGCGGTAACGAAGCCGAGACCGAGCTGCTGGGCGATGACCGAGCCCGCCACTTCCAGCGCCGAGATGGTGAGCCGGGCGGTCAACCCGAGCACCGCGCCGATGATGATCTCCTCGATCAGCATGACGATCGTCGGCCCGAGCGCGCCGGCGTCGAGGTGATAGTCGTTGCGGTGCAGCGGCCACAGCACCGCGGCCAGCATCAGCGCGACGGTCAGCCGCAGCCGCGGCGATATGTTCTGCTCGCCGAGCCCCGGCATCAGCATGACCATGGTGCCGGTGCGGGCGAAAATCAGCAGGAAGGCCGCCCCGAACGCCGGCAAACTGGAGATATCGATGGTCACGCCTCGCCTCGTCTTTGTCACGCCACCCGCGCGCCGGTGCGCGTCGTTATCCGCTGGTGATGTGCGCGACGACGCGAAGAAAGTTGGCTTGCATGGCATCGGCCATGAACGGCAGCGCCACCAATAGCGCGACGAAAATGGCGAGAATTTTCGGCACGAAGACCAGCGTCGTTTCCTGAATCTGGGTGAGCGCCTGCAACAGCGAGATGGCGACGCCGACGACGAGCCCGACCAGCATCAGCGGCGCGGATACGATAAGCAACGTCTTGATCGCGTCGCGCGATATGTCCAGAACTTCCGGGCCTGTCATTGTCTCTCCCCTCTTTCCTGTCTCAGATCGGCATTTTCAGCACGTCCTCGTAGGCGGCAATCACCTTGTCGCGCACCGAGACCAGCGTCTGAAATGCAGTCTCGGTCTCGGCAACCGCGGTGACGACGTCGACCATGTTGGCTTTTCCGGCGGCGACGGCCTGCGCCTGAGCGTCGGAGTTCTTCGCCGCCACCGATACGGCATTGATCACGTCCTTGAGGACCGAGCTGAAGTTCGGCCCCGCGCCTTCGGTCTTGCCCAAACCGCCGGCGATGCCGGCTGTGTCCCCGCTCATCTTCGAGAGCGCGGCATAGGCATTAGCAGCAATGGTTGGCGTCGCCATGGTCAGGCCTTGAGCATATCGATGGTGAGCTGGAGCATTTTGCGGGTCGCGGTAATGACGTTGAGGTTGGCCTCGTAGGAACGCTGGGCGTCGCGCAGGTCGGTCATTTCCACGAGCGTGTTCACGTTCGGATATTTGACGTTACCCTGCGCATCGGCGGCCGGATTGCCCGGCTCGTGGCGGATCAGGAAATTCGACTTGTCTGTCTCTATCCCGCCGAGCTTGACCACGTCGGCACCGAGCGAGTGGTCGAGCTCGCTCGAGAAGGTAACGATTCTGCGCCGGTACGGATCGCCGCCTGGCGTGGTCGCCACCGAATCGACGTTGGCGATATTCTCGGTAATGACGCGCATCCGCCCCATCTGGGCCTTCAGCCCAGTCGCGGCGACATGCAGCGTCTTCATGAAGTCCATCATGTCGGCCATGTCAGCGATCCATCATGGTCAATCCGCTTGCGCCGCCCCGCTTCGCCGTCACTCTTTGACCGCGAGCTTGATGAGATTGAGACTGTGCGTGTACATCTCGGTGGCCGCCTCGTAGTCCATCTGGTTGGTCGCCACGTTATTCATTTCGTCTTCGTGACTGACCGAATTGCCGCGCGGCCGGATTTCGTAGTCGGAGTTTTTGCTGGCGAACTGCGAATCGCCCGAGGTCGCGGCGATGTGCTCCGGATTGGTGCGGTCGAGCGACAGCGAAACCGCCGACAATTGCCGCGAGAAATCGAGCGGCGCCAAATCCTTGGCTTGGTAGTTCGGCGTATCGGCATTGGCGACGTTTTGCGCCAGAACTTCCTGCCGCGCCTGCTGCCACTGCATACGCTCGCGCAACATGTTGAGAATCGGAATGTCGGTGATCGGCATGTCAGGGCCCCGTTCCAAGCCTTGGCTTTGAGTCTTCGAGGACGGGTCGCGCTCGCTGCTTGGACCGGCAGACTTTGCCGGGATCATGGTTAATGCGCGGTTAAGGGCCGGTTTCGGCCGGTTTCGCCATTAATCCGCCGTTTACCATGAGAATGCTTCAGGCATCGGCTTGTGCGGGGAAATCGGCTAGAATTTTTAATCCTTTGTTAGTAATCACGGCGGCAAATGTTACCCGCGCCGTTAACCTTTGCAGGCTGACGGCGCCGCCCTAAGCGAACGGGAGTTGTGCGGATGTTTGACACGTTGTTCGGGGCGGAGATGCCGCTCGCCGTACGCTTCTTCCTCGCATTTTTGGTCGTGCTCGCGCTCATCGGCGTCGCCGCATGGGCGGTACGCCGGTTCGGCGCCGGCCGGCTCGGCAGCAGCACGGCGCGCGGCCGGCAGCCACGCCTCGCCGTGATCGACTATGCCAGCGTCGACGGTCGCCGCCGGCTCATTTTAGTCCGGCGCGACAATGTCGAGCATTTACTGATGATCGGCGGGCCGTCCGACATCGTGGTGGAACCCAATAT
>JBARER010000317.1:0-4207 GCA_049796395.1 Xanthobacteraceae bacterium
GGCGGCACCGCCGCGGCCCAGTCCTTCGCCAGCGCGGATGCCAGGCGGGGTCGCAGCCGAAGACACCTCGCACCCGGCCGCGGCATCGAGCGCCCGCAACCGCATTTTGAGCGCCCGGACCTCGCCCGTTGCGCCCCACGGCCTCAAGACCTTCCGGGATACGGTCAGCGAGGTCGACGATCTCGGCGCGGCTTCCGCCAAATCGGTTCAATCGGCCCGCGATACCCGCGATTCCTATGGCGCCGTCGAGCAAGTCCCCGATGACAGCGAACTGGACACGCTGCACGAGCGGCTGCAGGCGCACTTCGACGACGACGAAAGCGACGTCATCGGCGATGAGCCGCCGCGCACCGTCGAGTCCTCGGAAGACTTCGCCGACGAGGAGCCGGTGCCGCCGCTGCCGCGCACCCGGCAGCCGCAGGAGCATCACGCCGAACCGCGGCCGCCGCGGTCCTATCGCGGCCTCGCCAAGATCGCCGTCATTCTCATTATCATCGCCGGCCTCGGCGCCACGATCTCATGGCAGTGGTCCAATATCATGGGCCTCTATCAATTCGCGTCGCATATGCGCTCGAAGCCCGCTGAGACAGCGCAAGCACCGGCCTCGGAGCCCAAATTCTCCGAGCGCGTGCCGCAGGAGCAAATGCCCGGGCAGCAGGCGCAAGCGCCTACCGCCGGCAACGCCCCCGCCAATGCCCCCCCGGTCGCGCAGCGCGTCGTGCTTTATGAGGAAGACCCTAATAATCCTCAGGGCCGGCAATTTGTCGGCTCCGCGGTTTGGCGGACCGAAACGGTCTCGCCCGGCAGCGGGCTCGCGCCCGAGCTTGAAGTGCGCGCCGACATTACCATCCCCGAGCGCAACATGACCGTGACCTGGACGCTGCGCCGCAACACCGATCAGGCGCTGCCGGCCAGCCACACCATTGAAATCATGTTCAATTTGCCGCCGGACTTCCCCGGCGGCGGAATCGCCAATGTGCCCGGCATTCTGATGAAGGACAGCGAGCAGGCCCGCGGCGTTCCGCTTGCCGGGCTTGCCGTCAAAGTCACCAATGGTTTTTTCCTGATCGGCTTATCCGCCGTCGACACCGACATGCAGCGCAATGTCGACCTGCTCAAAACGCGGCCGTGGTTCGATATCCCGATCGTCTATAATAATGGCGGCCGCGCCATCCTGGCCCTGGAGAAGGGGCCGCCCGGCGACCGGGCCTTCGCCGATGCTTTCGCCGCCTGGGCGAAATAGACTCTCATATTCGTCATGTGGAGTACCGAGTGAGGACACGTACGAAGATGAGTTCAGCCGACGCCACCAAAGCGACGCCGGTCGACAACGCTCATATCGCTTCGGCACTGCGCACGCTCGCGACCGAAGCGGACGGCGTCGCCGCGCTCTCCGCGGCCATGTCCGACGGCATGAGCGCAGCTTTTGTTGCCGCCGTCGAGACGATCCGCGCCGCGCGCGGCCGCGTCATCGTGACCGGCATGGGCAAATCCGGCCACGTAGCGCGCAAGATCGCTGCCACGCTCGCGTCGACCGGAGCGCCGGCCTTCTTCGTGCATGCCGCCGACGCCAGCCACGGCGATCTCGGCATGATCACCTCGGACGACGTCATGCTGGCCTTGTCCTGGTCGGGCGAAACCGAGGAGCTCAAAGACCTGATCAATTATTCGCGGCGATTTCGGATCGTGCTCATCGCCATCACCGTGAACGCCGAGTCGACGCTCGGCAAGGCCGCCGACATCGTGCTGGAGCTGCCGTCGGCGCGTGAGGCCTGTCCGCATAATCTGGCGCCGACGACGTCATCTTTGATGCAGCTTGCGCTCGGCGATGCGCTGGCCATCGCTTTGATGGAAAGCCGAGGCTTTGCCGCCGTCGACTTCGGCGTCTTTCATCCGCGCGGCAAGCTCGGTGCAGCGCTGAAATTCATCGGCGAGATCATGCACCCGGGCGCCGCGGTGCCGCTCATCAAGCGCGGCGCGCCGATGTCGGAAGCGATCGTCGAAATGTCCGCCAAGGGTTTCGGCTGCGTGGCCGTCGTCGCGCCCGACGGCACGCTCGCCGGGGTGATTACCGACGGCGATTTGCGCCGCCACATGCGCAACGATCTGCTGCAGGCGCCGGTCGATGCCGTCATGACGGCATCGCCGAAAACCGTTCGCCCCGATCAACTGGCCAGCGAGGCCTTGCAGTTGCTCAATGCCTCGAAGATCACGGCGCTCATCGTCGTCGAAGCGGGCCGGCCGGTCGGCATCGTGCACTTTCACGATCTGCTGCGCGCCGGCGTGGCGTGATGCGGCTAATACAAGCCGCCGTGCACGACGCTGGAGTCGTTGATAGCCGGCGGCGGCGGCGCGGCTTGCGTGGCGACCGGAGCTGGAGCAGCGAGCGCCGAAGGTGCTGCGGAAGCCGGCATTCCGAGAGCGGGAGCCGGCGTTGCGGCGGCGGCCCGCGAGGACTGCACAGACCCGGCGGGAGTCGTCTCGAAAACCGGAGCGGCGGCGGGATTCGCCCCGCCAGCCGGCGACGGCGCTTGATCCTGATCGGCTTGTCCATGGGCGATGAATTGTCGATAGCCCGGCGTCCCCGGACGCGGCGGCACATCGTCGGGCATGCCGCCCGCCCAGTGCGGCCAGTGATCGGCGACATAGGCGGAAAATCCATCTTCGTTCGACGTTCCGGCGCACGACGCCAGCGCCAAGGCGGCACAGATCACGATTGCCCGCGCGGCACTCCGGCGCCAGCCAGTAACGTGGCTCGTCACTTGGTCGATGCTCGCAACTCGCATTGCCTGCCGTTTGCCGATCTTTCGAATCAAAAAATCGCTTGTTAGCGGTGCCGCCATGCCCGTGCCTTGGTCTGCAACACCATGCCAGCCGCGCCGGAACCTAAGACACCGAAGTTTATATTTCCTGCCGGCGGAAGGCATCTCCCAGTGCAGGGGGTTCATGGCGGGACCATGGCCCGGGCGCGGGCGCCGGACATTGTGGCGAGGGACGCGGCAGATGGTGTGGCAAGCGGTCCGCTTCGCCGCCTTGGCCCTGTTAGTTTTCAGCTCGGCGGCCTGCAGCGAGCTGGCGCAATCGAACCAGACGCCGCCGCCACCCACTCAACCGCCTTACGTGGCGCTGACGGCTCAATATTTACAGGGAGCGCTGAAGGACCGCTCCGCCTATAGCGGCTTTGCGATTTCCGGACTGCGCTGGATCGATTCCATGAAGGGGTGGGCGTGGCTCGCTTGCGTCGATTTTCAGGATCACAGCCAGCTCCGCACCTATGCGATTTTCATCCAGGATAATGCGGTCGTCGACGGCCGCTATGCGGTCGAGACCGACACCTGCGCCACCCAAACTTATACGCCGTTCGATCTGCTCACCGGGCAATTCGGCCAACCGACCCCGGCGGTACAGTCGCCGCTTTATTAGGACGTGAAGCAGAACGGCGGACGGCAAAAAACCGCTAAGCCGCTTGCCGGAGCCCCAAGGCCTGGTCGACCGCGGTCATGACCTGCGCCACCGAAAGCTCGTCGAGACATTGGCTGTGGCTGTCGAGGCGGCGTTCGCAGCCTTCCAACTGGCACGGCAGGCAGGGCAGCGGATTTTGCACCAGCCAGACATTGCCGCGCTGCTGGATCGTGCCGGCCGCCGCCCATGGGCGATCGAGTCCGCGGTGCGGCCACGGCCCCCACAGCCGCGGATCGGTCGGGCCATAAAGCGCGACCGTCGGCGTCCCCGTCGCCGCGGCGAGATGCGTGATCGCCGTATCCGGGCCAATATAGACCGCCGCGTCGGCGATCAGAGCGGTCAGAGCGGGCCAGGCGATCTTGCCGTCCAATCGCGCCACGGCGCTGTCCCGCCAGACATTGTCGAGATAAGCCCGATCGCCGTCCGCGCCGGTGACAACGGTTGGAAGGCCGCGTTGGGAGAGAACGGCTGCGAGCGCGCGCCAGCCGTCGTCGGTCCAGCGCTTATACCTGAACATCGGTGCGGCATGGATCACGGCATAAGGCTGCGGCGGAGCCAGCGCCGGCCGCATGCCGCCCACGGGCGGCACGATTTCGTCATGCGCCGGAATGCCGATCGCTTCGGCCAGCCGCAACAGATCGACCACGCGGTGCACGCGGCGGTCGCTGACATAATGGCGGCTCAACGCCAGACGCTTGACGGCGGCAGATGCGCCATCCGCTTCCACCGGACCGGCGCTGTACCG
>JBARER010000318.1:0-21227 GCA_049796395.1 Xanthobacteraceae bacterium
GGCCGCTGCCGCGGCGTCATCGCCATCAATCTCGACGACGGCTCGATCCACCGCTTCGCCGCGCAGACGACGATCATCGCTACCGGCGGCTACGGCCGCGCTTATGCATCCTGCACCGGCGCGCATACCCAGACCGGCGACGGCAGTGCCATGGTGCTGCGCGCCGGCCTGCCGCTGCAAGACATGGAATTCGTGCAATTCCATCCGACTGGCGTTTACGGCGCCGGCGTCCTGATCACCGAAGGCGCGCGTGGCGAAGGCGCCTATCTCGTCAATTCGGCCGGCGAGCGCTTCATGGAGCGCTACGCGCCGTCCGCCAAAGATCTCGCCTCGCGCGACGTGGTATCGCGCGCCATGACCATCGAGATTCGCGAAGGCCGCGGCGTCGGACCGAAGAAGGATCACATCTTCCTTCACCTCGATCATCTCGATCCGAAAATCCTCGCCGAGCGCCTGCCCGGCATCACCGAATCCGCGCGCATTTTCGCCGGCGTCGATCTGACGCGCGAGCCGGTGCCGATCGTGCCGACGGTGCATTACAACATGGGCGGCATCGCCACGAATTATCACGGTGAGGCCCTGATCAAGAAAGACGGCAATCCCGACCACGTCGTGCCCGGCCTGATGGCGCTCGGCGAGGCCGCCTGCGTTTCGGTGCACGGCGCCAACCGGCTGGGTTCGAATTCGCTGATCGATCTCGTGGTGTTCGGCCGCGCCGCGGGCCACCGCTGCGCCGAACTTTTGACGCCGAACGACAAGCAGCCGGAGCTGGCAAAAAACTCCGCCGAGCGGGCGCTGACGCGGCTCGACAAATTCCGCAACGCTTCGGGCCGCACGCCGACCGCGGCCTTGCGCACCAAAATGCAGCAGGTGATGCAGACCAATTGCGCGGTGTTCCGCACCGGCGAAATATTGGAGGAAGGCTCCAAGCTGATCCACGAAGTTCATGCCGGCATCGGCGACGTGCGTGTGTCGGACCGCTCGCTGATCTGGAATTCCGACCTGATCGAGACGCTGGAATTTGTCAATCTGATCGAGCAGGCCGTCGTCACCATGGACTGCGCGGTCAACCGCACCGAAAGCCGCGGCGCGCATGCGCGCGAGGATTTCCCCGACCGCGACGATCACAACTGGATGAAGCACACGCTGGCGTGGCTCGATCCGGAAACCGGCAAGGTCACCATCGACTATCGGCCGGTGCACACCTACACCCTGACCAACGACGTGTCCTATATCGAGCCCAAGAAACGGGTCTATTGAAGCAAGTTTATTGAGGTTCCGATGGTCCAATTCACGCTGCCGAAGAATTCCAAGGTCGAGCAAGGCAAGGCTTGGCCGCATCCGCTGCGGACCGAGGCGGAACGCGAATACCGCATTTATCGCTGGAATCCCGACGACGGCCGCAATCCGCGCATCGACACCTATTACGTCGACACCAAGGACTGCGGGCCGATGGTGCTCGACGCGATGATCTGGCTGAAAAACAACGTCGACGCGACGCTGACCTTCCGCCGCTCCTGCCGCGAAGGCATCTGCGGCTCCTGCGCCATGAATATCGACGGCACCAATACGCTCGCCTGCACCAAGGCGATGAGCGAGGTGAACGGCGCGGTGCGCATCTATCCGCTGCCGCATATGCCGGTGGTCAAGGACCTGGTGCCCGACCTGACCAATTTCTACGCCCAGCATGCCTCGATCGAACCCTGGCTGCAGACCAAATCGCCGACGCCGCGCACCGAATGGAAGCAGAGCCACGAAGACCGGGCGAAGCTCGACGGCCTTTACGAGTGCATCCTGTGCGCCTGCTGCTCGACCGCCTGTCCGAGCTATTGGTGGAATTCCGAGCGCTTTCTCGGGCCGGCGGCGCTGCTCCAGGCGCAGCGCTGGCTGGTGGATTCGCGCGACGAGGCGACCGGCGAGCGGCTCGACAATCTGGAAGATCCGTTCCGGCTGTACCGCTGCCACACCATCATGAACTGCGCCAAGGCCTGCCCCAAGCACCTCAATCCCGCCGAAGCCATCGCCGACATCAAGCGCGCGCTGGTCGAGCGGCAGGTGTAGCCGCGTCGTTCTGGATTGCCGCAACAGCGGCAAGTCTGGAATGACCCGTTGGGAACCGCGGCGCCACATTGCCGGTTGCCCAGCCATGAACGAGGCAGACCACCTCTCCCGCGTCTGGGACATCATCGAGCGCGTCGGCGTGTGCATGTTGACCACGCGGTTTCCTGGCGGTTTGCGGGCCCGCCCGCTGGAAGCCCGGCCCGATCGCGCCGCCGGCCTGATCTGGTTCGTCACCGATCTGCGCAGCGCCAAGGACCATGAGATCGACGCCGAGCACGATGTCGGGCTGACGTTCATCGACCACGACCAAAACGCTTATCTGTCGCTGACCGCGCGCGCCACGGTGCAGCGCGACCATGCCAAGGCCGCGGAAATCTGGAAGGCCACCGACACGATGTGGTGGCACGGGCCGGACGATCCCAATGTCTGCGTGTTGCGCGTGTCGCCGCTGACCGCCGAATTGTGGGACGGACCGGCGAGTCAGGCGGTCGCGGCCTTCGAATTCGTCAAGGCGCGGCTCACCGGCGAACAGCCGAAGCTCGGCGAAAATCGGAAAGTCACCGTACCGATGTGACCCCGGCTCCGGTTCCCAAACGACATAAGGAACCAGCTAAGGAACGACATCGGCGCCCTACACGTTGTTGCCGCAAGGCATTGGCGAGCGAGGACATCATGAGCGCCGAGATCGACCGCGTTTGGGATTTGATGAAGAAGATTTCGATTTGCATGTTCGCGACCTGGGACGGGCGTGAGCTGCACGCACGGCCGATGGGCGCTTATGTGCGGCGTGAAGACGACGCGATCTATTTCCTGTCCGACGCGCGCCGGCATAAGGACGACGAGATCAAGCAGTACGCCAAAGTCTGTCTCGCCTTCGCCGATACCGGCGGCCAGGACTACGTGTCGCTATCCGGCCATGCCGAAGTGTCGAACGACCGCGCCAAAATCCGCGACTTGTGGGGCACGCCGGCCAAGGCCTGGTGGGATTCCCCGGACGATCCGAATATTCGCGTTCTCAAGGTGACGCCGGCCGAGGCTGAGTATTGGGACGCCCCGGGCAAGACCGTGGCCTATATCAAGATGGCGGCTGCGGCGATGAGCGGACGCCGTCCCGATATGGGCGAAAACCGCAAGGTAGGCATGCGATGACCGCGCCGCTCACCGGACCAAAGATCAAAGAGCCGGGCGAAGGTTCCAGACCAGGTCCCGAGCCCGAGCCCGAGCCGAATGGTCCGCGGACGCCCTATCCGGTCGACGACCCGGTCGATCCGCGCGGGCCGGGTTCCGCGCCGGATTACTTCCCCGGCAAGCCCGGCGGCGATCTGCCAAAGATGGACGGCGGCGATGCCAGACGCGGCGTCTTGCTCACAGTTTCAGCTTGCGTTTGCGCTGGCCTAGGGTCCGCAACCGCAATGCGTTGAGCCGGATGAAGCCTTCGGCGTCGCGCTGGTCGTAAGCGACCGCGCCCTCCTCGAACGTGACCAGATCCTGATCGTAGAGCGAATATTTGCTCGACCGGCCGACCACGCCGACATTGCCCCGGTAGAGCTTGAGCCGCACGGAGCCGGTGACAAACTCCTGGCTCTTGTCGATCGCGGCCTGCAGCATCTCGCGCTCCGGCGCAAACCAGAAGCCGTAATAGATTGCTTCCGCGTATTTCGGCATCAGTTCGTCTTTGAGATGCGCGGCGCCGCGATCGAGCGTGATCGATTCGATGCCGCGATGCGCGGCAAGCAGGATGGTTCCGCCCGGCGTCTCGTACATGCCGCGCGACTTCATGCCGACGAAACGGTTCTCCACCAAGTCGAGCCGGCCGATGCCGTGTGTCCTGCCGAGCGCGTTAAGCGCGGTCAGCAGTTGCGCCGGCGACAGCGCGTTGCCATCGATCGCCACCGGATCGCCGCGCTCGAAATCGATCTCGACATATTGCGCTCTGGCCGGCGCCTTTTCCGGATCGTCGGTGCGCGAATAGACATAATCCGGCACCTCGCCCGAGGGATCTTCCAAAACTTTGCCTTCGGACGAGGTGTGCAACAGATTGGCGTCGGTCGAGAACGGCGCCTCTCCGCGCTTATCCTTGGCGATCGGGATCTGATTTTTCTCGGCGAACTCGAGCAGCGCCTCGCGCGACTTGAAATCCCATTCGCGCCACGGCGCAATCACCTTCACATCGGGCTTGAGCGCATAATAGGCCAATTCGAAGCGGACCTGATCGTTGCCCTTGCCGGTGGCGCCGTGGGCCACGGCGTCGGCGCCGACTTTCTCGGCAATTTCGATCTGCTTCTTGGCGATCAGCGGCCGGGCGATCGAGGTGCCGAGCAGGTATTGGCCCTCATAGAGCGCATTGGCCCGGAACATCGGAAACACGTAGTCGCGGACGAATTCCTCGCGCAAATCCTCGATGAAAATGTTCTGCGGCTTGATGCCGAGCGTGAGCGCCTTGGCCCGCGCCGGCTCGAGCTCCTCGCCCTGGCCGAGATCAGCGGTGAAGGTAACGACCTCGCAGCCATAAGTGGTCTGCAGCCATTTGAGAATGATCGAGGTATCGAGCCCGCCGGAATAGGCCAGCACCACTTTCTTGACGTCTTTTTTGCCGCCCGCGGGCATGGCGAAACATCCTAAAAGCATGGGCGGCGGCGCCGCCTAACAAATGCGGCGCGGACTATAGGGGCATGGCGGACCGGCGCAAGCCGCCAGGACCGGGCGTATTAAAGCGATTTGCCGCGCCGGTGTGTAAGGCGCCGGAGACCGGCCGCCAGCGCATCGCCGGCATCGGCCAGGCGGCGCTCGGCCGCCGCCTCGTCGATACGGGTCGCGCGCCAGCGGTAGATCAGGCCGTGCATGAGCCAGATCACGAGGTACATGAAGACGCCGGCGAACACGACGTCGGAGAAGAAATGCGCGCCGCCGGCGATGCGCAGGACACCGACCGCGGCACCGAAGGCGAGCGCCGCAGCATAGGCGATCGGCGCCAATTCCGGGCCGGCCAGCGCTGCGGGCGCCAAGGTCCAGAAAGCCCCGGACGGCTCGCCGGCGACGAAGGAGCAATTATCCGGGCAGCCGCCGCGCGGATCCCACCACGGCACGAAACGGTAATCGCCGCCGAATTGCTGCACGTCGATCGGCCGCGGCCGGCCCCAATGGTCTTTGAGAATGACGTTGGTGAGTAGCCCGGGGCCGAGCGCCAGCGTCGCGATCAGAAACAGCGCGGCGCGAGCCTCGATCAGCATGCGCCGGCCCGGCCAGATCAGCTTGCCGATGATGGCGAGGAAGGCCGGCAGCACCAAAAGCGTGATCACGATGCGCGCCGCTTGCCGGGTGTGCTGCACCCACATCTGCGCATTGACGTCGAACAGATGCGCCGGCCAATTGAACCAAATCGCGGCAATGTCGATATCGAGCCGCGGATCGACCGCGCAAATCAGGCCGCCGACAAAGCCGATAGTCAGCGCGATCGTCAGCCCGGTGCGGTTCATCGCGTTTCTTGTCCGCGGCTTCTAGATGACTTCCAGATTCCGGCATTGCGCCCGGCAAACAGCCAATAGACCATCCCCCCGGCGATGCCGGCCGCGGCAAAGACCTCGCGTTCGCGCGCAATGTCGACATTGGCCGCCGCGCTGTAGCCGGCGAAATCCAATCCGAACGCCATGGTCAGCGCCAGGGCGCCGCCGATCACGCCGTAGACCAGGATCGAGCGCAGCGCCAAACCCTCGGTAATCACCACAGCGAGCAGCGTCGGCAAAAAGCCGACAACGAAAATAATGAACGCGCCAATTCCGACCACCACCCACATCGCCGTCGACTGTGCTTGCGAAGACTGCACACCGAGCGCGTTGAAGAAATAATCCCATTGCGGGGCGAGCGTGCCGAGCGCGAGCACGAGCGAGGCGGCAATGCAGGCCCAGATATAGCCGACGAACATCATCATGACGCGGAAGACAGCGGTCATGGCGCGCGTGTCACGGCTATTGCGTTGGCTCGTGTCATGGCTCGTATATCGGCTCGCGTTTCAGCCCGAAGCTCAATCGGTGACCGCCATGGCGCGCAGCGCCAGACGTTCGCGGGCCGAGAGTTTTTCGGTCGCGCTTTTGAGCTGGCCGCAGGCGGCGAGAATATCGCGCCCGCGCGGCGTGCGCACCGGCGAGGAATAGCCGGCGTCGAAAACAATCTCGGAGAATTTTTCGATCCGCTCCCAATCGGAGCACTCATAGATCGTACCCGGCCACGGGTTGAACGGGATGAGATTGATCTTGGCCGGAATGCCCTTCAGCAGGCGCACCAGCGCCTTGGCGTCGGCCAGCGAGTCGTTGACGTCCTTGAGCATGACGTATTCGAAGGTGATGCGCCGCGCATTGGAAAGACCGGGATAATTGCGGCAGGCCGCCAACAGCTCGCTCAAAGGGTATTTGCGGTTCAGCGGCACCAGCCGGTCGCGCAATTGGTCGCTCACCGCATGCAGCGACACCGCCAGCATACAGCCGATTTCCGCGCCGGCGCGGGCGATATTGGGCACGACTCCGGAGGTCGACAGCGTGATGCGCCGCTTGGAAATGCTCAGACCGTCGCCGTCGGCGATGACGCCAAGGCCGTCGCGCACGGCGTCGAAATTATACAGCGGCTCGCCCATGCCCATCATGACGATATTCGAGACCAGGCGCTTTCGTTCGCCCTCGCCGGCACCGGCATCGCCGACCGGCGTCCAATCGCCGAGCCGGTCGCGCGCCAGCACCACCTGGCTGACGATTTCGCCGGCAGTCAGATTGCGCACCAGCCGCTGCGTGCCGGTGTGGCAAAACGTGCAAGTGAGCGTACAGCCGACCTGACTCGAAATGCACAAAGTGCCGCGGTCGGCTTCCGGGATGTAGACGCATTCCACTTCGTGCGGCGTGCCGCCCTGTTCGCCGGGCAGCCGAATGAGCCATTTGCGCGTGCCGTCCACCGAAATCTGCTCGGCGGCCACGTCCGGCCGTGCCAGCGTGAAGGCGCCGGCTAACGCGATGCGCAAATCCTTCGACAGCGTGGTCATCGCCTCGAAATCTTGCGCGCCGCGCACATAGAGCCAGTGCCAGATTTGTTGGACCCGCATGCGGCGCTGCCGCTCCGGCACGCCGGCTTTGCCCAGCGCGGCGGCGAGCGCCTCGCGCGTCATCCCGACCAGCGACGGATGCTCCGGCGCCGCATAGTCCTCGAGCGGCCGTTTCTCGATAAACGGCGCCGCGGCGGCGTGGGTAAGAGCATCAGTCAATGAAGCACTCATGGTTCTGGTGACGGGGCAAAACGGGTTGAGCGATAAATGGTGCGGCCGCCGGGCCGGCGACAGTGGCCAGCGCCTCAAGGCGCGTGGCTTGTGATCAGGCTTGCTATCCGGCCTCGACCCGGGCCGCAACCGGCTTGCATTTAACTACTTGCATTAAACCTACTTGCAGTCCTGGCCGATTTTATCGAGCGCCTGCGAGACGCCCTTCAAATCGAATTTGTCGGTGGTCTTGGTGCCCTTGGCGGATTCGCCCTTGACGATCACCGCGTCCGCCCCCCGCATCGCATCGACCATCTGCGCTTCTTCGGCGGCATTTTTGATCCAGGCGCCGTCCTGCTGGGTGTAGAGCGCAAAAGTCGTCGCGCCGATTTGCGCGCTGGCCTCGGAACCAGGCTTGAACGGGTAACCGATGATGATCGAAACCTCGTTGGTGACTTTGTCCGCCGGCCGCGTGGAAATGAACATGTAGGTCGGATTGCGCGGCCGGTTGGGCGGATCGGTTTCCGATGACGTCGGCTTGGAGATGGCGAAGCACACCTTCTTGCCGCCGGGAGAGGCGGCATAGGCGCCCCAGTCGGCATATTGGCCCAAAAGTTTCGGCTGAGCGCCGCCGGCAATGGCCGGCCTTGCCGTCTCGGCGGCGGGCCGTTCCGCAGGTGGCCGTTCCGCTGCCGGCTTGGGTGCTGGCTTGGCCGCCGGCTTGGGTTTGGGTTTAGGCTTCGGTTTGGCCACAAGCGCGGCGGCTGCAGGAGCGGCGGAGGTCGGCGCCGGTTGCTGCGCATTAGCCGGCGCGGCAACCAACGCCGCCATCAACAGCACAAAGACAAGCTGCCAGCATCGACCCATGTGCGTATGCCCCTCGTTAGAGCGCGGCCCAGGACTCATTAGCAATCTTGTCATTTTAACCCAATTCGTTCGCAGACGAAACGAGATAGCGAGCCCTAACCCGCTTATCACAACCCAGGTTGCCCCCGGCCGGCGGCCGGGCCCATTCGCAGCGCCGGCGCTCGACGGCGCGGACCGGCAATTGTGACCTGCGACACAGCGGACTTCCGGAGCGGCGAATAATATCGAAACCGTGGGAGATGGATTTGCTCCCGGCCTGGAAGCGTGGGTCCAGCAATGAGCCAACTCGCAATCGGTTACGCCGTAGCTCCGTCTGCCTATGCCGCCAAGGCTGGAACGCCGGTTCCTACCTTGGAGGATCTTCTCACCGCGGTGGGCGTCAATCGCGACCGGGCGGCGTTTGCGGCCCTGTTCGGCCATTTCGGCCCGCGCGTATACGCCCAGATGACGCGGCTGGGTCTGGCCTCGTTCGCCGCCGCCGATCTCACCCAAGACGTGATGGAGGCGATCTGGTCGAAGGCGCATCAGTTCGATCGGCGCAAGGCCGCGGCCACGACGTGGATTTTCCATATTGCCCGTAACCGGCAGATCGATGTGCGGCGGCGTAGCCGTGAATTGCCCTGCGCAATGGAGGATTTCTGCTCCATCCCGGATCCCAGCGAACCGCACGACGACCGCCTCGATGCCGCGGCGCGCGAGCATTGCGTTCGCGCCGCTCTCGGCGCCTTGCCGCACGAGCAATTCACGCTGGTCAAATTGGCATTCTTCGACGGGCTGTCGCATACCGCTATCGCCGAGCAAACCAAGCTGCCGCTTGGCACGGTCAAGTCGCGGCTGCGGCTCGCGTTCTCGCGGCTGCGCCGTTCGCTCCATGATGCCGGAGTGACGAAAGCCTGATAAGAAGTGCGGATGAAAGCCGTTCTCTGCACCCACTTCTGCTCCCCCGATCAACTCGAAATCGCCGACGTCGCGGAGCCGCGGGCCGGGCCAGGCGAGGCCGTGGTGCGGGTCAAGGCGGCGGCATTGAACTTCTTCGACACGCTCATCATCGCCGGCAAGTATCAGCACAAGCCGCCGTTTCCGTTTTCGCCGGCGGCTGAATTTGCCGGCGTGGTCGAGAGTATCGGCGACGGCGTCACCGGCATCGCGCCGGGCGACCGGGTGATGGGCAATATCGGCTGGGGTGCGGCGCGCGAGGCCATTGCAGTGCCGGCGGACGCACTGGTGAAAATCCCGCCCGGGCTCGATATGGACCACGCCGCCGGGCTGACCGTGACCTACGGCACGACGCTTTATGCCTTGCGCGAGCGCGCCGCGCTCAAGGCCGGCGAAACGCTGGCGGTGCTCGGCGCTTCGGGCGGCACGGGTCTCGCGGCCGTCGAGATCGGCAAGATCATGGGGGCGCGCGTCATCGCCTGCGCCTCGTCGGACGACAAGCTTGTCTTCGCCCGCGCGCACGGCGCCGACGAGACGGTGAACTACGCGCGCGAGGATCTGCGCGGGATGCTCAAAAAGCTCGGCGGCGAGCATGGCATCGACGTGGTGTACGATCCGGTCGGCGGCCGTTATGCGGAGCCGGCCGTGCGTGCACTCGCCTGGGAAGGCCGCTATTTGGTGATCGGTTTTGCCGCCGGCGAAATTCCAAAATTGCCGCTCAATCTGGTACTGCTGAAAAGCTGCGACATCCGCGGCGTACTCTGGGGCAGTTGGGTCAAACGCGAGCCGCGAGCGCAGCGGGCGCTGATGACCGACATCGTGCAGTGGTGCGCGCAGGGCAAGCTTAAGCCGCATGTGCACGCGACTTACCCGTTGACCGAGATCGCAGCCGCGCTCAACGCCATCGCCGATCGCAAAGTAATGGGAAAGATCGTGATGCGGCCGTAACCAATTAAACGAACTACGCGCGCAGTCGCGCCACCGCCTCTTGCGCCGCTTGCCGATGCTCGGGCTTGATGTGCGACGACACCAGCTTGAACGCCGCGCCAAGAATTGCGGCATCGTCGGCCAGACCGAGCAGAGTATCGGGCACCAGATCGTCCGGGACCGCGAAATAGACGATCGCGCCGACCAGAATGGCTTTCACATAAAACGGCGTATTGCGATCGAACGCGCAATAATAGCCGGTCAGCGCATCTTCCAGGAATGGGATGTTGGCCGCTTCGCGCTTGACCTTACGCCAGAATTTTCGCCGCAGCTCCGCTTCATCGGCGACGACGCGACGGCCCAGCGCGGTAAAGTCCGGCCAAGAAACATCCGGCCATGCGGCCGCTTGCTGCCAAAAACCCATGGTCCCTCCTCAGGGCGGGGCGAGCCACCAAGAAAACGACCATGAAATGGCTGCGAAAGGCGGCAACCGCAAGGCAGCATCCGCCCGGAAATCCAGGACGGGCTTTGGCGGGACAGGCCTGGCGGGCAGGCTTAGCCGGCAAACTTGTCCATCGCCTCGGCCAGCTTGACATCGCGCGCTGTCAGCCCGCCGGCATCGTGGGTGGACAATGTTACCTCGACGGTCTTGTAGACATTGAACCACTCCGGATGATGATCGAGCTTCTCGGCGACCAGCGCCGCGCGGGCCATGAAGCCAAAAGCCTCGTTGAAATCGGCAAACTGAAATTTCTTGGTAATGGCGTCGCGCCCCGGCGCCTCGCTCCACCCTTTAAGCCGGGCGAGCGCTGCCTTGCGGTCGGGGCCGGCAAGCTTTTCACTCATCGCAATCTCTCCTGTTCCGCGGGACGCGCGGTGCCGGTCGTGGCGCTCTAACAGCCGGAAGACTATTCCTTAACGGTCAGGCTCTCAACGCGCGGCGGCCGAACGGGTTTCCAAAGGCGGCTTGGACCCCGGGCAGGGCCGGATACGGCCGCGGGACGCCGCCGAACCGGACGAGACCGCACGGAAATTCCTGTTTCCTCCGCTTAACCAAGGACCGACCCATTGAAGCGGCTGTGGGACCGGCCATGGTCTCAAGGCCGGCAAGCCGTGGTAGGATCAGCCATGCCGACCCAACTTCCACATCGGCCGCCTCTGGCCGTAAGATTGTGGCTGTTTCGGCGCCTAAGCGGCGCTGGCGGAACCGGATCGGCTTCGGCGCATGCGATGAGTATCGGATCGCTAGAACATATGGTGCGTAGCCGGGTGCGCATGTTCCTGCGCCACACCTGGCTGGTGACGGTTCTCGGCAGCATCGTGATGGCGACCGCAGTTGCGGCCGGCTTCTATTACAGCAACGAAGCCGATCGCATGCGCATCGCCGCGGGACCGGCGGATGGCAAATTCCTTCAGGCGCTGTCCGCTCAAATCGCCAAGGGTCATGCCGATATTTCCATGACCGCTATGGCCACGCCCGGCGCCAAGGAAGCCGCGCAAGCCATGAGCAAGGGCGAAGCCGACCTCGCCGTTCTACCAAGCAATCTCGACGATGGGCTGAATTGGCCGGTGGTCGCCATCCTCCGGCAGAATGTCATGGCGCTGATTCTCCCGCCAGGCAGCGCAGCAAGCGCCGCCCAACCCGACCAGAGCGTCGCAGCGGCCAAATCCACGAGGAGCGCCAGCGAAAGCAAGACCGCTTCGTCCGCGAACGCCGCTAAGGCCACCAAGAGTACTAAGACGAGTGATAAGAAGGGCGACAAGAAGAGCGCCAAAAAGAGCGCAGCCAGTGATGACAGCGACAGCGACGAGAGCAGCGACGACGGCAACTTCGGCAAGGTGACGCAGCTCAACGGCAAGCGCGTCGGCATCGTTACCGGCAATGAAGCCACCAGGGGCCTGCTTGAGTTGGTACTGAGCCATTATGGCGTGGCGCTGGTCAAAGTAACGATGTCCGATATCGCGCCGGACAAGGTCGCCGACGCAATCAAAAACAAACAGGTCGACGCGCTGTTCGTGGCTGGCGCTGCAACCAGCCGCGCTATCAGCGACACGGTGACGGCGGCCACCGTGGACGGTAAGGCGCCGTCGTTCGTCGAGATCGATCAGGCCGACGGCATCGCCAAGCGCCATCCAGCCTTCGATTCGGTTGACATCGACGCCGGGACGTTCGGCGGCAATCCGCCTTCGCCTGACGCCAGCCTCAAAACCTTGAGCTTTGGCGAATACCTGGTAGCGCGGAAAAGCTTCAGTGACTCGGTCATCGGCGCGCTCGCCAAAGTCATCTATTCGTCACGATTGGTACTCGCCGCCGCCGCGCCCGGCGACATCAAGATCGAGGCGCCTTCGACCGACAAAGACGCGGACCTCGCCGTTCATCCGGGGGCGCTCGCTTATCTTTCCGACAGTCAGCAATCGTTTTTCGACAAATACGGCGACGAAATCTTCTATGGCATGTTGATTTTCCCAGTGTTCGGATCGGCCATCGCCGGCCTCGCAAGCTATCTGCGCCGCGATACCCGCACCCGTCGCCTAAGATTGTTGCAGCGGGTTCTCGATCTGGTGCGCAAGGCCCATGCCGCGCAGACGCTGGAGGCCATCGATCACATCCAGGTCGAAGCCGACAACCTGGTCATCGCCATCATCCACCAGGGTGAGCACCAGGAATTCGACGAAACCGTGCGCATGTCGTTTGCGTTCGCGCTCGATCAGCTGCGCTTCGCGCTCGGCGCACGCCGCACCGCCATCGAGCGTGGCGCCGGGACCGCGGAAACGCCCGGCGCCAAAGCCGCCGCGGCATAACGATTGCTTCGGCGCTATTCCTGACTATATACCGCTGGCTGATTGCGGGCCCCCCTCGGGGCCCGCTGCAATTTAACGATTAGGGCATGAATCTCCGTAACATCGCGATTATCGCCCATGTCGACCACGGAAAAACCACCCTGGTCGACCGGCTCCTCCAACAATCGGGCTCGTTCCGCGAGAACCAGCGCGTGGTCGAGCGCGCGCTCGATTCCAACGATCTCGAGCGCGAGCGCGGGATTACCATCCTCGCCAAGGCAACGTCGCTGGTTTGGCACGACACCCGGATCAACATCGTCGACACCCCGGGCCATGCCGATTTCGGCGGCGAGGTCGAGCGCATCCTTAATATGGTTGACGGCGCCCTGGTCCTGGTCGACGCGGCGGAAGGGCCGTTGCCGCAGACCAAATTCGTGGTGACGAAGGCCCTTAAAATGGGGCTGCGGCCGATCGTGGTCATCAACAAAGTCGACCGTTCGGATGCCCGGCCGAGCGAGGTCGCCAATGCGGTATTCGACCTGTTCGCCGCGCTCGATGCGACCGAGGAACAGCTCGACTTTCCGATTTTGTACGGTTCGGCCAAGCAAGGCTGGATGGCTGCCAGCGCCGACGGTCCCAAGGACCAAGGCATGGCGCCGCTGTTCGACCTGGTCGTCCGCCATGTCGCGCCGCCGCGGGTCGAGGACGGCCCGTTCCGCATGCTCGGCACCATTCTCGAGTCCAATCCCTATCTCGGCCGCATCGTCACCGGCCGCATTTTCTCCGGCTCGGTGAAGCCGAACCAGACCGTAAAAGTGCTCGACCGCAATGGCGAACCGGTCGAGGCAGGCCGGGTCACCAGGGTGCTCGCCTTCCGTGGGCTTGAGCGCGCACCGATCGAGGAGGGCTTTGCCGGCGACATCGTCGCCATCGCCGGACTGCCGGAGGCGTTCGTCTCGCATACCCTGTGCGCGCCCGAAGTGACCGAGCCGCTGCCGGCGCAGCCGATCGATCCGCCGACCCTGACCATGACCTTTCACATCAACGATTCGCCGCTCGCCGGCACCGAAGGTGACAAGGTGCAGAGCCGGGTGATCCGCGACCGTCTATTGCGCGAGGCCGAAGGCAACGTCACGTTGCGGATTTCCGAATCGACCGAGAAAGATTCCATGGAAGTCGCCGGCCGCGGCGAATTGCAGCTCGGCATTCTGATCGAAACCATGCGGCGGGAAGGCTTCGAGCTTTCGGTGTCGCGGCCGAAGGTGCTCTATCAGCATGGCCCGTCCGGTGAACTTCTCGAACCGATCGAGGAAGTCGTCATCGACGTCGATGAAGAACATTCCGGCGTGGTGGTGCAGAAGCTGGCCGAGCGCAAGGGCGAGATGGTCGAGATGCGGCCCTCCGGCGGCGGCCGCGTGCGGCTCATCTTCTACGCGCCGACGCGCGGGCTGATCGGCTACCAGGGCGAGCTCCTCACCGACACGCGCGGCACCGCAGTGATGAACCGGCTGTTTCACGCCTACGGTCCGCACCGGGGCGAAGTCGTCGGCCGGCGCAACGGCGTCCTGCTTTCGACCGACCAGGGCGATGCCGTCGCTTACGCGATGTGGAACCTGGAGGACCGCGGCCCGATGATGATCGAGCCGGGCTGGAAAGTTTACCGCGGCATGATCATCGGCGAGCACACGCGCGGCAACGACCTCGAAGTCAACGTCCTCAAGGGCAAGAAGCTGACCAACATCCGCACCCATTCCAAGGACGAGGCGATCCGGCTGACGCCGCCGATCCGCATGACCTTGGAAAAGGCGCTGGCCTATATCGAAGACGATGAGCTGGTCGAGGTGACGCCGAAATCAATCCGGTTGCGCAAGAAGCTGCTCGACCCGGTCGAGCGCAAGCGCGACGAGCGGCGCAAAGAAACCGAGCGCGTCTGAACACGCGCAAGTCGCGCCGGGCCTCCGGCGCGACGAACGATCAAATCTCGCCGATCCTGTCACATTTTGCGACACCTTGCGTGCCGCCCCCCGAACGAAAGTCGCCGACCGTGACGCGATTGCAACAGCGCGTGCAGATTGCGCGTCGGACCTGCATTTTCCGTCCCTGACGCAGTGGCGAGGCCGGTGCCTTTTGGCTAATAATCCACATCGTTAAGGAAAGGTGAATTGAAAGTCTTGAAGGCCACGGCGGCGCTTGCTTTGATCGTACCGTGAATCGCGCAACAGGCCGTGGGGCGGGGCTAGCAGGATCGGGCATCGCAGGGTCAGGCGCAGCAAGATCGGACGCAGTAGGATCGACGCAGCAGGATTGAGCATCGCATCATGAGCACCACCCTCATCGAAATCCGTCGGGCCCGCGCTTGCGATGCCGGCGCTGTCGCGGATGCTCATGATGAGGCGTGGCGCACCGCTTACCAAGGCATCATCCCCGGCGCCGAACTGGAGCGCCTGATCAACCGCCGCGGTCCCGCGTGGTGGGAATCGGCCATCCGCAAAGGCAGTCGCATCGCGTTGCTGCAGTTCGGCGACAAGATCGCCGGCTACGCCAATTACGGACGCAACCGGGCGCGCAGCCTCTATTACGACGGTGAGGTCTACGAGCTTTATCTGCGCCCCGAGTACCAAGGGCTCGGCTTCGGCCGCCGGCTGTTCACCGCCGCCCGCCGCGACTTGGCGCAGAGCGCGATGAAGTCGCTGATCGTGTGGGCGCTGTCGGAGAACGAGAGCGCGGTCGAATTCTACCGCGCGCTTGGCGGCAAGGCGGTGGCGCGCAGTTCCGAGAAATTCGGCACCCGCGTGCTCGATAAGGTCGCGTTCGGCTGGAATAGCTGACGCCTACACCGCCGGCGTCGGCAGGCCGGCCTGCGCGCAGGCGGCGCGCAGCGTATTCACCAACAGACAGACGATCGTCATCGGTCCGACGCCGCCCGGCACCGGCGTAATCGCGCCGGCAACCTCGCGGGCTTCGGCGAAATTCACGTCACCGACAATACGCGACTTGCCGGCGGCGTCGGTCACTCGATTGATGCCGACGTCGATCACCGTCGCTCCCGGCCTGATCCAGTCGCCGCGGATGAACTCGGCGCAGCCGATCGCCACGCACAAAAGTTCGGCGCGCCGGCAGTGATCGGGCAGATTGCGGGTGTGGGTATGCGCCACCGTGACCGTGGCATTTTCATTCAGCAGGACTTGCGCCAGCGGATTGCCGACGATATGCGAGCGGCCGATCATCAGCGCATCGAGCCCGAGCAGCGAGGGATGCACGCTCTTGATCAGCTTCAGGCACGCGATCGGCGTGCACGGCACCAAGGCCGGCAGGCCGGTAATGAGGCGGCCGGCATTGAGCGGGTGGAAGCCGTCGACGTCCTTGTCCGGATCGATGCTGTTGAGGATACGCGCGGTATTGATCTGCGGCGGCAGCGGCAGTTGCACCAGAATACCATTGACGGCGGGATCGGCGTTGAGCCCCTGCACCAGCGCCAATAGCTCGGCTTCGCCGGTAGACGACGGCAAATGGTAGTCTAGCGGCCGCATGCCGACCTCATGCAGCGCCCGCGATTTGCTGGCGACGTAAGTTTTGCTTGCGGCATTGTCGCCGACCAGCACCACCGCGAGGCCCGGCACGATGCCATGCGCATCCGTCAGGCGCTGCGTCTCGGTCTTGACCGCGGCGCGCAGGTCGGCGGCGATCGCCTTGCCGTCAATTATCCTGGCTGTCACGGCGCTCAGAAGACGTTCGGCAGGATATAAATCTCAATGATCTTTTCGATGAAGATGATGATCAGGAAAAGTATGACCGGTGAGATGTCGATGCCGCCGAGATTGGGCAGGAAATTGCGAATGGGGCGAAGCGCCGGATCTGTGATGCGATAAAGAAAATCGCCGACCATGGCGACAACGTGGTTACGCGTATTCACGACATTGAACGCCACGAGCCACGAGAAGATCGCCATGGCAATCACGATCCAAAGATAGAGCTGGAGCGCAATCAGGATGACTTCAAAAAGTGCAAGCATGGACCAGATTCGCGTTGAGGGTGGCAGAAACTAGCGAACTGCGACCGCGCGAACAAGTGAGGCTTGTTCCACTCCGTCGCTTGGGCGACGAGCCGGGAAACTCCCGTCGACAGCCCGGTTGACAGCCTTGGACGGCAGCCCTAAATGGCCGGCACTCGCCAAAACCGGCGTCATATTTGGCCCGGTTGCCGCTTCGGCGGGGCCGTAGCTCAGTTGGGAGAGCGCCTCGTTCGCAATGAGGAGGTCAGGGGTTCAACTCCCCTCGGCTCCACCAGCCTACGCTGGCTGCGCCAGCCGCGGCTCGGCAGGCCACTCGGAGCTTTGAGGCGCAGTCAGCGTAGGCTGCCGCGCCGAAGTTGCGAGGCAACGTAGGCGGGCGAGAGGGCTATGAAATACGTATACATTCTCAACAGTATTCCGTTCCCCGAAAGGCATTACACCAGCGTTACGGATGATTTGAGGTCACGATTGTCTAAGCACAATGCAGGTGAAGTCCCTCACACGTCGAAATACAAACCCTGGGAACTTAAGACTTACGTCGCCTTCTTGGACAAGAGTCGGGCGTTTGCGTTCGAAAAGTATTTGAAATCCGCGTCGGGACGCGCTTTTGCTAAGAAACGGCTGTAGCTACGCTGGCTGCGCCAGCTACGGCTCGGCAGGGCCACTCGGAGCGAGACCGCATTCAGGGTAGAGCAGGCCAGCCTCAGCTATAATCCGGATAATGCCCTATTCATCCACTCCGGCGCGGTCGCTGTTGCGTCAACCCGCCTACGCCCGCTTTCTCTACGTACGGGTCGCGGCTTCGATCGCGCTGCAGATCCAGGTCGTCGCCGTCGGCTGGCAGATGTACGCCCTGACTGGGAGCGCCTTCTATCTCGGCCTGATCGGGCTCGTGCAATTCTTTCCCGTCGCCGCTTTCTTTCTGCTCACCGGTCATGTCGCCGACCGTTACGACAGGCGCATGGTGACCTTCTTCGGCGAAGTGATCGAAGCTTTGGCGGTCGCCGCGCTCGCGATCGCGAGCCTGCTTGGCAAGCTCACGCCGGACCTTTTGCTGGCGATGGCTTTCGTCGTCGGCACTGGCCGCGCCTTCGAACAGCCGAGCGTGCAGTCGGTCTTGCCGAATATCGTGACGGCCGACCTCCTGCCGCGCGCGGTGGCCGGATCGACATCGGCCTCGCAAGCCGCGGTGGTCGGCGGACCGGCGCTCGGCGGGCTCTTAATCGGGCTGAGCCCCACATTGGTCTTTACGGTTTCCGCCCTCATCTGGCTTTCGGCCGGTCTGGTCATGCTCGGCATCACGGTCGAGCGGACCCTGCCGCCGCGGGCGCCGGTCAATCTAAAGACGATGTTCAGCGGCGTCGGCTTCATCGTCCATCACAAGATATTGCTTGGTGCCGTACTGCTCGATCTGTTTTCCGTGCTGCTCGGCAATGCCACCGCTGTTCTGCCGATCTTTGCCCGGGACATTTTCGCTGCCGGCCCACTCGGATTTGGGCTATTGCGGGCGGCTCCCGCCGCCGGCGCCATCATGACTGCGCTGACACTGGCGCGATGGCCGATTCGGGCTCATCTCGGCCGCGTGATGTTTTCTGCGGTCGGGATATTCGGGGCCGGCACCATCTTGCTGGGTCTGGCGCCGAACTTTGCACTGGCCGCCGCGGCGATGTTCATCGTCGGGGCCTCCGATTCCATCAGCGTTGTGATCCGCCAGACCATGGTGCAAATCCGCACCCCCGACGCGATGCGCGGCCGCGTCTATGCGGTGAACTCCCTGGTCACGATCACCTCGAATCAGCTCGGCGATTTCCGCGCCGGCACTATGGCCGCGGTGTTCGGCACTGTTCCCTCGGTGCTGATCGGCGGCTGCTGCATTATCGTTACGGTCCTGATTTCGACCAAGATTTTCCGCGAATTGTACCGCGCCGACCGCTATCATGAGGAGCGGATTTGACGCTGCGCCACGTGGCCCTTTCGGCATCGCCGCCAGTGCGGCATCATGGCGGCGCCGGGCTCCGCCAAACAGCAAAAGGACGACTTATGCGACTGCTCACGATCGTTTGCTTCGCCGCAGCACTCGCCGCGATCGCTGCGCCGGCGCGGGCGGCTGCACCCTGCGGCGGCGATTTCAATACCTGGCTCGCAGGCGTGAAGCAGGAGGCCGCCGCCGACGGCATCTCGCAGCGCACGATCCAGAGCGCTCTGGGGGGCGTGACCTTCGACCCGACTATCATTGCGCGCGACCACGCCCAGGGCGTGTTCAGGCAGAGCTTCGAGCAGTTCTCCGGCCGCATGGTGCCGCCGCGGCTCGCCCGTGCCCGACAAAAGATGCTTGTCTACGCCTCGCTGCTAAGCCGCATCCAAGAGCAATACGGCGTGCCTGGCGGCGTCATCGTCGCCATCTGGGGCCTGGAAACCGATTTCGGCGCCGATACCGGCCATTTCCCGACCATCCGTTCTTTGGCGACGCTGGCCTTCGATTGCCGGCGGCCAGACAAGTTCCGCGGCGAACTGATCGCGGCGCTGCGCATCGTCGATCGCGGCGACATGACACCCTCGGCGATGCACGGTGCCTGGGCCGGTGAGATCGGCCAGACCCAGTTCCTGCCGTCGTCCTATCTAAAGTATGCCGTCGATTTCGAGGGCAACGGCCGCCGCGATCTGATCCACGACGTGCCCGACGTGCTCGCCTCGACCGCGAATTATCTGAAAGGCTATGGCTGGCAGCGCGGCCAGCCGTGGGGCGAAGGCACCGCCAATTTCCAGGTGCTGCTGCAGTGGAACGCCTCGGAAGTCTACACCAAGACCGTCGCCTATTTCGGGCAAGTGCTTGAGTCCGGGCAATAGCGCGCGTCAGCCGCCGAGCCAGCGCTCCAAAAAGACCGTGAGCCACGCGCGCGCCGAATAATCATAGACGGCGCGATCGGCGAAATGTTCGTGGCGCGGCTTGGCGCCGGGCAAATCCATGCGGTCGTGGCCGCGCGTGGTCCATTTGTGCATCATCGCGTGGGTGACGTCGGGGTGAAATTGCAGGGCGAAGCCGCGTTCGCAGCGAATCGCCTGGACTTCGAACGTGTCGCCCTCGGCCAGAAGCGCGGCGCCCGCCGGCAGATCGAAGCCTTCGCGGTGCCATTGATAAACGCATTCCGGCCACGTCTCGACCACCGCGAGCCCGGCGGCGGTCGGCCGGATCGGGTAGTAGCCGATTTCGGCGCGGCCCTGCGGATGGCGAAAGACTTTGCCGCCGAGATGCTGCGCGAACATCTGGGCGCCAAGGCAGATGCCGAGAAACGGCTTACTCTCCTTGAGCGGCACGCCGATCCAGTCGGTCTCGCGGCGGATGAAATCGTCCGGATCGTTGGCGCTCATCGGACCGCCGAAGATGATGGCGCCGGCATGTTCGTCCAGCGTCGCCGGCAGCGGGTCGTCGAAGCGTGGCCGGCGCACATCGAGCGGATAGCCGAGATCGCGCAGCGCATTGCCGATGCGGCCTGGGGTCGAGTGTTCCTGGTGCAGGACAATCAGGATCGGCTGCTGCATATCTGCTGTTACGTTGACCACCGCCGATTCGCTCGCTTCGCCGGACTCATAGCTTCTCCGCCAAGCCAAGCAAACCTTGCGCCAAGCGCGCTTAGGCGCGCCGGTCGACGGCGGCCATCAACAGGGCGCTCGGAACAAAGCGCATCAGGGCGACACCGATCCTGTTGCCGGCTCCGGCGATCGCGACGCGCTCGCCGCGCATCAGCGCCCGATAGCCGATCCGCGCCACTTGCATGGGCGGCAGCTCGAGGAGCTTTGAGGCGCTTGGCAAGCGCATGCCCGAGCGCTCCTGAAATTCGGTCGGCACCGGGCCGGGGCACAGCGCGGTCACCCGGATGCCACGGGGGCCGAGTTCGCGATGCAGCGCCTCGCTGAATGACAGCACATAGGCTTTGCTGGCGTAATACACTGCCATGCCCGGGCCGGGCAGGAAAGCGGCGATTGAAGCGACATTGAGAATGCCGCCGCGATGACGCGCCAGACTGTCGACGAACGACAGCGACAATTCGGTGAGCGCACGCACATTGAGGTCGATCATGGCGAGCTGCTCGTCGCGGCGCAGTTCGGCGGCGCGGCCGCTCAGGCCGAATCCGGCATTGTTGACGACATAGGCGGGCTCAAGCGCGCGCGCCGAGAGTTCGGCGGCCAGCGCCGCGGCGGCATCGCGCCGTTCGAGGTCGAGCGCCAGCACGATCGGCCGCGGCCGGCCGGACGCGGCAATCTCCGCAGCCAACGCCTCGAGCCGGTCTTGGCGCCGCGCCACCAGCACCAACTCGTGATTGTTTTCAGCAAAGACGCGCGCCAGATCGGCGCCGATGCCGGACGACGCGCCGGTGATCAGCGCGACCGGCTTCACGCCGGGCTGCC
>JBARER010000319.1:0-18383 GCA_049796395.1 Xanthobacteraceae bacterium
CGCGGCAAGCCTTGGTTTCCTCGCCAAAGTTCGGCGACGACATCAAGAAGCTGTGGCCGATCTCCTATGAGGGCCAATCCGACACCGCCTGCTTCGACAACGCGCTCGAATTCCTCACCATGGGCGGCTATTCCCTGACGCACGCGGTGATGATGATGATTCCGGAAGCGTGGGCCGGCAATCAGCTGATGAACGACGAGCGCCGCGCCTTCTACGAATACAACGCCGCGCTGATGGAACCATGGGATGGCCCGGCGGCCATCGCGTTTACCAATGGCCGCCAGATCGGCGCCACGCTCGACCGCAACGGGCTGCGCCCCGCGCGTTATGTCGTCACCCGCGACGACCGCATCGTCATGGCATCGGAAGTCGGCGTGCTGGCGATCCCAGAAGAGGACATCGTTACCAAGTGGCGGCTGCAGCCCGGCAAGATGCTATTGGTCGATCTCGATCAAGGCCGCCTCATTCCTGACGAGGAAATCAAGTCGGAACTGGCGCTAAGCCACCCGTACAAGGAATGGCTCGAGCGGACACAGATTCAGCTTGAGAATTTGCCCGAAACCTCCGCCGCAGCGCCGATCTCGAACCTGTCGCTGCTCGACCGCCAGCAGCTGTTCGGTTATACGCAGGAAGACCTGAAAATCCTGATGACGCCGATGGCGACGACCGGCGAAGAGGCGGTCGGCTCGATGGGTAACGACACGCCGATCTCGGCGCTGTCGGACCGGGCGAAGCTGCTATTCACTTATTTCAAGCAAAACTTCGCGCAGGTGACCAACCCGCCGATCGATCCGATCCGCGAGGAGTTGGTCATGAGCCTGGTCTCGATCATCGGGCCACGGCCGAACCTGTTCGATCTCGAGGGCACGTCGAAGACCAAGCGCCTCGAAGTGCATCAGCCGATTCTGACCAACGCCAACCTGGAAAAGATCCGCTCGATCTCGGAAGTCGGCCACGATCATTTCAAGTCGCGTACACTCGACACCACATGGCCGGCGGACACCAGCGCCGCGGGTATGGCGGAAGCAATCGACGGGCTGTGCGGCCGCGCCGAGATCGCGGTGCGCGACGGCATCAATATCATTGTTCTGTCCGACCGCCGCGCCAGCGCCGATCGCATCCCGATCCCGGCGCTGCTCGCCTGCGCGGCCGTTCATCATCATCTCATTCGCGAAGGCTTGCGTACTTCGGTCGGCCTCGTGGTCGAATCGGCCGAGCCGCGCGAGGTGCATCATTTCTGCTGTCTCGCCGGCTACGGCGCCGAGGCGATCAATCCCTATCTGGCCTTCGAGACGCTCGTCGCCATGAAGAGCGAGCTGCCGCAGAAGCTCGACGAAAAGGAAGTCGTCAAGCGCTATATCAAGTCGATCGCCAAGGGACTGCTCAAGGTGATGTCGAAGATGGGCATCTCGACTTACCAGTCCTATTGCGGCGCCCAGATTTTCGACGCGGTCGGACTCAAGTCCGACTTTGTCGCCAAATATTTCACCGGCACCGCCACCCGTATCGAGGGTGTCGGGCTTGCCGAAATCGCCGAAGAAGCCGCGCGGCGGCATCGCGACGCGTTCTCGGACGCGCCGATCTATCGCTCGGCGCTCGACGTCGGCGGCGAATATGCCTTCCGCGTGCGCGGCGAGGAACACGTCTGGAATGCCGCCACGGTGGCGGCGCTGCAGCACGCGGTGCGTGGCAATTCCTACGATCGATACCGCCAGTTCGCCCGCATCATCAACGACCAGTCGGCGAAGCTTCTGACCGTCCGCGGCCTGTTTCAGCTCAAGTCCGCCGAGCAGGACGGACGAAAGCCGGTGCCGATCGAGGAGGTCGAGCCGGCCAAGGACATCGTGCGGCGGTTCTCGACCGGCGCCATGTCGTACGGCTCGATCTCGCGCGAGGCGCACACCACGCTCGCCATTGCCATGAATCGCATCGGCGGCAAATCCAATACCGGCGAAGGCGGCGAGGAAAGCGACCGTTACAAGCCGCTGCCGAACGGCGATTCGATGCGGTCCGCGATCAAGCAGGTGGCCTCGGGTCGTTTCGGCGTGACGGCGGAGTATCTCGTTAATTCCGACATGATGCAGATTAAGATCGCGCAAGGGGCCAAGCCCGGCGAAGGCGGTCAGCTGCCCGGGCACAAGGTCGACAAGACCATCGCCAAGGTGCGGCATTCGACGCCGGGCGTTGGCCTGATCTCGCCACCGCCGCATCACGACATCTATTCGATCGAAGACCTGGCGCAATTGATCTTCGACTTAAAGAACGTCAATCCGGACGGCGATGTCTCGGTCAAGCTCGTCTCCGAGGTCGGCGTCGGTACGGTGGCCGCCGGAGTATCGAAGGCGCGGTCCGACCACGTCACCATTGCCGGCTACGAAGGCGGTACCGGCGCGGCGCCGCTGACCTCGATCAAGCATGCCGGCTCGCCCTGGGAGATCGGGCTCGCCGAAACGCATCAGACGCTGGTCGCCAATAGGCTGCGCAGCCGCATCGCCGTGCAAGTCGACGGCGGGCTGCGCACCGGCCGCGACGTGGTGGTCGGCGCACTTCTGGGCGCCGACGAATTCGGTTTCGCCACCGCACCGCTGATCGCCGCCGGCTGCATCATGATGCGCAAGTGTCATCTCAATACCTGCCCCGTCGGGGTCGCTACCCAGGATCCGGTGCTGCGCAAGCGCTTCACGGGTCAGCCCGAGCACATCATCAATTATTTCTTCTTCGTCGCCGAGGAAGTGCGCGAACTGATGGCCGAGCTCGGCTACCGCAGCTTCGATGAAATGATCGGCCAGACGCAGATGATCGATCAGCGCAAGCTTATCGCGCACGGTAAGGCGACCGGGCTCGATCTATCGAAGCTGTTCGCGAAGCCCGACGTGCCGGCCAACGTGAAAATCTACAATTGCGAGGCGCAGGATCACAAGATCAAAGACATCCTCGACCGCAAGCTGATTGCCCAATCGAAGGACGCCATCGAGCGCGCCGCGCCGGTGCGGTTGAGCTTCCCGATCAGAAACGTCGATCGCACTGTCGGTGCCATGCTGTCAGGCGAGATCGCCAAGCGTTACGGCCATGAGGGCCTGCCGCATGAAACCGTCAGTGTCCGCTTCACCGGGACCGCCGGGCAGAGCTTCGGCGCCTTCCTCGCCCGCGGCGTGGCCTTCGAACTTGAAGGCGACGCCAACGATTATGTCGGCAAGGGCTTGTCCGGCGGCCGCATCGTGGTGCGTCCGTCGGCAGCGTCGGGAGTGGTGCCGGAGCAGTCGATCATCGTCGGCAACACCGTGCTGTACGGCGCCATCGCCGGCGAATGCTATTTCCACGGCGTCGCCGGCGAGCGTTTCGCCGTGCGCAATTCCGGCGCCATCGCCGTCATCGAAGGCGCCGGCGACCATTGCTGCGAATATATGACCGGCGGCGTGGTGGTGGTTCTCGGACCAACCGGCCGCAACTTCGCCGCCGGCATGTCGGGCGGCGTGGCTTATGTGCTCGATGGCGACGGCGACTTTAGCTCGCGCTGCAATATGGCGATGGTCGAACTCGAGCCGATGCCCGACGAAGAAAACATCAATGCGAGAGTCTTCCACCACGCGCACGACCTCGAGGCGCACGGCATGGTCGACATCATGGCCGACATGAGCCGCCACGATGCGCACCGGCTGCATCACCTGATTTCGCGCCACGCGCGCTTCACCGGCTCGCGCATCGCCGAAAACATTCTCGGCGACTGGAAAACCTGGTATCCGAAATTCCGCAAAGTGATGCCGATCGACTATCGCCGCGCGCTCAACGAACTTAAAGCGGCGGCGATTGCCGCCGAATAGTACGGCGATCGGCGCGTGTCAGGAAAGACTGCGTAGTGGGCAAGATCACCGGCTTTCTCGAATTCGAGCGTGAGGATCGTCATTACGAGCCGGTAGCCGAGCGCATCCGGCATTGGCGCGAATTCGTGCTGCCGCTCCCGGAGAAAGATTACACCACCCAGGCCGCGCGCTGCATGAACTGCGGCGTGCCGTATTGCATGGGCACCGGGTCGGTCTATCCCGGCACGCCCGGCTGCCCGGTCAACAATCAAATCCCGGACTGGAACGACCTCGTCTATACCGGCGATTGGGACCAAGCGGCGCACAACCTGCATTCGACCAATAATTTTCCGGAAGTCACCGGACGAGTGTGCCCGGCGCCGTGCGAGGCTTCGTGCACGCTCAACATCGACGAGGACCCGGTCACCATCAAATCGATCGAATGCGCCATCGCCGACCGCGCCATTGCGGCGGGGCTTAAGCCGGAGCCGCCGACGGAGCGCACCGGCAAAACGATCGCGATCGTCGGTTCGGGTCCTGCGGGACTGGCGTGCGCGCAGCAATTGGGGCGTGCCGGCCATTCCGTACACGTCTACGAACGATGGGCCAAAGCCGGCGGCCTGCTGCGCTACGGCATCCCCGATTTCAAGATGGAAAAGGTCCACGTCGACCGCCGCGTCGTGCAGATGCAGGCCGAAGGTGTCGTATTTCATTACGGCGCGCATGTCGGCGTCAATCTGCCGGTCGAAAAATTGCTCGCCGACCATGACGCCGTGGTGCTCACCGGAGGTGCCGAAGCGCCGCGCGATTTGCCTGTGCCGGGCCGCGAGTTCAACGGCATTCATTTCGCCATGGATTTCCTGCCGCAGCAGAACCGCCGCATTTCCGGCGAGGAGGCCGCGCCCGGTGAACCGATCCTTGCCAAGGGCAAGCACGTTATCGTCATCGGTGGTGGCGACACCGGTTCGGACTGCATCGGCACCTCGATCCGGCAAGGCGCCCTGTCGGTGACCAATCTCGAGGTCATGCCGCAGCCGCCGCAACACGAGAACAAGCCGCTGACCTGGCCAAACTGGCCGCTTAAGATGCGCACGTCGTCGAGCCACGAAGAAGGCGCCAAGCGCGATTTCGCGGTGATGACGACCAAATTCTCCGGCGAGAATGGCGCGGTGACGAAGCTCCACTGCGTGCATATCGACGCCAAGATGAAGGCCATTCCCGGAACGGAATTCGAGCTTGCCGCCGATCTCGTACTGCTGGCGATGGGTTTCGTCCATCCGGTTCATGAAGGCCTGGTCGCAAGCCTCGACATCGCGCTCGATCAGCGTGGCAATGTCTCCGCCTCGACCGAGGATTACCGCACCTCGCTCGACAAGGTCTTTGCCGCCGGCGACATACGCCGCGGCCAATCGCTCGTGGTGTGGGCGATCCGCGAAGGCCGCCAGGCCGCGCACGCCGTTGACAAATATCTGATGGGCTCGACGCTGCTGCCGCGGTGAAATCTCTTCATCCTCTCCCACTCTTGGGAGCGGATCGTCCCGTCAGAACCCGCCGCCGATGTCCTTCGCCGGCCGCGGCGCGCCATCGAGCGCGGCATGCGGCGAACGTGCCGGCCGGGCGTCGGTATCTTTTCCCGGCTTCTTTTTTACGTCCTTCTTGGTGTCGACCGGCTGCTTAGCGTTGCCATTCGCGGCGGCGCCCTTTTTCGCCGGCTCGGCGGGCGAGAGCGACACCGGCTGTGGCGCGGTATCGATCGGTGCCGCAGGCCGCGGCCAGGAAAAGTCATCGGCGCGGCCAGCCACCGCGGCGACCGGAGCGCCGCGATCGAGCGCCTTTTGCGCCAAGGGATCGGAGGCGAGCGGCGACGCTCGGTTGCCGCCGCCGGCAAGCCCGCCGGCGTCCCCGTCGGTGCTGGAAACCGTGAGCGGCAACACCGGCCCGACGTCGGGTCGCGCAGTGCCGGGTTTGTTGGCCGGCGCGGCCTGCTCCGGCAGCGCAATCGGCGCCACGCGGTTCGACAAGACGCGGCGCAATTCCTGATCGACGTAACTCGCTAGTTTCACCGCGCCCGCCTTGGTGAAGTGCACTCCGTCGGCAGTCCGCAGGCGCCGAATCTGGCCCTCGTAGTCCGGGCCATCGACCGCATAGCGCCCCTGATCGTCGACGAAGCCGTCCCAGATGTCGACATAGACGATGCCGGCCCGCTCGGCGCGCTCGCGGTAGAGTTCGTCGAGATAGGCCATATCGCTCGTTGATTTCGGCCCGCGCAAAGCCGGCAAGCCCACCCACAAGACCGGCACGCCCTTGGTCTTGAGCGCTGCTATCATTTCATCGATGCGCTTGACGTAAAGGTCCGCCCAAAGATCGCTGTGGAATTCGTAAGAGCGCCCCGGGACCGGATGTTCGGCTTTGCTGTCGGCCGCCGGCTGCGATGCGGTGGGTGCCGCCGAGACGGCTGCGGCTTTATCATTGCTTGTCTTATCTTTGTTTGTCTTGTCCTGCGCGGTATTGTCCTGGGGCGCCTTTTCTTCCGCTGCTTTGTCCGGCGCTGATTTTGACTCAGTCGCCTCTTCGGCGCTTTTGACGGGCAGCGCCCCGTCGCGGATGGACAAGCGATCGTTGAGGCCAAGCATAACGATAATGGCCTTCGGCTTTTCCGCCGCCAATTGACCCTTGATCAGGACCGGCCAGTCGAGTTGCTCGTTTTTCGGGTCGTAATGAATGAGGCCCGCGGTCGCCCGGACCTCGCGCATCACACCGGTATCGGGCTGATCCGCATAGATCTCGTCGAGCCCATAGCCGAGCCAGTCCGCCATGGAATCGCCGACCACGATGATGGTCGAGGCCGGAGGCGTTTCCAATTTGCGTGGCGGCGGCGCCTTGGCATAATCCACGGCCGGCGCCCGGCGCGGACCACGGAAGAACGGGAACGAGAAGAAATCGCGCTGCTGCGGCTGCTGATAATAGCCAGGAGGCTGCTGGTAATAGCCCGGATTAGACGGCCGGTCGCTCCAATAATAAACCTGCGCAACTGCCGGCACGGCGACCGCCGCGGTTGCCGCGGCCATCGCCAGTGCGCCAATCAGCCATCGGAGCCGGAAATATGGTGTCGCCATAGCTGCCTAGTCGAAGTGAACCGCCTACCCGAAGGGCCAGCGCCGAGCATTATAGCGCAAAGCCACAAAAAACACCGCCGCCAGCGGCCGGCGGCGAGACTGTGCGGCGATCGTGTCAACTTCAGGGACGCCGCATCAACGCTGCTGCAGACGGTCGAGCACTTCGCTCGAAGGGAAACCATCCGGGATCTGGCCGACCGAAGCCTGGAAATCGCGGATAGCGAGCCGGGTCCGGGGACCGATAAAGCCGTCGGCATCGCCGACCTTGTAGCCGCGCTGCGCCAAGAGCTGTTGCATCTGGTACCGCTCGTCGAGTGTGAGCACCCGCTCGTCGCGCGGCCACGGCTGCACGAACGGTGCGCCGCCGCGCATGCGATCGGCAAGATAGCCGATGGCGAGCGCATAGGTCTCCGCCGGATTATATTTCATGATGACGCTGAAATTCTTCAGCATCAGAAAGGCCGGTCCGCGGGCGCCTGCGGGCAACAGCAGATCCGCGCGATCAGTGGGACGCGGGAACGCCTGCCCGTCGGCGCGCCGGACGCCCAAGCCCTGCCATTGCCGCAACGTCATGAGCCGCATGCCGTCGGCCAGGAGATAATTGAAGCGCTGCGGCAGCACCACTTCGTAGCCCCAGGTCTGCCCACTGACCCAGCCGTCCTTCTTCAGATTGTTCGCGGTCGACGCGATTACGTCCGGTACCGAATCGACGACGTCGCGATGGCCGTCACCGTCGAAATCCACGGCGTAACGGTTGAACGAGGTCGGCATGAATTGGGTCGGGCCGAAGGCACCGGCCCAGGAACCGATCAGGCGTTCGGGAGGAACATCGCCACGCTGCAAGATTTCCAGCGCCGCCAGAAATTCGCCCCGGAAAAAGTCGCGGCGGCGGCCGACGCAAGCCAGAGTAGCGGTCGAGCGGATTACCGGCCGATCGCCGCCCAGCGTGCCGTAGTTGGACTCGACGCCCCAGATGGCGGCAACGATGTAGCGGTCGACGCCGAAAGCGCGTTCCATCGCGGCAAAAGCCGGCGCATATTGTGCAAGCAGCGCGCGGCCACGGGCGATGCGGTCGTCGTTGACCAAGAGGTCGAGATAGTCCCACGGCGCCCTGGCGAATTCAGGCTGCGCGTCGAGCTTGTCCATGATGCTCAAGTCTGGGGTCAGACCTGCGGTAAAGCGCTCGAAATTGGCGCGGGTGATGCCGCGCCGCGCGGCGTCGGGCCATAGCCCGGAGATGCAACTGGGAAAATCGGCTGCCGCGGCTCGTATGGCGTCAGCCGTCATCAGCGGATTGCCTGACGCGCCGGATTGCCCGCTCCATTGCGTACCGCCACTCGGGTTGGGAACCGGGTTCTGCTGTGGCGGTTGAAACAGGTGAGTAAGCCAGTTGTCGGGCTGCTCGGCCGACGCGGCGCTCGTCAGTGAGGCGGCCAGCAGAAAGGCCGCCACAGTGCGCAACAGGACTTTGACGATGACCATGGCGTCACAATCCCGACCTGTGGCCGCCAGTCCGACCACCTGCTAATGTATATCGAATCACCAAGCGGGCGTTGTTAATGCCACGTTGCAGCCCCGATCGGCAAAGTTTGGACAAGCATTTAGGCAACAAAGCGTACGTTTCTTCCTTTCCCGACTGCATGGCATGAATTCAATTCGCAAAGCCGTTTTCCCCGTGGCCGGCCTCGGCACCCGGTTCTTGCCGGCGACCAAGGCCATGCCGAAGGAAATGCTGCCGGTCGTCGACCGGCCGCTGATCCAGCACGTCGTCGACGAGGCGCGCGAGGCCGGCATCGAGCACTTCATCTTCGTTACCGGCCGCAACAAAGCCGTCATCGAAGATCACTTCGACCGCCAGTTCGAACTGGAAATGACGCTGCTTGAGCGGCAAAAGCACAAGGTTCTCGACTACCTGAACCAAGATTTGCCTGTGCCTGGGTCGACCAGCTTCACCCGCCAGCAGGAGCCGCTCGGGCTCGGTCATGCGGTGTGGTGCGCGCGCGAATTGATCGGCCACGAGCCGTTTGCGCTGTTATTGCCCGATGTGCTGGTGCAGCACGAACAGGGTTGCTTGGCGCAGATGCTCGAGGCCGCGCGCGAATTGCCGGCCAAGGCGAACATCGTCGCGGTGGAGGAAGTGCCGCACGATCGTGTCGATCAATATGGCGTCGTCGGCGTCGGCGAGCGCAAAGGCAAAATGTTCGCTATCACCAGCATGGTGGAAAAGCCGCCGGCCGATCGCGCACCGTCGAATCTCATCCTGACCGGCCGCTATATTTTGCAACCTGAGATCCTGGACCTGCTGGCCAGTCAGGAGCGTGGCGCCGGCGGTGAAATCCAGCTAACCGACGCCATGATCCAGTTGGCGGGCAAGCAACCGTTTTATGGCCTGCAATTCGACGGCCGCAGTTTCGACTGCGGCTCGAAGATCGGCTTCCTCGCCGCCAACGTGTCCTATGCGCTGGCGCGGCCGGACATCGCGCCCGGCTTTCGCGTCGAGATCAAGAAAATCCTCGGCGACCTCAATGGCGCATAACGGCGTCGGCCGCCTTGCGCCGCGCCTTGTCTCACCGCTGCAATCTCATTGTCAGAAGAAACGTGGTCGCGGTATAGGCAACGCCGCTGACGTTGGAATTGAGCCAGTCCTGGCGCACTTCGCCCCTGAGCTGCAAATCGCGATTCATCTTGTAGGTCAGCCCGGCCGCCGCGAAGTAGTGATTGTCATTGCGGCCCAGCCCGACATATTGATCGTATTCATAGCCGAGCTGCGCATTGGCGATGAGCCAGGTCCGCAGCGCATGGTCGACCTCGCCGGTGACACTGCGGCTGAACTCTCCCGATACGCCCTGCACAGTGGATTCGGTCACGATCGAGGTGGCGGTGAGCTTTGCCGTGGTTAGCGCGGTCGCTTGCCAGATCAGCGCACCGTCGAGCGTCGGGCCGGCGATATCCGGCAAAGTGGGATCGTGGTAGTCGCGCCTCATATAGCCGGCGGCGATCTCGCCGGTGAGCGAGTTCGATAGATTGAGGTCGGCGCCGAGTTTCGCGCTGGAGCCGTCGGAGTCGCGATCCTCGCCAAAGATATCGGTCGAAAGATCGTGGACGCGGGTGTCTTCGTCGAGCTCGACAAATGGCTTTAACCCCGGATCGATCTCGTAGCCCACACGCAGTATCCCGGCATATTGGTCGAAATTGCGGTAGTCGAAATTCGCCGTTTCGCCGTCGGTCAGTTGTCCGCTGGAATACATCGAGCGGTCGAAGGTGCCCTTGAGCGAAACATCAAGCCGCCCGAATTCGTGCGCCGCGCCCAATGTGCCGCCGACCGTGGTGTCGACCGGTAGCGTCGCGAGGCCGAACTGGATATTTGGACTGCCCGGGTTATCGGTCGAGACAATGGTGCGGGCTTCGAGCTGGACTTGCGTCGTGCGCGTAACGTCGAGCGTGCCGTCGGCTTTAGCGTTGAGGTAAGGAGCGTTTAGCGACGGCTGAGAATTGCTGTCCGGATAATCGGTGTAGGAGCCGACGATGTCGGCAGTGAAGGAATTGGTCGGCCAGTTCGAGCGCACATGCAGTTCCGGCGCCACGACGAAATAGGACGACCCCGACCCGCCGGGTGCGGCCGTCGGATTGGTATTGAAGCCGGCCGACAGTTCGACGGCGGGCAGAATCAGAAATGAGCCGGCTTGGATGCCGAGCGCCTCGTAGGGATCGCCGGCGGCGATCGGCAACGTCGGACTGGGCACCCTGCCGAGCGGCAAAGCGGCGGGTGGCGGCGTTCCCGGCGGCGGGGTGCTGGCCGAACCTTGAAAATCCTGCGGCGGCGGGATCGGCAAGATGGCGCCGGGCCGCGTCGCCGCCGACAGCGGATAGACGACCGGCGGCGGGTTACTGATGGGCAGTTGGTCGGGCGGCGGCGGCAGAACCGCCCCCGGCCGAGACGCGGCTTTAGCGGGATAAACCACCGCAGGCGGCGGTTGCGGCAAAGGCGGCGGCACTGAAGAGACTGGCGGCGGCGGCGCCTGCACCGCGTCGAATGTCGTTTCCGGCGCGGGCGCTAAGGCGCTGCCCTGATCGGCGGCCGGGGGCTGCTTGGGCGGAACGTTGCTCGAATTAAAGCCGGTATTGCCCGCGCCGAACCCGGACGGGCTGCCGTAGATCGGTGTCGCGCCGATGCGCGAGGGCGCCGGCTCCGGCGCGGTGAACGTTCCGGTCGGCGGGTTGTCCGGCAGGCCGGAGCCGGAGCCGGGCGGCACGAAACTCGGCGGATTGGTCGGATTGCCCGGCAGCGACGACGGCTGCAACAGATCGTCGTAAGAATCGTTCGCCGTCTGCGCACCTGCACATGCCGGCAGGAGCGCGACAAAGGCCACGAGTAAAGCCGCTCCGCGCAAGCCGATCAGGCCGGTGAGGCTTCGCAGTCGGCAACGGCGCGGCACCTACGACCTCCTCGCCCCGAAGCGGCCTGTCCGTGTCACCTCGCGGCACTGCGCCACGCGACGACCGGCACGGGCCGCCGGACGGCAGACCGCTGGTTAACGGAGTTAAAACGGATATGGTTAACGAGAGGTTGATTGGGGTTTGCGGACGGGGATTTGCCCCCTCGGCTCGTCCCCGCCGAAACAGGGACCTAGCGCAAAACGCTTAGATTCCCGCCTTCGCCGAAATGAGCGGCCGCGACGGCAGCTTTACGCTTTGCGTTCATAACGGCGCCAGAGCGGAATCATGGCCGCCGCCGAGATGATGAGGCCGACCACCTCCGCCGGCCACGGCCACCGCGCCACCGAAGCGACGATGCCGACGAGCACGGCCGCAAAACCGAGCCACAGCGCGAAACGCCCCGGCCGCCATGCTTCGATCGCAAACAAGACGACTGCGAGCATGAACCAGATCCACGACATCAGAGAGCCGTCACGCATCATGCGTCATACCGAAACGTGGACGCCGGCTTTCGGAAAAAAAATCATGCACAAAATTCCGCCTCACACCCAGCCTTTGAGCTCGCGCATCGCCAGCTGCCAGACCATCAGCATGCCGGCTTCACTATCGTTGAGGCAGGGAATGGCCGCGAAATTCTCGCCGCCGGCACGCTTAAACGCGCGCGCGTTGTCGACCGCGATCTCTTCCAGCGTCTCCAGGCAATCCGCGGAAAAGCCCGGTGTCACGACGACCAGATTCTTGACGCCCTTCTTGGCGAGCGCGCGAACCGTATTGATCGTATACGGCTCGAGCCATTTGGCGCGGCCGAAACGCGATTGGAACGTCATCATGAACTTGGTTTCGTCGAGGTTGAGCTGGGCCCGCAGCAACTGCGTGGTGCGCGCACACTGGCTTTCGTAAGGATCGCCTTTCTGCACGTAATCCTTCGGCATGCCGTGATAGGAGGCGACAATCGCGTCAGGCGTAAACGGCAGGTTCCTGAGTTCGGCCTTGAGCGAGGAGGCCAACACCTCGATGTAATACGGATCGTCATAGTAAGGCGGCAGAACACGAATTGCGGGCTGACGCCGAAGCTTCATCAGATAACGGTAAACCTCGTCGCAAACCGTCGCCGTCGTTGCCGCCGAATATTGCGGATAGAGCGGCATGACCAGGATGCGCTCGCAGCCCCAGGTCACCAGAACCTCGAGACGCGAGGCGATCGATGGCGATGCGTAGCGCATCGCCCAATCGACCATGACATGCTTGCCAAGCGGTTCGAGAATGCCGGCAAGCTTCTCGGCCTGCGAGCGGGTAATGGTCTTTATCGGCGATTCGTTCTTCTCGCGGTTCCATATCTTTTGGTAGTCGCGTGCTTTGCGCCGCGACCGTATCGGCAGGATGACGCCGTTGAGCACGAGTTTCCAAAGGAGCGAATTCCTTTCGATGACACGGCGGTCGGTCAAAAATTGCTTGAGATAGCGCCGGACCGCCGTGGGAGTGGCGGCATCGGGGGTGCCGAGATTGACGAGTAGAACGCCGATACCGGTCGCCGCTTGCGCGGACGTCGCCGTGGCGGGGATGGCCGCGGTCGTCGCAGCACTAACCTCGGCCGCGGACGTTGGGGCATTGGCGCCCTCGTTCGCAGGTTTAGCCAGCGTGGACGCGGGTTCGATCGCCGGGACTATTTCGGCGATCCGCGGGGCTTCGGCAACCGCCGCTTGGCCAGTGGTCTCTTGGCAGGCCGTTATGTCGGGTGAGTCACTCATACCCGCCAATTTACCACGGCCACGACGGGCGGCGCGAGCGATTGTAAAGGGGGGAACCAGACCATCATCCGATCAAGATAATCGGATGATGGTCCAGAATTATTCGACGAAGGATGATCTTCCCGGAAAACCGGTTTCCGCCCTCGGATCAAGTCCGAGGGCAGGCTTGTTCCGGATCATGCTCTAAGCATTCTGCAGCGCGAGATCGCCGGCGGCGTTAAGCCGATCGAATATCATCAGATTTTCGAAGGTTTGAGCTTTCTTTGCCGCCGAAAATTCGTTGCCGAGGCAGTCGGCGAACTTGCGCCATAGTTCTTCACGCGTCAGCGGCCGCTCGTGACTGCCCTTGGCATATTCGACCGGCCCGCTTTTGAGCGTCTTGCCGCCGACCGTCGTAATTTCGACGGCGTCGAAGGGGGCGAAATTGGAGCCCGGCTTGGTGGTTGGCGTGCCTTGCAGCAACACGCGCGGGAAGACCGCCTGCACGTCGGGACGGCGGACGAACTCGTCGGTCAATTCGCGCAATCCCACGGTACGGGCGACGAGCGCGGCGGCCATAGCAAATTGCATCGAGAATTTTGCTTCCAGACCCGTCTGCGGGGCGCTGTTGCGCAGCATCAGCATTTGCGTCTTGCCGGTCGAGACCTCGATGCGCTCGACCTGACCGGGCGTCAGATCGTGGCGTTGCACCAGATCGAGTGCGGCGTCGATCGAGCGATGGGTGGCGTAGCAGATCGGATAGCGCTTGATGTTCAGTCCGTGGCTGACAATGTGCCACTCTCTTTGCGCCGCATTGAACGGCCGATCGAGCGCGGCAGTGCCCTCCACCGACAGAGCGTTCAATAGACCGGCCGGATGCTCGAGCGCGTCGAGCGAGGCCGTCAGTCCCGCTTGCGCCAGCCGCGCAGCAATGACCCCCGACTGCGCGGCGCGGCCGACTTGAAACGACTTCGTCATCGTGCCGAAATTAGCGACGAGGCCGGACGACATCGAAGCGGCAATGGCCAGCGCCGTCGCGGCCGTTGTCGCATCGAGCCTGCGCAGCTTGGCGCAAGCCGCCGCGGCGCCGACCGGGCCGAGAACGGCGGTCGGATGCCAGCCTTTGCGATGCAGTGGCACCGGCTGGCGAGTCAAAAGCTCGCCCCAGACTTCGAAGCCCGCGACATAGGCCGCCAGCATCTCAGCTCCGCTCGATCCGCATGCCTCGCCCTGGGCCAGAATCGCCGGGACGAGGACGGCGCTGGGATGGCCGTCGAGCGACACGTCGTCGTAATCAAGGACGTGGGCGGCAACCCCGTTGACCAGCGCCGCCGCCTCGACCGTGCGCCGTGCGCCGGAGGGAATAAGCGACGCCAGCGCTGGGCCGCTGTCCGATCCGAGCTCGCAATCAACCAGCGCGATCTCGCTATCGCGAGCGCCGGCGATCAGAACGCCGAAGCAGTCGGCAATGCCGGTGCGGGCGGTAGCGCATCCTTCCGCCGGAATCTGGCTGAGCGCGAGATCGGCGACGAAGCGGCCGAGGTCCAAAGTGAGAGCGCTCATGCGCGGTTTACCGGCAGTTTCTGGGCAATTCCAATCGGCACGTGCCCGACGCTCATCCGCCTATTCCGCCGCCTTGAGCAGCGCCGGGCCGCCGGCGCGGAATTGCTCAAATAGCGCTGCCTCGTCGGCCTTGGCCACCGCCAGTTGACGCTGCTTGACATGACCGAAGCCACGGATTTTTTCAGGTATCGCGGCAAGGCCGACGGCGAGATGATGATTGTCGGGCGTCAGCCGCGGCAGTACCTCATCCAGCATGGCCACATAATCGGCGATCAGCGTGCGCTCGGTGCGACGCTCTACCGTGCGGCCGAACGGATCGAAGGCCGTACCGCGCAGGAACTTCAATTTCGCCAGCGCGCGGAACGCTCCCATCAGCCACGGCCCGAAGCTCATCTTGCGCGGCAGCCCGGTTTCCTTGTCGCGTTGAGCCAACAGCGGCGGCGCCAGATGGAACTCGAACCGCAGCTTGCCGCCGTCGAATTCGTTCTCGACCTGCTTGAGGAACGCACCGTCGGTGTAGAGCCGCGCCACCTCGTACTCGTCCTTGTAGGCCATCAGCTTGAACAGATAGCGCGCAACCGCCTCGGCAAGCCCGCTTTCCCCCGGCGCGCGGGCGGCTTCCGCCGCTTTGACCTTGTCAACCAGCGATCGATAGCGGCGTGCATAGGCTGCATTTTGATAGGCGGTGAGGAATTTGACCCGCCGCTCGACGGTCTCTTCAAAGCTCTCCGACAAATGCTCGGCATCGCTCTCGCGCGCTGCCGCCGGTTTGGCGAGCGCCTCCACGCCAGCGCGGTCGACTACGGCGCGGCGGCCCCAATGGAACGCCGCCTGATTCATGGCAACCGCCTCGCCGTTGAGTTCGATCGCCTTCTCGATCGCCGCGGCGGACAGCGGGATGGCGCCGAGCTGATAGGCATAGCCGACCAGGAACATATTGGCGCCGATCGATTGGCCGAACAGCGCATTGGCGATCCGCGTGGCGTCGATGAAATGCGTCTTGTCGTCACCGGCGTCGGCGGCAATGGTGCGCTTCAATCGCTCGCTCGGCAGCGAGAAGTCGGCATCGCGGGTGAATTCGCCCGGTAAGAACTCGTCGGTATTGACCACCATTTGGGTGGCGCCGTGCTTGACCGCGGCCAGGACCTTGCGGGCGCCGGCGACGACGATGTCGCCGCCGATAACGAGATCGGCGCGGCCAGCGGCAACGCGGATCGCGTGAATGTCCTCCGGCTTCTCGGCAAAACGGATGTAGGAAAACACCGCGCCGCCCTTTTGCGCCAGTCCCGCCATATCGAGCACGCCGACGCCGCGGCCTTCGAGATGCGCCGCCATGCCCAAAATCCCGCCGACGGTGACGATGCCGGTGCCGCCGACGCCGGTAACGATAATGTTGTAGGTCTGGCCGAGCACCGGCAATCTCGGCTCCGGCAGAGATGGCAGATCGTGATCGCGGGCGACGCCCGTGCCTTTTCTCAAGCGGGCGCCGTGGACCGTAACGAAGGACGGACAGAAGCCTTTCACGCAGGAAAAGTCTTTGTTGCAGCTCGACTGATCGATGGTGCGCTTTCGGCCCCATTCGGTCTCGAGCGGCTGCACCGAAACGCAATTCGACTTCACGCCGCAATCGCCGCAACCCTCGCACACCAGTTCGTTGATGATGACGCGCTTGTCGGGATCGGGGAACGTGCCGCGTTTGCGGCGGCGGCGCTTTTCCGCGGCGCAGGTCTGATCATAGATCATGACCGTGACGCCCTCGATTGCCGCGAGCGTCTTCTGCACGGCAATGAGATCGTCGCGGTGATGGATGGTCAGGCCCGGCGGCCACACGGTGTCGCGCGTGTATTTGTCCGGCTCGTCCGTCACCACGACCACGCGCTTGGCGCCTTCGGCGGCGACCTGGCGCGCCACCTGCGGCACCGTCAGACCCCCGTCATTGGCCTGGCCGCCGGTCATCGCCACCGCATCGTTGAAAAGTATCTTATAGGTGATGTTGGTGTTCGAGGCGATCGCGGCGCGGATCGCCATATAGCCGGAATGATTATAAGTGCCGTCGCCGAGATTCTGGAAAACGTGCTTGCGGTTCGAGAACAGCGCTTCACCGACCCAGTTGGCGCCCTCACCGCCCATCTGAGTGTAGCCGAGTGTCGAGCGGTCCATCCACTGTGCCATGTAATGGCAGCCGATTCCGGCGTAAGCGCGCATGCCTTCGGGCACCACGGTCGACGAGTTGTGCGGGCAGCCCGAGCAGAAATACGGAATGCGCTGGGCGACGTCCCTGGTTTCCGCGGCAATGCGCTGGAATTCCTTGAGCCGCGCGACGCGCCCGATAAGGTCGTCATTGCGGTGATATTTGAGAAGCCGTTCGCCGATGCAGATCGCCACTTCGTTGGCATCGAGCGCGCCCTTCACCGGAAACAGCCAATTGCCTTGCTCGTCCTTCTTGCCGATGCAGATCGGTTGATTGGCGGTGCCGTACAACTCCTCGCGAACCTGAACTTCGAGCAGCGAGCGCTTCTCCTCGACGACGATGATCAGATCGAGGCCCTCGGCAAATTCAGCGAGCTCGCGCCGGCTCAGCGGCCAAGCGCAGCCGACCTTGTAAAGCCGGATGCCCAGCGCGTTGCATTTGATCTCATCAATGCCAAGCTCGTCGAAGGCTTGGCGGACATCGAGATAACTTTTGCCGGTGGTAATGATGCCGATCTTCGGATCGCGCCCGCCCGAGGTGACGATGCGATTGAGCTTGTTGGCGCGCACGAAAGCGAGCATCGCATCGCGCTTGTAATCATGCAGGCGGGCCTCCTGCGCCAGGATCGGATCATTGAGTCGGATATTGAGCCCGCCGGGCGGCATGGCGAAGTCTGTCGGGGTGACGATGTTGATCCGATCGAGACTGGCATCGATCGCCGCGGTCGATTCGATCGTCTCGTGCATCGTCTTGAGAGCTGTCCAGGCTCCGGTGAAACGCGACATCGCCCAGCCGTACAGACCGTAATCGAGCACCTCCTGCACCCCCGCGGGGTTCAGGATCGGAATCATGACATCGATGAAGTGGTATTCGGATTGGTGGGCGGTGGTGGAAGACTCGGCAGTGTGGTCGTCTCCCATCAGCGCCAGAACGCCGCCGTGCTTGGCCGACCCGGCGAAATTGGCGTGCCGGAATGCATCGCCGGTACGGTCGACGCCAGGGCCCTTGCCGTACCACATGGCGAAAACGCCATCGAACTTACCCTCGCCGCGCAGTTCCGCCTGCTGCGATCCCCACACCGCGGTGGCCGCGAGATCCTCATTGATGCCGCCTTGGAACCGGACGTCGCTCTTTTCAAGGAATTTATGGGCGCGCTGAAACTGGCCATCGAGGCCACCGAGCGGCGAACCGCGGTACCCGGTGACGAACCCCGCCGTGTTAAGGCCGTTCCGCCGATCCAGCTCCTTTTGCATCAGGCAAAGCCGGACCAGGGCTTGAAAGCCGGTCACAAAGACGCGGCGCTGGTCGAGATCGTATTTATCGTCGAGTTTGACGTCGCGTAGCGCCATCCGGAAGGCCTCCACAGGCGGAGTTTGCCCTTACGGACGCGAGATTGCCAGAGGGGCAGGCCACGCCCCAGATATGGGGTCGCGATAGCGGCAGGACAACGCTCGCTGCGCCCACCCCCCCATCCCCACATGCGCCCACAACATGCGCGCGCGCCCGCGGCGACAAGCGGCCACCTCGCACCCTGGGCGCGGGACCATAC
>JBARER010000320.1:0-7027 GCA_049796395.1 Xanthobacteraceae bacterium
TCGTGCAGAAAGCCGGCTTCGTACCGGACGATCGCACGCCATCGCAGACGGCGGAGTTTCTGCGCAGCAAGGTCGAGGCAGCCAAGGCCGCGGTGCAGGCTGCCGGTATCGAGCCCAATTAGGCCGACAATAGGAGTTGTCCGCCGCATGAGACGCTTGTGCATCGGACTGCTCCTGCTCGCGGCACTGTCCAGCGCGAGTGCGGCGCAGGAGGCGAGCTATCCGTCGCGCCAGGTTACGCTGGTCGTCACCGCGGTGCCGGGCGGCGTGACCGACGTGGTCGGCCGGGCACTAGCGCAGGCGCTGACCAAGGCCTGGGGCCAGCCAGTGATCGTCGAGAATAAAGGCGGCGCGGCCCATATCCTCGGCGCCGAAGCCGTCGCCAAGGCCGCGCCGGACGGCTACATGCTTCTGGTCGGCGAGTCCGGCACCTTCACTGTCAATCCGACGCTGTTGCCGAAAGACAAAGTGCCGTACGACGTGGAGAAGGATTTCACCCCGATCACCGGGTTGGTGCGAATCTACCAGTCGATTTTTGCCGCCAAATCACTGCCAGTCTCAAACATCGCCGACCTGATTGCGCTGGCCAAGCAAAAGCCGGGGCAGATCACTTACGGCACGGCCGGCGTCGGCTCGGCGCTGCATATGAACATGGCGCTGTTCGACAGCATGGCCGGTGTAAAAATGATCCCGGTGCACTATCGCGGCGCGACGCCGGCGCTTAACGACCTCATCGGCGGTCACATCGACACGATGGTCGTCAGCGTCGCCTCCGGCTTGCCGGCCTACAAAGCCGGCCAGATCAAGATGCTCGGCGTCGGCGCGCCCAAGCGCATGCCGCTGGTCCCACAAGTGCCGACGGTGTCGGAGAGCGGATTGCCGGGCTATGAAGCAACCGCCTGGTTCGGCCTGTTCGGTCCGGCCGGCTTGCCGAGTGACATCGTCAGCAAGATCGACCAGGCAACGATCAAAGTCTTTGACGATCCAGCCTTCCGCGCCCGCTTCCTCGATCCGCAAATGTTCGAATCGATGGCGGGGCCGCCCGATGCGTTCGCCGCCTATATCAAGGCCGAACGCGCCAAATGGGCCAAGGTCATCCGCGACGACGACATCAAGATTCAATAATCATTCCGGCGGCGTGCCGTTGGCGGCCAGCACTTCGCCGGCGAGATACAGCGAGCCGGTGATCAGGATGCGCGGCGCCGGCTGCAAATCGAGCTTGCCGACGAGCGCGATCGCGCTTGCGACGTCGTCGCACGGTAGCGCGGGGATGCCGACCTTGCCGGCGATCTCGGCGAGCTCGGCCGCCGGCACGGTCTTTTCCTGGTGGATCGACACGGTGATGACGCGTCTGGCGAGACCGGAAAAGTTTTTCAGGAATCCGGCACTGTCCTTGGTCGACAGCATGCCGACGATGAGCACGAGCGGCCGCGACACGCGCTCCTCAAGATCGGCGAGCGCCGCGGCGACCGCGCGGCCGCCGTCGACGTTATGCCCGCCGTCGAGCCAAAGCTCGCTGTCCGGCGGCGCCAGCGCGGCGAGCCGCCCGTGCGAGAGCCGTTGCATGCGCGCCGGCCATTCGACCCGGGTCATGCCGGCTTCCAATGCTGCCGCCGGCAGCTTGAGGCCGCTCACTCGCAAGGCCGCGATAGCCGCACCGGCATTTTCGAACTGATGGCGGCCGTAGAGCTTCGGCTGCGGCAAATCGAGCAGCCCGTCGCCATCCTGATAAACCAGCCGGCCGCGCTCCTCGGTGGCGGTCCACTGCTCGCCGGCAATGTGCAGCGGCGCCTTCAGCCGCCCGGCCTGCCGCTCGACGACCGCGAGCGCCTCGCGCACCTGGCTGGTGACCACAGCCGGCACCGCGGCTTTGAGGATGCCGGCTTTCTCGGCGGCGATTTTCTCGATCGTGTCACCCAGGAATTCGTGGTGATCGAGCGACAGCCGCGTGATGACGGTTGCCAGCGGGCGCTCGACGACATTGGTGGCGTCGAGCCGGCCGCCCAGTCCGACTTCAAGCAGCAGAACATCGGCGGGATGTCGCGAGAACAAGAGAAATCCCGCGGCAGTCTCGATCTCGAACACGGTGATCGGCGTATCGCCGTTTTTGGCCTCGCATTCGGCGAGCGTCGCGGCAAGCTCCTCGTCGCCGACGAATTTGCCGCCGTCGCTGTGTCCGACGCGGAACCGCTCGTTCAGGCGAACGAGATTGGGCGAGGTATAGACATGCACGGTCTTACCCGCTGCTTCGAGAATCGCGCGCATGAAGGCGATGGTCGAGCCCTTGCCGTTGGTGCCGGCGACGTGAATGACCGGCGGCAGGCGGCGCTCCGGATGTTCGAGCGCGTCAAGAATGCGCGCCATGCGCTCGAGCCCGAGATCGATGCGCTTGGGATGCAGCGCGAGCAGTCGCGCCAGCGTGGCATCGATCGGCGCTGTGTTGGCTGCCGAACCGCTCACGTGGTGGCAGGCTCGGGCGCCGGCAAGCTCACGCGCGGCGGTTCGCTTTCCGGCGCTTTGGTCAGAAGCCGGCAAAGATTGGCGATGGTCGCCCGCAATTGATGCCGATGCACGACCATGTCCACCATGCCGTGATCGCGCAGATACTCCGACCGCTGAAACCCTTCCGGCAGCTTCTCGCGGATGGTCTGCTCGATGACGCGCGGACCGGCGAAGCCGATCAAGGCGCCGGGCTCGGCGATGTGGACGTCGCCCAGCATCGCATAGGAGGCGGTGACGCCGCCGGTCGTCGGATTGGTGAGGACGACGATATAAGGCTTTTTTGTCTCGCGCAGCCGCTGCACGGCGATGGTGGTGCGCGGCATCTGCATCAAGGACAGGATACCCTCCTGCATGCGCGCGCCGCCCGAGGCTGCAAACATGATGTAAGGGCAAGCCTTTTCGACGGCTGTGTCCAGCCCTTTGATCACCGCCTCGCCAGCGGCCATGCCGAGCGAGCCGCCCATGAAATCGAAATCCTGCACGCCGATCACGGCGGCCAAGCCGTCGAGCTTGCCATAGCCGAGCTTGACCGCATCGTTGAGCCCGGTCTTGCTGCGGGCGTCCTTGAGCCGATCGACGTAACGGCGCTCGTCGCGGAATTTCAGGGGATCGGTCGGCGCTTCCGGCGCGGCGATGTCGAACCAGGTCTGGTTGTCGAACATCGATTTCAGCCGCGCCGCGGCGCCCATGCGCATATGGTAGTTCGAGCCGGGAATGACGAACAGGTTCGACTCGACGTCCTTATAGAACACGAGTTGTCCGGTCTCCGGACATTTGATCCAGAGATTTTCCGGCACTTCGCGCCGCAGGATGTTGCGGATTTTCGGCCGCAACGTATTCGAGATCCAGTTCATTGCACGCGTGACCCGTTGACCAAACCCAATGTTCGCTCGCTTGCCGCCATTATAGCACCCAGCGGCGCGGAAACGAATCTATTGCGCCGGAAACAGCGTTGCCAGACTGGGTCGGTCGGCGGAAGGGCTTTGGTGGCGCGCTATCGCCTCATTCGGCGGGGGCGTGTTGGCGCAATATGAGTTAAACGGTGTTGCGCTATCTCATTTCAGATTTGTCCACGGCATGGAAAAATTGATCCAGCGCGAACAGCAAGAACGCCAAACCGAAAGCGATAAACAAGCGGCCGCTTCCGGAGTGTCGGCAAAACCCGCGCGAGCGCTGTCGCCGCAATGCTTCGATGAGACTGAAAACTCTCGAACCCCGGGAAGACTCCCGGAACGCTCGAGCGTGGGTTGGCAAATGTCACCCTCCTGACGCTCGCGACATGGCGCCGCAGCGGCGGTCAATTGGGGCAAGCGGTCGGGTCCGGGGAACCGCTCACCGAGTGCGAAGTTAGCTTTATCGCGAGGGTTCCGGGTGCCCCGAAGCAGTCCCGGCTGCGGCACAATTTAGCCTTTGTCCTCAACCAAGTAAGCGGCGGGGCCGACGCACACCTGACCGAACCCTAGCGGTAAGAGGCGGGTAACTTAGTTATGTGCAGAGTCATCAGGCGGACGGCGCTGCAACAAGGTGCCGATGCCAGTGAGGCCGGAAATTCAATGATGAAAAAGCTGATCGCCGTATGCTTCGCCCTGGGTGGGCTGTTGGTGGCACAAAGCGCCGTCGCTGCCGATTTGTCGCTGGCGCCGCTGTACAAGGCGCCGCCGGCACCGGTGGCGCAGGTCTATAATTGGACCGGCTTTTATCTCGGCGCCAATGCCGGCGGCGGCTGGGGCCGTTCGTGGTGGAGCGGCAACGCTGCGCCCGTCAATCTTTCGGGCGCCTTGGCTGGCGGCACCGCCGGATACAATTGGCAATTCAGCAACGTGGTCCTCGGCGTCGAAGGCGACATGGACTGGGCGAACCTCAGCGGCACAAATTCTTCGGCCGCCTGTCCGGGCGGCTGCACCACGAACGATAATTGGCTGTCGACCGTGCGTGGCCGCGCCGGTTATGCCTTCGGCTCCATCATGCCCTACGTGACCGGCGGTCTCGCCGTCGGCGATGTCGACGCCTCGGCGGCCGGTTTTCCGGGCGCCAGCACGACCAAGGCCGGCTGGACGGTCGGCGGCGGCCTCGAAGTGGCGCTGCCCGGCAACTGGAGCGTCAAGGCGGAATACCTGCACGTCGATCTCGGCAGCTTCAATTGCGGCACCAGCTGCGGTCCGACCGCGACCAATAACGTGTCGATGCACGACAACGTCGTGCGCGCTGGCCTGAACTATCACTTCGGCCTGGGCCAGTAGCCAGACCCGGCAGGCGGCGCCGTCGCGCCCGCCTGCCGCAACGCCGTTGACTTAGGGTCTCGGCGCTGTTGTGATTCCCTCCGCTCAAGTGGCCTTACTTGCGAGCCGTTCGGCCACGATTCCCGTTTGAAGCGGGAATGAGCGGAGGAAACTTCACCGCAGCAATCGAGCCGGCGATGCCCCAATCGACCCATAACCTCGACTTCGACAAATACCGTCTCCGCAACTTCGTCGACCGGCTGATCGAGCTGGGCGAGGTCGAAGTGCATGAGCGGCCGGTGCCGTTGACCGGCTTAAGTCCCATCATCGAAGGCTCCGACAAGGCGGTGCTGTTCAAAAAGGCCGGCCCGGAACAGGTCGAGCTCGTCGCCAAGACCGCCGGCAATCGCAAGCGCATTGCGGCGGCTTTCGAGACCACCGTGGACAAGCTTTACGACGAATATTTCAAGCGGCTCGCCAATCCGCAGCCGGTGGTCGAGATTCCGTCGGCCGAAGCGCCGGTGCACGCGATCAAGATCACCGGCAACGACGTCGATCTCACCAGGCTGCCGTTTCATCCGCAGCATGCGCTCGACGGCTCGTGCTATCTCAGTTCCGCGATCGATTACACCGTCGATCCGGCGAACGGGCGCCGCAACGTCGGCTGCCGGCGGCTGAGCCTGCGCAATCGCACCGAATGCGGCATCAACGTTACCGCGCCGTCCGATCTCAAGCGCATCTACACGGCTTGCGTGGCGCGCGGCGAGAAATTGCCGGTGACGTTTACCGCTGGCGCGCATCCGCTCGACTTCTTCGCCGCGACCACGCGGCTTGGCGGCGATGAGCTTAAGCTCGTCGCGCAATTTCGCGCCGAGCCGGCGCCGGTGGTGAAGAGTTTGACCAACGACATTCTGGTGCCGGCCGACGCCGAAGTGACGCTTGAGGGTTACCTCGACCAGCGCGGCTATGTCGAACCGGAAGGGCCGTTCGGCGAATATATGGGCTATTACGGCTCCATCCACATGGACCCGGTGTTTCACTGCACCGCCATCACCATGCGCGCCGACGTGCTGCATCACACGCTGTTGCACGGTTCGGCTTTCAAGCTCGACGAGACCGACAGTGCCGTGATTTCGGCGGTGCGCGCCGAAGCCGAAGCCATGCGCATCCTCAAAAGCTGCGTGCGCGAGCCGATCGCCGTGTCGTTACGAGAAATGTCGGGCGGCTCGAACACGCTGCGTGTCTCGATCCGCCAGCGGATCTATGGCGAGGCGCGCAATGCGATCGCGGCTTTGCTCGGCGGCATTCGTGTGCTCAAGCACGTCTATGTGTTCGACGAAGACATCGATATCCACGACGACCGCCAAGTCGAATGGGCGATGGGTACCCGCTTCCAGGCCGATGAAGACCTCGTGGTGCTGCACGGCATGATGGGCATGACCATGGACCCGTCGCTCCAGGGCCGCCGCACCGGCGCCAAAGCCGGCTTCGACTGCACGCGCCCGTTCGGCCATGACGGCGAAATCCCGCTGATGCGCTGCGCCGCCAAGGTGTTCAAGGGCCCGGCGCGTTATCAGACCGCCGAACAGGCGCTCGGCTCCGGCCCGATGTTTTACGCCGACATCGTCGAATCGCTGGGCAGCCAGGACGGCCGCGAGGTCGCGCTCGCGCTCGACGAGTTGCGCAAAGCGGGGCGGATCGGCCGCGACCGCGACGGCCGCTATTACCTGACGGAGTCGCAGGCGGGCATCACCCGCATCATCGGCGAGATGTATCACGACCCGAATGCCGGGACGTGAGTCCGCTCTCGCCGCGTGGCGGGCGGATGGTCTTCCCGATTCACTTGTCAAACAGCGACGCACTCTCTCATCGCGCCCCGCGATAGCGGGGAGGGGGGGGACCGCGCGCTTGCGCGGTGGGAGGGACGCTGGCGTCGACGCTCAACTTGCGACGCAAGCAACGCGTCGAGTCAGACGCCCCCTCCACCGCCCTTCGCTTGCTGCGCAAGCTACGGTCGGTCCCCCTCCCCCGCTTTCGCGGGGGCGGAGGCAACAAACCATCAATGTCGTTTTCACGCCGCAGCCCGGATGGAGCGGAGCGAAATCCGGGTACGATCGAGCAGCCTTTATGCCGCTCCCGGGTTTCGTTGCATTCAACCCGGGCTACGAAGAAATAAAAGGAAGGAAGCGGACCGCCGGCAGACGCGGTATTCCACGACCTGTACGCAAGCGGCGCACAGGGCGCGCCACGGATATGGCGGCTTGCGCCGCCCTTTCCGCTATCGGGCGCGCTCGCCTGCCGGCGTT
>JBARER010000321.1:0-13539 GCA_049796395.1 Xanthobacteraceae bacterium
GGATAAGCGCATTCGGCACCGCCAGCGCCGGCGGCATCAGCAATTCGGGCAGCATTACCGCGGGCGGCAACGGTATTTTTGTGGGCGGCACCGCAAGCTTCGCCAGCGTCGTGGTGTCGACCTTTTCGGGCGGCATCACCAATTCCGGCACCATTGCGGCGACGCGCAACGGCATCTTGGTCGGCGGGTCCGCGTTCACTTTCGGCCGCGTCGCTATCTCCAGCTTCGGTGGCGGGATCAGCAATTCCGGCACTATCATCACAAGTCGAAACGGCATCCGGGTCGGCGGCACGGCCTCCCGCTTCCTCAGCACCGTCGCCATTTCGACCTTTGGCGGCGGTATCAGCAATTCCGGTACGATTCAGGCTGGCGAATACGCCATCTGGGTCGGCGGCTATGCCGCGGGCCCCTACGCCAGCGTCAACATTTCAACCTTCTCCGGCGGCATCGCCAATTCCGGCTCGATCCTGGCTGGAGAGGTCGGCATTTTTGTTGGCGGAAGCAACCCCTTCGCGCCGTCGGTATCGACGTTTGCCGGCGGCATAAGCAATTCGGGCACGATCGCGGCGATCGGATTCAACAGCGTTGGCATTCTCGTCAGTAATGTCGTGCAATTCGGCACCTCGGCCCAAGGCGGAATTTTCAATTCGGGCCTGGTTTCGGGTGGCTTTTCCGGCATCGGCACGCGAGGGATCTCGACGTTCATCGGTGGCATTACCAACACCGGCACCGTCACGGTGGGTCCCACCGGCGCCGGCATCGTGCTGGGCGCGACCTCGTTTTTCGGCAATGTGTCGAACAGCGGCACCATCACCGGCGGCCTGACCGGCATTTACGTCTGCGACTGCGCGACGTTCCACGGCGGTGCGATCGTCAATACCGGCCTGATCAGCGGCAGCGTCTACGGTATCTACGCCACCAACGCGACGAGCCCGGTCATCATCGACCAAGAGGCGGGCACCATCAGCGGCACGATCGCGCTCTCGCCGAATGCCGACGTGGTCAACGTCAATGGCGGCACCATCCTCGGCGACATCGTCGGGCAGGGTAACGGCACGATCAATTTCGCGCTGAGCACGCCCGGCACTTATACGGACAACAACAACTTCATCGGCGTCAGCCGCGTCAATGTCGGCAACGGCACGACGCTAGTCGCCAACGGCACCAGCAATACCGTCACCGGCAGCGTCAACGTCAGCAATGGCGGCACGCTTGCCGGAACCGGCATCATCACCGTCACCGGAGCGGTCGCCATCAACAGCGGCGGCGCGCTTGAGCCCGGCGCGCCCGGCACCGCCGGCGGCGTGCTGACCATCGCTGGCTCGCTGGGTTTCGTTCCCGGCGCGACCTATGTCGACACCATCTCCGGCACCAGCAATGTCAGCCTGGCGTCGGTCAGCGGGACAGCGACGCTTGGTGGCGGCACGGTTGCAATCTCACCTTACAGTGCGGTGCAGGTCGGTACGCCGTACACGATCCTGAGCGATACCGGCGGTGGGCTCGGCGGTGCCAACACGTTCGCACCGAATGTCAGTTACGAGCATCTAACGGGAGTGCTTGGCTACGCCGGCACGTCGGTATCGTTGACCTTCAGCCTGCCGGCCGGCTGTGCGACCGGATTGAACAACGCAACCGTGCCCTGCGTGCTCGAGACCGGCTCCCTGACCGGACCGGTCGGCAATACAGCCCCCAACGGTAACGTCACCAAGACCGGCATCACGGCGTACAACGCCACCATCACCGGAAATCTCATCAATTCCGGCACGGTAACCGGCGGCATCGCCATCGATAGCAGCACCATCAACGGCCAGATCGTCGACACTGGCACGCTGTCTGGCGGCATCTTTATCGACAGCGCCAGCGCAATTAACGCCACCGGCGCACACGCCGCCGTGTCGGTGAGCGGCGCGGTCTTTTCGGGTGGCATCGCCAATTACGGCGCCATCACATCCGCATCGGGCGCCGGCATCGTTGTTGGCGGCAAAGTGACGGGCACGCACATTGCGATTTCGTCCTTCGGCGGCGGCATCAGCAACGCGGGCACGATCTCCGCCGGCGGCGGCGGCAACGGCATTTGGGTAGCCGGCACGGCGTTGGCCGGCGGCAACGTCACGGTTTCAACCTTCGCCGGCGGCATCACCAATACCGGCGCAATTTCGGGAGGCGGGGCCGGGGGCAGCGGCATTTGGCTTGGCGGCCAAGCAAATACAGGCGGCAGCGTCGACGTTTCCACTTTTTCCGGCGGCATCAGCAATGCGGGCACGATCTCCGCCGGTGCCGAAGGCATCTGGGTCGGCGGCAGAGCCTTTCATACGAAGAGCAGCCTGACGATCTCGAATTTCTCCGGCGGCATCAGCAATTCCGGAAATGTTACGGCTCGCTTCAACGATGTCATTTTCGTCGGCGGCACGGCGACCAATGGAGCCAGGGTCACGATTTCGACCTTTACGGGCGGCATCTCCAACTCCGGCATGATCGTCGCGCAGCAGCTCGCCGCGCACACCGCGACCGGCATTGAGGTTGGCGGCAAAGCGACCAACGCCGCCGTTTCTGTTGGAACGTTCGGCGGCGGCATCTCTAATTCGGGTACGATCTCGGTGGTATCGACCGCCATTATCGTCGGCGGTGTCGCCGACGGCACTAGAGGATCGGTTGTTGTTTCCGCGTTTTCGAACGGCATCACCAATTCCGGCCTGATCAACACCGTGTCGAATAACGGCGCCATTGTTGGCGGCTCGGCGCTCAATGGCGCCAAGCTTACGATTTCAACCTTCACCGGCGGCATCAACAATTCCGGCACGATCCTAGCCGGCGGCAACGGCGTTCAGATCGGCGGCCGGGTCGCCGCCACCACGGCGACGCTCTCGATTTTGACGGTCGCCGGCGGCATCAGTAATTCCGGCACGATCATAGGGGCCGGCGGCATCTGGATCGGCGGCAGAGCCTATTACACCGGCAGCAGCCTCACGATCTCGAACTTCTCCGGCGGCATCAGCAATTCCGGCACAGTCACCGCCAAGGACTTCAATACCATAGTTGTCGGCGGCACCGGGGCCCTGAACGCCACCGTTACGATTTCGACTTTCACCGGCGGCATCAGCAATTCCGGTACGGTCGACGCCGAGAAGTTGACCGGTCACTCTGCGGTCGGAATTCAAGTCGGCGGCAACGCCAGCCCCGGTATAGTTTCCATCGGAACGTTCGGCGGCGGTATCACCAATTCCGGGCAGATCGTCTCCGGCAACTCTGCGACCGGCATCTGGATCGGCGGCAAGGCCACCCACGGACTCGTCACGGTCTCCAATTTCTCCGGCGGCATCCTCAATTCCGGCACCATCGCGCTGGGAGGAAATGGCGTTGTTGTTGGCGGCACCGCCCGCAGCCGCGGTTTCGTGACCGTCGGCACCTTCTCCGGCGGGGTCAGCAACGCCGGCCTGATTCAGGTTGGCAACAATGGCATTATTGTCGGCGGCTATGCTGCTGGCGGGTCGCCAACGACCGGCTCCTTCGTAACGGTTTCCAGCTTTACTGGCGGGATCTCGAATTCCGGCACGATCGCGGCGAACAGCAACGGCGTCTTGGTCGGCGGCTCGGGCGCCGGGGTGACAATTTTCAGCTTCGCCAACGGCATCAGCAATTCCGGCGCGATCACGGCGGGCAACGGCATCGAGGTCGGCGGCAACGGTGTGCTGATCTCAAATTTCTCCGGTGGCATTGTCAATTCTGGGACGATCGCAGCGGACAACGGGCTTGGGATCCTTGTCGGCGAAACCGGGTTTGGACCGACGGTGACGATTTCGACGTTTAGCGGCGGCATCACCAATTCCGGCGCGATCTCAGCAGCGGGCGAAGCCGGCATCCTCGTCGGCGGCTTCGGAGCGATAGCGATCTCTGACTTCGCCAATGGCATCACCAATTCCGGCACGATATTGGCACCGAGCGGCTGGGGCATCTGGCTCGGCGGTCTCGCCAACGGCAGCGTCATGACAATTTCCAGCTTTGGCGGCGGTATCACCAATTCCGGCACGATCAGTAGCCAAAACGACGGCATTTTTGTCGGCGGCCGGGTCATCTTTACAGCCTCGTCAATCACGATTTCGACCTTCGCGGGCGGAATTAGCAATTCCGGCATGATTTCCGTCGGCGGGGGGAGCACGCCCGCGGCCGGCATCATGGTCGGCTCCGACTTTGCCTTAAGCTCCGGCACATTGACGATCGCCACTTTTATGGAAGGCATCACCAATTCCGGACGGATCGTGGCGCCGACCGGTTGGGGCATTGGCGTCGGCGGCGGTGGATCGGGCGCCGGGCCGACGATAATTTCCAGCTTCGGCGGAGGTATCAGCAATTCCGGCTCGATCGGCGCTGGATTGGACGGCATCTTTGTCGGCGGGCGAGCGGCGACAGCGAGCACGGTTACAGTTTCGAACTTCTCCGGCGGCATCAGCAACAGCGGCACGATTGCCGCCGGCAGGGTAGGCGTTCTGGTCGGCGCTTCCGTCGCCAACAATGGCACGGTAGCGATATCGACGTTCATCGGCGGCATCACCAATAGCGGCGCGGTAGCCGCCGGCATAACCGGCGTTGTCGTCAACAACGTCTCGACCTTTATCGGCAATATCGTCAACACGGGCGCCATATCCGCGACGTCCAAGCTCGGCATTTTCGTCGAGAATGTTTCCGACTTTACCGGCAATATCACCAACAGCGGCACCATCAGCGGCGGCGATCAAGGCATCGACGTCTTCGAGGTCTCGGCCTTTTCGGGCACTATCGGCAATTCCGGCCTGATCAAAGTTGTCAGTGGTTCCCATTGCGGCATTTGTGTCGACAGCATCTCGAATTTCTCGGGCGGCGTCAGCAATTCCGGTACGATCACGGCCGCCGTCGGCAGCGGGATTCATGTTGGCAACGTCTCCACCTTCGCCGGCAACGTCAGTAACGCGGGAGCGATCCTTGCCAGTGTCGGCATCGCCATCGACTCGGGCGTGACGTTTGCCGCCGGCAACGCCATCGTGAACTCAGGCACTATCGTCGGCACCGGCGGCACGGCGATCGATCTGAGCGCGGCGACAAACCCGGTGATCGTCGACATCAATGGCGGCGCCATCACCGGCAACATGGCCGGCACCGGTCTCGCGTCGGGCGATACGCTCAACTTCGCGCTCGGCGGCGGCGCGTTCACCTACGACAGCAGCTTCACCAATTTCGACACGGTGAACGTCAATTCCGGCACCGTGGTGCTCGACGGCGCCAGCAACAGCGCCGCCACCGTCAACGTGAACGCGGGCGGCACGCTCGCCGGCAACGGCACGATCGATCCCGCCATGACCATCTACGCCGGCGGCACGCTCGCGCCGGGCACGCCGGGTACACCGGGGGGCACGCTGACGATCGTCGGCACCGTCACCTTCGAGGGCGGCAGCTATTACCAGATCGCGATCAATCCGACGCAGAACTCGCAAGCCACCGTCAACGGCACGGTCACAATCGCCGGCGGCAGCGTGGTGCTGGTGCCGGCCCTAAGCCTTGGCACCCATTACGCGACGCGGACTTTCACCATCCTGACGACGTCGCCAGCGGATTTGAGCGGTGCTTTCAATCCTACCGCCATCTACGGAGGCTCGATCAAGCTGAGCGCTACGGCAAGCGTGTTCGACACGGGCGGAGACGAAGTCGATGTGTCGTACGCCGCCGGGGTCAGCCTGCTGCAGCCGCCGTTGAACGCTACGATCAACGAGCAGAACGTCAGTAACGCGATCGACAACGCGATCCTCGCCGGCGACGCTTTGCCGACTGGTTTTGCCAATCTCGGTAATCTGTCCGGTCCGACGCTGCTCAATGCGCTCAATGAACTGTCCGGGCAACCGGCGACCGGCGCGCAGACAAGCGCGTTTCAGTTGATGCAGGACTTCCTCAACATGCTGTCCGATCCGACGGCGGGCGGCGGCGATGGCGGGACCGGCGGCCCGCAGCAGTTTGCGCCGGACGACCAGGCAAGCCTGCCGCCCGACATCGCTGAGGCCTATAATCATGTGCTGCGGAGTCCGCAGCCACAGTCGGCGCCATCCTTCGAGCAGCGCTGGAGCGCCTGGGCGTCCGGCTTCGGCGGTTCGAGCACGACCGACGGCAATGCCACGGTCGGCTCGAGCAACGTGACGGCGACCGACTACGGTTATGCCGCCGGCATGACCTATCACGCCACGCCTTCGACCAGTTACGGCTTTGCGTTGGCCGGCGGCGGCACCAATTGGAATCTGGCGCAGTCGCTCGGCAGCGGGAGGAGCGATTCATTCCAGGCCGGCGCCTACGGCACCACCCATTTCGGACCGGCTTATCTGACGGGCGCATTGGCTTTCGCCAATCACTGGTTCTCGACCAACCGCATTGCGCTCGGCGATCAGATCACCGCCAGCTTCCAAGGCCAAAGCTACGCGGCGCGCGGCGAGGCCGGCTATCGTTACGCGGTGCCGCTCACCGGCTACATCATCGGCGTCACGCCCTATGCTGCCTTGCAGGTGCAGGACTTCCACACGCCGGGCTACAGCGAGACCGATCTTACCGGTGGCGGCTTCGGTCTGACCTACAGCAGCATGAACGCGACCGACACCAGAAGCGAACTCGGCGCACGCTTCGACAATCTGACCGTTTGGGACGGCATGCCGCTCGTGTTGCGAGGGCGGCTGGCCTGGGCCCATGACTGGGTCAGCGATCCGGCGCTGGGCGCGGTGTTCCAGGCGCTGCCTGGGTCGAACTTCACCGTCAACGGCGCGGCGCCGCCGAAGAACTCGGCGCTCACCACCGCCGCCGCGGAACTTCACCTGACGTCGAGCTGGACGGCAATGGCGAAATTCGACGGCGAGTTCGGCCCCGGATCGCAGACCTATGCCGGCACCGGGACCCTGATATATTCCTGGTAAGCCCAAGCAAGATTCTGAAGCGATGAGCCGACCGCAACCGGCCGCCGTCGAGGCGTTAATCTCCTATTGACCATGGCAAGAGCCGCCCGGAACGCTTCCAATATGAGGCAATTGAAGCAAATGAATACGGGAGTTTAATCATGATAAGCGAGCTGGAAATCATCACGCCTAATCTTCGGGGTTCTTGCATGACGATCGACAATCGGCTGCACGGACTGTTCAAATTGACAGGCCAGCAACGCGATCCGCGGCAAGACGCATGGCTCAACGTGCAGACCGCACGCAACATGCCGATATCCTCGCAGAAAAGCCCGGTACGCGAGTAAGACGCGTTCAACCGCTGGCACCGCGCCTTCGGCCGGCATGACAACAGCGGGTCTGATCCTGTAGAAACTCCCGGCAAACCGGGAGCGCGCATGACCGCCATCGTTGACATCATCGGCCGCGAAATTCTCGACAGCCGCGGCAATCCCACCGTCGAAGTGGACGTGATCCTGGAAGACGGCTCGCGCGGGCGCGCTGGCGTCCCGTCAGGCGCCTCGACCGGGGCGCACGAAGCCGTCGAACTACGCGACAACGACAAGACGCGCTATCTCGGCAAGGGCGTGAAGACCGCGGTCGAGGCGGTCAATAGCGAGATTTTCGATGCGGTTTCCGGCATGGACGCCGAGGCGCAGGTCAAGATCGACGAGGCCATGATCGGCCTCGACGGCACGCCAAATAAAAACCGCCTCGGCGCCAATGCCATCCTCGGCGTCTCGCTCGCCACCGCCAAGGCCGCAGCAGCTGCGAATAGGCTGCCGCTGTACCGTTATGTCGGCGGCACATCGGCGCGGCTATTGCCGGTGCCGATGATGAATATCGTCAATGGCGGCGTGCATGCCGACAACCCGATCGATTTCCAGGAGTTCATGATCGTGCCGCTCGGCCTGCCGACATTTGCCGAGGCGTTGCGCGCGGGCTCGGAAGTCTTTCATACGCTGCGTACGGCGCTGAAAGCCGCTGGCCACAATACCAATGTCGGCGACGAAGGCGGCTTCGCGCCCAATCTGGCTTCGGCCGAGCAAGCAATCGACTTCGTGATGAAAGCCATCGAGAAGGCCGGCTATCGGCCCGGCAAGGACATCGCGCTGGCGCTCGACCCGGCCTCGACCGAGTTTTTCAAGGACGGTTCTTACGTTTACGACGGCGAAGGCAAGACGCGCTCGCGCCAGGAGCAGTCGAAATATCTCGCCGACCTTGTCGGCCGCTATCCCATCGTTTCGATCGAGGACGGCATGGCGGAGGACGACATCGAGGGCTGGACGATGCTGACGCGGGCCATCGGCGCCAAATGCCAGCTCGTCGGCGACGATGTATTCGTTACCAATGTGAAACGCCTCGCTGACGGGATCGCCAAGGGTTATGCCAATTCGATCCTGATCAAAGTCAATCAGATCGGCACGCTGACGGAGACGCTGGCGGCGGTCGAAATGGCGCACAAGGCCGGCTACACCGCGGTGATGTCGCACCGCTCCGGCGAGACCGAGGATTCGACCATCGCCGATCTCGCGGTCGCCACCAATTGCGGGCAGATCAAGACCGGCTCGCTCGCTCGTTCCGACCGCACCGCGAAATACAATCAGCTGCTGCGCATCGAGAAAGAGCTCGGCGAACAGGCGGTCTATGCCGGACGCGCGGCATTCAAGACTCTGATGTAAGCGCGCGACGCCGCAAGCGGGCCGATTACCGGCTCGACGATTCGGCTCTCTCGGCGCAACAGATGGGCTTTTCGCAATCGGCGGCACGGGGTTTGCGCGTTTTGCTCGCCCGTTTGGTTGTTTACCAATCATTTACCAAGTCATTGTTTGTTACGGAAAGTTCCATTTCGCAAAGTGTTTGCGCGAAACCGGGACACCGTCACGTGACGTCATCCATTGACGTCATTCTCGACAGTAGCGTTCGACGTTGCAGCGGCATGGGCCCCGGCGGGTGGGCCTATGAACGGTTTGTGCTGCGCGGATGCGTGCGCGTGTTTCTCAGTCGTTTCACTCGTTTGGAATCCTTCCCGGCGCGTCGGTTTCGCGGGGCTGCGGGCGTCCGTGTGGCGCCTGCCTGGGGGCTATATGCCTGTCGTTTATCGGTGCGCGCGTACGATTCGATCGCTGCAATTATTTCGCGCGGTGGCGAGAGCGGCATGGACGCGTTGGCTCGTTCACGCCGGCCGACGCGCCATCGGTACATTCGCCGCGCTGGCCGCAACGGCGTTCATCCTGATCGCCTCCAGTGCCACGGCCTTTGCGCAGGTGCCCTCCATCTTGACCACAAGCCCGACCAGCGGCGGTGCATTTACCAGTGTGACCGTCATCGGGTCTAATTTCGACGGAATCACGGAGGTCAATTTCGGCGGTGCCCTGGCGACGGTGAGTGGTGCGCCTTCGAGCGCTTCGTTTCCTTTTGCGGGCCTTCAACAGATCACGGTGATCGCGCCGCCCGGCAGCGGCACCGTGAATATCTCCATAACCAATGCCTCCGGCACCAGCGCCTCCCCTGGACCGACCTTCACGTATATCCCGCCGACGGTAACCTCGATCTCGCCGGCTACCGGCCCGGGGGTCGGCGGAACACTGGTGACGATCACCGGGACCGGTTTCGACAATTCGGTTGCTGCGGTCAGTTTCGGCACCACACCGGCGACATCTTATGTGGTCAACAGCGCAACCCAAATCACGGCGGTGGCGCCGCCCAACACGGGGTCGGCGCTGACGGTGGATGTGACGGTGACCAACGAGTTTGGCGCCAGCGCCACCAGCACAGCCGATCAATTCACTTACAGCGGACTAGCGCCAAAGGTGACCGGGGTGTCACCGAATAGCGGTCCCACTGCCGGTGGCACCATCGTGACCATTGCCGGGGCCAATTTAACTGGCGCAACCGCAGTCAATTTCGGCGGCTAACCCGCGACATCGTTTACCGTCAACCCGGGACCGGTACCGCAGGCCGGCTCCGTGATCACCGCAACCTCGCCACCCGGCACCGGCACCGTCGACGTAACGGTGGTAACGCCGAACGGCACCACCGCAACCAGCACGGCCGATCAGTTCACCTACACCAATGGGCCGGTGGTGACCGGCCTTGCGCCGAATAACGGCCCCACCGCCGGTGGCACCAGTGTGATTATCACCGGCCAGAATTTCGGCAGCGCGACCGCGGTGCAGTTCGGCCGTGCTGCGGCGACTTCGTTCACCGTCAATAGCGCAACCTCGATCACTGCGACGTCACCGCCCAGCACCGGAACGGTCAGTGTCACGGTGACGACGCCGGTCAGCACCAGCTCTACCGGGACGGCCAGTCAATTTAGCTACGGGGCCTCCTTTGGAGCTTTGCCGGAGGTGGACTCGATATCGCCGACCACCGGACCGACCGGCGGCGGCACTTCTGTAACCATCACCGGCATCAATTTTACCGGGACGGGCGCGGTCAATTTCGGCGGCACGGCGGCGACCTCATTCATTGTCAATAGCGCGACCTCGATAACCGCGACCTCGCCACCGGGAACGGGCACGATCGACGTGACGGTGGTCGCAACGGGCGGCACCAGCGTCACCAGCGCGGCCGATCATTTCCTCTACACCAACACGCCGTTACCGACCGTGACCGGCCTTGCGCCGAATAGCGGACCGAGCGGCGGCGGCACCAGCGTCACCATCAGCGGCACCAACTTCACCGGCGCGACTGCAATCAACTTCGGCAGCACAGCGGCGACTTCGTTCACGGTCAACGGCCCGACTTCGATCACCGCGACCTCGCCGCCGGGCAGCGGTTCGGTCAATGTGACGGTGACAACGCCGGGAGGCACCAGCACCGCTGGCACCGTCAGCTTGTTCGCTTATGCGGCCAGCGGAACGATGGTGACCGCGGTGTCGCCCAATACCGGACCACCCGGCGGCAGCACCAGCGTCACCATCACCGGTACCAACTTCACCGGTGCCACCGCAGTCAGCTTTGGCGGCAAACCGGCGGCTTCCTTCACCGTCAACAGCGCGACCTCGATCACCGCGACATCGCCGGCCGGTACCGGCACGGTCGACATCACAGTAGCGGCACCCGGCGGCACCAGCGGCACCAGTTCGGCCGACCAGTTCTTTTATTCCAAAGCGACAACCACGTTGACGCTGACATCGGCCCCCAATCCCAGCACCGTCGGTCAACTCGTGACCTTCACCGCCAAGGTGACCGGCAATTCGCCGACCGGCGTCGTCACCTTTCTTGACGGCACGACCCAGATCGGAACTGGCACCTTGTCGGCGGGCATCGCGACCTTCGCGATCGCCTCGCTCACTGCTGGAAGCCATTCGATCACGGCCACCTATCCCGGTGACACCAACAATACGTCCGACCCGACGTCCCTGACGCAAATCGTCGGTGCCCCGTCCGACAGCATCAAACTGCGCGAGATGCAGGTCTCGACCATGCCGGTCGTCGCACAAATGTCCGGTCAGGCGATCACCGGCGCAATCGACGGCGCGATTGCTGTCGGATTGGGCGGCGGCACCCCTCCGACGCTTACTCCCAATGGCAGCGGCTTCACATATTACCTCGGCGGCGATCCGCAGCCGACGAACACCGCGAGCGCCGATCCGAATGCGAACAGCGGCGGCGTGGATGACGATTTTGCGGCGCTCGGTTACACGCGCCGACACACCGCGCCGCCGATTTCGACAGCGCCGCCACCGCCACTGCCAGCGGTGAAACCGATAACGCCGCCACGCGAGTGGCTCGCCTGGGTAGACGTTCGCGGAACAGACTTCGACACGACGGCCGTCGGCAACGACTTCAAAGGCCTGCAGGCAAACGCGACGGCGGGCCTGACCCACATCCTGACGCCGGACATCGTGCTCGGCGTGCTTGCCGGATACGAACATTTCGATTTCACCTCGCAGGCGTTCAACGCTGTCCTCACCGGCAACGGCTTCACCGCCGGCACCTACGGCGCTTGGCGCTTTGCACCCACAATGCGGTTCGACGCGGCCGTCGCGTGGTCGGACATTCCGGTTGCCGGAACGTCGGGCACCGCTTCGGGCAAATTCACCGCCTACCGCTGGCTCGCCTCCACCGGCCTGACTGGCAATTACAGCTGGGCGGCATGGAAGTTCGAGCCTTCGGCGCGAATCTACGCCCTGTGGGAGCAGGACAGCGCATACACCGACAGCCTCGGTACGGCCCAAGCGTTACGTACTTTCGATACCAGCCGCGCGAGCGGCGGTCTCAAGGCGAGCTATGGCTTCACCGCAGGCGCGGTGAGTCTCACGCCATATCTGGGACTCTACGGCGACTATTACTTCTCCAAAGACAGCGCAGCGACCGACGGGCTGACGACGACTCCGATCCTGCAGGGTTGGGCGGCGCGGACCGCGGCTGGGCTGATCACCACCTTCTCCAATGGATCGCAGCTCGCCGTCGACGGCGAATTCAGCGGCCTCGGCAGCGCCGCCGAGTTCTGGACGCTGAGCGTACGCGGCAGCGTGCCGTTCTGATGCGTGGAGTGAGTTTGCATCTGTCGGTTCGCGAACGAGGACTGGGAATGAAGACTGGCAGAACCAAGCGTACTGTGATCGACGCAACGATCAGGCGAGCTGATCGTGACGGCGGTCGTCCTGCGGTGCTGCTCGTATGTGCCGTTGTTTGCTATGGCGCGCTTGCGTCAAGCGTTCCCGTTTTCGCGCAAAGCGTCATTCCCGGCCCGAACGCCATCACCACGGCAACGACTCTGACCGGCACAATGAACGGCAATAACGGACCAGGTCTTTTCGTCGCGAACGGCGGCACGCTGACGATCAACAACGGTCTGCTCCAGAATTTCACCACCACTGGCGGCGCAGGCAGTAACGGTGGTGGCGGCGGTGCAGGCTTCGGCGGCGCGATTTTCGTCGACAATGGCGGCACCGTAATCCTCAACAATACAAGTTTCTCGAATAACACCGCCGTCGGCGGCACCGGCGGCGGAACCACGACTGCACCGGGCGCGGTGTCCGGCGCCGGCGGCGTGCTGAACAACGGCCTCGTCAACGGTTATTTCGTCGGCATTTCCAATGGTACAGCCGGCGCGACGCCGGCTGCGGCCCAAGATAACGGCATCATTTTCGGCGGCGGCGTAGGCAATGGATTTCCCGGCGGTACCGGCACGGGCGGCAACCCGGCAACCGCAGGATTCGGCGGCTCTGGCGGTGCCGGCCAGTTCGGCACTCCCGGCTGGAGCACGAACCCGCTCGCCATTGCCAACGTGGCGCTCGCGGCTCAGCAGGTCGGGGCGGCCACGGCTAACGTGGCGGCGTTGGCGGCGCAGATCGCCGCGGCTTCCGCCGACCCATTCACCTCGCCGCTTGCCCCGGGCTTTGGCGCGCTGGAAGTGGCCGCCGCTCTGGCTTTGACTAACGCCATCCAGTTTCAGGTTCAGACCGGGCTCATTCTGTCCGACTGGAATACCGCGTCCGCCAACGGCACGGTCGCCATCGGCGGCAATGGCGGTAACGGCGGCACCGGCGGCCCGGGCAGTTATGGCTTTGGCGGCGGCTCCGGGGGCAATGGCGCTGTTGGCGGCGCCGGCGGCACTTCGGGAGCATCGGAAGGCAACAGCGGC
>JBARER010000322.1:0-3217 GCA_049796395.1 Xanthobacteraceae bacterium
ATCAAGGAACTGCAGGGCAAGGGCTACGACGTGCCGGACTATCCGGACAACCCTGCAACGGAAGTCGAAAAGGACATCAAGTCGCGCTATGGCAAGGTGTTCGGCAGCGTCGTCAACCCGGTATTGCGCGAAGGCAATTCCGACCGCCGCGCGGCCGGCGCCGTCAAGCAATACGCCCGCAACAATCCGCACAAGATGGGCGCCTGGAAGTCGGACTCCAAATCGCATGTGGCATACATGCCGGGCGGCGATTACTACGGCTCGGAAATCTCGACCACCGTTCCGTCGGCAACCAACGCCCGCATCGAGCTGGTCGGCGCCGACGGCGCCGTCACGGTGCTGAAAGCGAAGACGCCGCTTTCGGCCGGCGAAATTATCGATGCAGCGGTGATGAGCCGCAAGGCGCTGCGCGCCTTCTTTGCCGAAGAGATCGAAGCCGCGAAGAAGGAAGGCGTGCTGTTCTCGCTGCAGGTGAAGGCGACCATGATGAAGATCGCCGATCCGATCGTGTTCGGCCATGCTGTTTCCGTCTTCTTCGCCGATGTCATCGAGAAGCACGCCGCCACGCTCAAGCGTCTCCGCGTCAATCTCAACAACGGCTTCGGCGATCTGCTGACGAAGATCGAGACGCTGCCGGAAGCCGAAAAAACCGCGATCAAGGCCGACATCAAGGCCGAATACGCGAAACGGCCGGGCCTCGCCATGGTCAATTCCGACAAGGGGATCACAGGCCTGGACGTGCCCAGTGACGTGATCATCGATGCTTCAATGCCGGCGATGATCCGCGAGTCGGGCCGCATGTGGGGCGCCGACGGCAAGCTGCACGATGTCGTCGCCGCGATCCCGGACCGCAGCTACGCCAGGCTGTATCAGGCGGTCATCGAGGACTGTAAGGCCCACGGCGCGTTCGACCCTAAGACCATGGGCTCGGTTCCGAACGTGGGGTTGATGGCGCAGAAAGCCGAAGAATACGGCTCGCACGACAAGACCTTCGAAGTTCCTGCAAGCGGAACGGTTCGCGTCGTCGCCGATGACGGTAACGTGCTGCTGGAGCGGCCGGTCGAGACCGGCGACATCTTCCGCATGTGCGAACTTCGGGACGCGCCGATCCAGGATTGGGTCAAGCTCGGCGTGCGCCGTGCGCGCCTCACCAACACGCCGGCGGTATTCTGGCTCGATGCCAAGCGCGGCCACGATGCCCAGGTGATCGCTAAAGTGGAGAAGTATCTGAAGGATCAAGACACCGCGGGGCTCGACATCCGCATTCTGCCGCCGGTCGACGCGATCAAGTTTTCACTCGATCGCATTCGCAAAGGTCAAGACACGATCTCCGTCACCGGCAACGTGCTGCGCGACTATCTGACTGACCTGTTTCCGATCATGGAGCTCGGCACCTCGGCCAAGATGCTGTCGATCGTTCCGCTATTGGCGGGCGGCGGTCTTTTCGAGACCGGTGCCGGCGGTTCGGCGCCGAAGCACGTCGAACAGTTCGAGGAAGAGGGCTATCTCCGCTGGGATTCACTCGGCGAGTTTCTCGCGCTGGGCGCATCGCTCGAACATTTGGCGCAGACCCATAAGAACGCCAAGGCGCAGGTTCTCGCCGAGACTCTCGACACCGCTATCGGCAAGATTCTCGAGTTCAACCGCTCACCTGCGCGCAAGGTCGGCGAACTCGACAATCGTGGCAGCCAATTCTACCTCGCTTTGTACTGGGCGCAGGCGCTGGCGGCGCAGACCAAGGACGCGGAGCTGCAAGCCCGTTTCAAACCACTGGCCGAGACGCTCGGCAAGAACGAGGCTAAGATCAATAGCGAGCTGATCGCCGCGCAGGGCAAGCCGGTCGACACGGGCGGTTACTACCTGCCCGACGCCGCCAAGGCGTCGGCCGCGATGCGGCCGAGCGCTACGCTCAACGCCGCGCTCGCCGCGCTCTGACGCGGCAGGCGTTCGACGAGCTACAGCGCATCCCGATTTAACGGAATCGGGCTACGCTTCTAGCTGTTTCTTTCAGCATGTCCTTTTCACAAAACCGGTTGCCACTTTTGCGGGACATGCTCTGACGCGGCTTTTACGGCAAGAACGGCGATGCTATAGAACGCATTGCCGGGGTGGCGTTATCCGAGCGCACGCCTGATCACTGCCAATCCGAACCTGCAGCCGACCGCGCTCCAACCGGATCGAAGCCCTATGGCAAAAATCAAGGTCACCAACCCCATCGTCGAGATGGATGGCGACGAGATGACGAGGATCATCTGGCAGTACATCAAAGACAAGCTGATTTTTCCCTATCTCGACATCGACTTGATGTATTTCGACCTCGGCATGCAAAAGCGCGACGAGACGCGCGACCAGATCACCATCGACGCCGCCGAGGCGACCAAGAAGCTCGGCGTCGCGGTCAAATGCGCGACGATTACGCCCGATGAGGGGCGGGTGAAGGAATTCAATCTGCACGAGATGTACCGCTCGCCGAACGGCACCATTCGCAACATTCTCGGCGGTGTCATTTTCCGCGAGCCGATCATCTGCAAGAACGTGCCGCGGCTCGTTCCCGGCTGGACCAAGCCGATCATCATCGGCCGCCACGCCTATGGCGACCAATACCGCGCCACCGATTTCAAGGTGCCCGGCAAGGGCAAGCTGTTCCTCACGTTCGTCGGCGACGACGGCAAGGAGATCAAACGCGAGGTATTCCAATTTCCCGGCGCGGGCGTCGCCATGTCGATGTACAATCTCGATCAGTCGATCAGCGACTTCGCGCGGGCCTCGATGAATTTCGCGCTCAACCGCGGCTATCCGCTGTATCTCTCGACCAAGAACACCATCGTCAAAGTTTATGACGGGCGCTTCAAGGATATCTTCCAGGATATCTTCGACAGCGAGTTCAAGGACAAGTTCGCCGAAAAGAAGATCACCTACGAGCACCGACTGATCGACGACATGGTGGCCGCCGCGCTGAAGTGGTCGGGTGGTTATGTCTGGGCCTGCAAGAACTACGACGGCGACGTGCAGTCGGATACGGTCGCCCAGGGTTTTGGATCGCTCGGGCTGATGACGAGCGTGCTGCTGTCGCCCGATGGCCGCACCGTGGAGGCCGAAGCCGCGCACGGCACCGTGACCCGCCACTATCGCGAACACCAGAAGGGCCGCGAGACCTCGACCAATTCGATCGCCTCGATATTTGCCTGGACCCGCGGCCTCTCGCATCGCGCCAAGC
>JBARER010000323.1:0-3845 GCA_049796395.1 Xanthobacteraceae bacterium
GCGCTGACCGCGCTTGATGTGCTCGCCGTCCGAGACCTTCAGCCGCGCACCATACTGAAGACGGTGCACGGCCCGCTCGGTCCCGTCGGGATCGAGTACGGCCACGATCAGATTGCGCGCCATCACGATCATGTCGCCGTCCGAATTGCGGGCGACGTTGAGGTTCTTGATCTTGACGGCGCCCTCGAAGTTCGACTCGACGAACGACTGCTCGGAAATCTGCGCCGCGCCGCCGATGTGGAACGTCCGCATGGTGAGCTGCGTGCCCGGCTCGCCGATCGATTGCGCCGCGATGACGCCCACCGCCTCGCCCATATTGACCGGAGTGCCGCGGGCAAGATCGCGCCCGTAGCACATGCCGCAGCAGCCGCTCGTGGTTTCGCAGGTCAAGACCGAACGGATCTTGATTTCCTGCACGCCTGCATTAACCAGCTTCTCCACGTGCGGCTCTTCCAAGAGCGTCGCGTTCGGCACCAGAACTTCGTTGCTGTTTGGATCGCGCACATCCTCAGCCGTGGTGCGGCCGAGGATGCGGCTCGCCAGCGAAGCGACGACGGTGCCGGCGTCGATAATAGCCCGCACCTTGATGCCGCGGGTCGTGCCTCAGTCCACATCGGTAATGATGCAGTCCTGCGCCACGTCGACGAGGCGCCGCGTCAGATAGCCCGAGTTCGCCGTCTTGAGCGCGGTGTCGGCAAGACCCTTGCGCGCGCCGTGCGTCGAGTTGAAGTACTCGAGAACCGAGAGGCCTTCCTTGAAGTTCGAGATAATCGGGCTCTCGATGATTTCGCCGGACGGCTTGGCCATCAACCCGCGCATGCCGGCGAGCTGGCGCATCTGTGCGGGCGAACCGCGCGCGCCGGAATGCGCCATCATGTAAATCGAGTTGACCAGCGCCTCCTGGCTCTTGTCGGCCGACGGCCGTGCCGTGGAGATCTCTTTCATCATCGCTTCGGCGATTTCCTCGGTGCACTTCGACCACGCATCGACGACCTTGTTGTATTTCTCGCCTTGCGTGATCAGGCCGTCGTTGTACTGCTGTTCGAACTCCTTCACGAGATCGCGCGTCTTCTCGACGGTTGCCTTCTTGGAGTGCGGCACCACCATGTCGTCCTTGCCGAACGAAATGCCGGCCTTAAACGCGTGATGGAAGCCCAGCGCCATGACGCGATCGCAGAAGATCACCGTTTCCTTCTGGCCGCAGTGCCGATAGACCGTATCGATCATTCCGGAAATTTCACGCTTCGTCATCAGCTTGTTGACGAGGTCGTACGGAGTCTTGGCACGCTTGGGCAATACTGAGCCGAGAATAACGCGGCCGGGCGTCGTGTCGTACCAGCGCACCACCGGCTTGCCATCCTCGCCGAGGCCTGCCCAGCGGTATTTGATCCGGGAATGCAGGCTGACCACCTTCTCATGCAAGGCCAGCTCGATCTCCGACAAGTCGCCAAACAGCTTCGGTTTTTCGCCTTCGACAAAATCGCGGATGATCGAGAGATAGTACAGGCCAAGCACGATATCCTGCGACGGCACGATGATAGGCTGGCCGTTCGCCGGATGCAGAATGTTGTTGGTCGACATCATCAAGACGCGCGCTTCGAGTTGCGCTTCGAGCGACAGCGGCACGTGCACGGCCATCTGATCGCCGTCGAAGTCGGCATTGAACGCGGCGCAGACCAGCGGATGAAGCTGGATCGCCTTGCCTTCGATCAGTACCGGCTCAAACGCCTGAATGCCGAGCCGATGCAGCGTCGGCGCGCGATTGAGCAGCACCGGATGCTCGCGGATGACCTCGTCGAGGATATCCCAGACTTCGGGCTTCTCTTTCTCGACCAGCTTCTTCGCTTGCTTGACGGTGGTGGACAGCCCCTTGGCGTCGAGCCGCGAATAAATGAACGGCTTGAACAGTTCGAGCGCCATCTTCTTCGGCAGTCCGCACTGATGCAGCTTGAGCTCCGGACCGACGACGATCACCGAACGGCCGGAATAATCGACGCGCTTGCCGAGCAGGTTCTGCCGGAACCGGCCCTGCTTGCCCTTGAGCATGTCGGCGAGCGACTTCAGCGGGCGCTTGTTGGCGCCTGTGATTACGCGGCCGCGACGGCCGTTGTCGAACAACGCATCGACCGCTTCCTGCAGCATCCGCTTCTCGTTACGGATGATGATGTCGGGTGCGCGCAATTCGATCAGCCGCTTCAAGCGGTTGTTACGATTGATGACCCGGCGATAGAGATCGTTGAGATCCGACGTCGCAAAGCGGCCGCCGTCGAGCGGCACCAGCGGCCGCAGATCGGGCGGAATCACCGGCACATGCGTCAGGATCATCCATTCCGGCTTATTCTTGGACTGGGTGAAGGCCTCGATCAGCTTCAACCGCTTGGCGAGCTTCTTCGGCTTTAGCTCCGACGTCGACTCAATGATCTCCTGGCGCAAATCCGCCGCCATCTTCTCCAGATCGAGCGCCTTGAGCATCTCACGGATTGCCTCGGCGCCGATCATCGCGGTGAAGCTGTCGGCGCCGTATTCATCCTGCGCCTTGACGTAGTCGTCCTCGGATAGAAGCTGACGATCCTTGAGCGGAGTGAGGCCTGGCTCGAGCACGACGTAATATTCGAAATAGAGAATGCGCTCGAGATCCTTGAGCGTCATATCGAGCAAGAGCCCGATGCGGCTCGGCAGCGACTTCAAGAACCAGATATGCGCCACCGGCGCGGCAAGCTCGATATGGCCCATGCGCTCGCGCCGCACCCGGGAAAGCGTCACTTCGACCGAACACTTTTCGCAGATAATGCCCTTGTACTTCATGCGCTTGTACTTGCCGCACAAGCACTCGTAGTCCTTGATCGGTCCGAAGATGCGGGCGCAAAACAGGCCGTCGCGCTCCGGCTTGAAGGTGCGGTAATTGATGGTCTCGGGCTTTTTGATTTCGCCATAGGACCAGGACAGAATCTTATCCGGGCTCGCAATCGAAATCCGAATCTGGTCGAAGACCTGAGCCGGCACCTGCGGGCTGAAAAGATTCATAATTTCTTGGTTCATCGCGCTCTCCGCTTGCCGACGATGTCGGCCGCTATATCAATGTCCGTGCCGTGGGGAATGCGCGGGGCTTCGCCCGCGCCCCACAGATCGCTACTCGGCCGCCTCGGGCACAGCGCCATCACCGCGCTGTTGCTTGGAATTGTGCAAGTCGACGTTAAGCCCGAGCGAACGCATTTCCTTGACGAGGACGTTGAACGATTCCGGGATGCCGGACTCGAATGCGTCGTCGCCGCGCACGATCGACTCATAGACCTTGGTGCGTCCGGCGACGTCGTCCGACTTCACGGTCAGCATCTCTTGCAGTGTATAGGCGGCGCCATAGGCCTCGAGCGCCCAGACCTCCATTTCGCCGAAGCGCTGGCCACCGAACTGCGCTTTGCCGCCCAGCGGCTGCTGGGTCACGAGGCTGTACGGGCCGATCGACCGGGCGTGGATCTTGTCGTCCACGAGGTGATGCAGCTTCAGCATATAGATGTAGCCGACCGTCACCCGGCGATCGAACGTGTCGCCGGTGCGCCCGTCGTAGAGCGTCACCTGCCCCGAGTGATCGAGATCAGCCAGATCGAGCATGCTCTCGATGTCGGCCTCTTTGGCGCCGTCGAACACCGGAGTCGCGATCGGCACACCGTGACGTAGATTGCTGCCAAGCTCCTGCAGGCCCTTTTCGTCGAGCGACTTGATGGTGTCGTCCTCGCCGTAGATTTTCTTCAACAGCTCTTTGAGCGGCTTGGCATCCTTTTTGCTGTTGTACAGGTCGACGGCGGCGCCGATCTTCAGTCCCATGCCGGCGCAGGCCCAGCCAAGGT
>JBARER010000324.1:0-14894 GCA_049796395.1 Xanthobacteraceae bacterium
TGCCTATACCGAGCGCGACGGCGACCAGATTTTCGTCCAAGGCGAGCTCATTACTGCCGGCTATGCCCGTGTCGGCGATCGGGTGGACGGCCACACCTGCGCCACCGAACTCCTGGCGCGCGAAAACGCCGCCCGCCGGGCCAAGCTTGGCCTGTGGGCCGATCCGTATTATGACCTGCTTGAGGCCGAGACCCCCGCGGCCGTGCTGGAGCACCGGGGTCAATTTGTGCTGGTGGAAGGCACGGTCGTCTCCGTGCGCGAAAGCGGGCCGACGCTCTACGTCAATTTCGGGCAGCGGTGGTCCGAAGATTTTTCGGTCACGGTCCGGAAACGAAATGAGCGCAGTTTCGCGGACGCCGGGCTTAATCTGAGAGGCATCGAGGGGCAGCGTGTGATCGTCCGCGGTTTCGTCGAAGCGCGCGGCACGCACAATATGCCTTCGATCGAAGCGGCGCGTCCGGAGCAGATCGAGACAGCCGATCGCGATCGATGACCGCGATGGCTTTAGGTGACGCAGTGGAACGACGACGGTTGCCAATCGCGCATAGCCGCCTGGGCTTCACCGCCGTGCTCTTGCTCACGGCGGCTCTGCTTGCTGCGTGTACCGCATCGCCATCGCAAACCATTCCGCTGGCCGCGCTGCCGGCGCCGGCCAAGCCGGCCGATAGCACGATGTCGCCGGCCGTGCTGCACGAGCATCAGCGTATTCTGGCGACCTATGGCGGCGTCTATACCGATCCTAAGCTGCAGAGCGTGGTCGAGCAGATGGTCGACCGCTTGGTGGCGGCATCTGAGAAACCCGATCTGCACTACAAGGTCACGATCCTCAATTCGCAGTCGATCAATGCATTCGCGCTGCCGACGGGACAGCTCTATGTGACACGAGGCCTGATCGCCCTCGCCGACGACGATTCCGAACTGGCCTCGGTGATCGCCCACGAGTTGGGACACGTCATCGCGCGGCACGCCGAGTTGCGCGAAAAAGAGCAGCAGCAGGTCGACCTGGTCAACCGCGTCGTCACCGATGTGGTCAGCGACCCGGAGGCCGGCGCCATGGCGCTCGCCAAGTCGAAGCTCGAACTTGCCAATTTCTCGCAGAAGCAGGAATTCGAAGCCGACTCGATCGGCATCGGCATCGCCGCCCGCGCCGGATTCGATCCCTACGGCGCAGCGCGCTTTCTCACCGCGATGGAGCGCAACTCCGCGCTCAAGCCGGACGATAGCGGTGCAATCAATCCGGCGGCGCCAGACTTTCTGTCCTCGCATCCATCGACGCCGGCACGGGTCACGCAGGCGATCGCCACGGCACGGCAATACAAGGCGCCGGCCAGCCTCAGTCCGCAAGAGCGCGAACAGGCGCGCGACGCCTATTTCGGCGATATCGACGGCATCGTCTATGGCGAGGATCCGAGCGAAGGCTTTGTGCGCGGCCGGCGTTTTCTGCATCCCAAGCTCGGCTTCACCTTTACGGCGCCCGAAGGCTTCACGCTGGACAATACCGCGCAGGCGGTGCTGGGCGTCAAACACGGCGGCGGAGCGGCGTTGCGCCTCGACGTCGTGCACGTGCCGGCCGAGCAGACGCTGGCGCAATATCTGACCTCCGGCTGGATCGAGAACATCGATCCGGCAACCGTCGAGGATATCGCCATCAACGGTTTTACCGGCGCCACCGCGGTGGCCAAAGGCGATCAATGGGACTTCCGCATTTACGTCCTACGCTTCGGCAGCGACGTTTACCGCTTTATCTTTGCCGCCAAGCATCGCACGCCCGATACCGATCGCTCGTTCCGCGAATCCGTCGGGACGTTTCGCCGGATGAGCCTCACCGAGATCCAGCAAGCCAAGCCGCTGCACCTGAAAATCGTCAAAGTCGCGTCCGGCGATAGCGTCGAGAAGCTGGCGAGCCACATGGACACCGACCACGCAGTCGATCGATTCCGGGTGCTCAACGGTTTGGAGACGGACGGTCGCTTAAAGCCCGGCAGCGAAGTCAAAATCGTCGTCGATTAGTTCTAAGCCGGGGCCCGGCCGGTCGTAGAGAGACAGCCGCAGTAGGCTGCGTCGGAAACCAAACCGACAGGCCGTCGTCCCACCGGCCTTTTCACCTATTTCCTCTGCGATTTGCCTCGGCTATCATGGAGGTAAGAGCCGAAAAGGCCTTCGCGTGGGGGAGAGCGTATGCATTTTTTCAAAATGGCCGTGCCGGCCCTGGTGGCGCTTGCAGTGATGCTGGTAGCGACCGCTATATTGTGGGTGGTCAGGATCGAATCGGTCGGACCGCAGCATCTCGTCTTCTTTTATCTTCTGCCGACGGCATTTCTGGCTGTGCTCTATGGCAGCCGGCCCGCAATGTTGGCTGCAATCGCAGCGGCAGCTTGCGCCGCTTATTTTCTGTATGAGCCGCTCTACAGCTTTTCCGTCGCCGGGCCGGTACAAGCCGGAGAGTTATTGTGTTTTGTCGGCTTGGCCTTGATCGGCGCCAAGTGCACTGCCGATCTTTTGCGACCGGCCATAAACCTGACGCAGCAAAACCGCGTCGTAGAGGATTAGCCCGGGATTGTGCCCGGCGCCTTAGAACTCCGAGGCGAGCTGGTCGAGTCCCATGACGTGCGCGAGGTCGCGCACTTGCTGCTTTTGATCGTCATCGAAGCTCATGATCAGCGGAACGGCAGCGGATTTTAGGCTTTCTACGCTCTCCGGATCGATGTCGCCGGTCTGCACGATGCCGGCGCTGCGGCTGCGTGCCTGTTGGGCGCGCGTATAGGCGATGTTGCGCAACGCCACCTCCACGGCCGGCCACATTTGTTCCTGGTCCGGGCTCAGATGCAGCCGTTCCTTGATGCTGGCAATCTGCGCGTCATCGAGCATGTAACCCGGCCGATTCATCGGGCGGCGCTGCACCGCGACCGCCGGTATTTTGACCGGCCGCTGCACCCGCGCCGGCAGCGCCGGGCGGTGCACTGCATTGGACTCGCGTGCGGACACTGGCGCGGCGACTTCGGCGGAAGCGAGTTGCACTTCCTGTTGCGGCACTGAATCCTGGGAAATCTGTTCCGCCTGCGGGCGAGGCTGGGGAACCATCGGCGCAGGGTCGAGAAGTGCGAGCTGAGCGTCGCTCGAGGAATTCGCCGGCACCGTCGTTGCGGCCTCGGGGAGCACACCGGAACCTGGCAAAACATCTTCTGTCGCAGCAGCCGGCGCGGCCGCAGCAGCCGTATCCCACGCTTGCGGAAACCGCAGCGCAACGGTGTCGGCCGCCGAAGCGCCGTCTGCGGCACGCAAGGCCGCGGGATGCCAGCCGCCGATCAAATAACCGATGAGGGCTGCGGTCAGAACCGGAATTGCTCGGCTGCGCGTGAACGCATTCGTGCACCGCATTTTACGCCCCCATTGGCACGCGTTATGGCTACTATCTCCTTTCAAATGAAGCTTAATTTATGACTAACCGGAGGTGATTTACCGGCACGGAAACCCAATTTTTCAGTCCTATAGAGCGCATCCCGATCTAACAGAATCGGGATACGCTCCTAGCTGTTTGTTTCAGCATGTCCTTTTCGCAAAACCGGTTCCACTTTTGCGGGACATGCTCTAAACGGTCACGCTCAAAGCAAAGGGCCCGGCATTGCTGCCGGGCCCCTTTTGAATTCTGCGAATGCCGGTTCGGTTACGCCGCTTCTTCTTCAACGACGGTTTCTTCATCCGTCTCCGGCTTCGGTCCGCGCCGCGGTCCCTTGGCAAGCGCGGCTTCGATCTCCTTGATCGCTTCAGTTTCGGTGATCCGTTGAACGGCGGAGACCTCACGCGACAGGCGATCGAGCGCGGCTTCGTAGAGCTGCCGCTCGGAGTATGATTGCTCCGGCTGCGTCTCCGACCGATAGAGGTCGCGAACGACTTCAGCGATGGCGACAATGTCGCCGGAATTGATCTTGGCCTCGTATTCCTGGGCGCGCCGCGACCACATGGTGCGCTTGACCCGCGCGCGCCCCTTCAATGTTTCGAGCGCCCGCTTGACCATCGGCGTCTCGGCAAGCTTGCGCATGCCGACGGAGGCTACTTTCGCGGTCGGCACCCGAAGCGTCATCTTGTCCTTGACGAAATTGATGACGAACAGCTCAAGCCGCGCGCCAGCGACTTCCTGCTCCTCAATCGACACGATCTGACCAACGCCGTGGGCCGGGTAGACGATGAATTCGTGAGTTTTGAAGCCTTGTCGTTGAGTAGTCTTCTTCGCATTCATTCCCAAAGCTGCTCCTTCCGCTTCCGGCTTCCGCCGATGCGCGGGCTTCGCCACGCCAGCCCGGGTGTGACCCGTGGTTCGCGTAGACTGTGATGGCCTCCGGCTCGCGCGGGAGGAGGTTTTCGTAGCTTTCCGGCTCATGCCGGCCGCACTCTTCTTAGGACGACGACGAGTTTTCTCTGCCACTGCTCTCGCGTGGAAAATCACGCCTCTTTTTGACGGTTCCTCGAAAATACCCGAAAAAATATGCTCCCGGTAAGGGGAGCAGCGTCTCGGGCCCTGTTTTATGTAAGAAGCACTATATCACATTTCCAGCCAAAATCAATGCGTTAAGGCCCTGCGAAACCGCCGCATCAGGCCACCGCCGGCTGAAAATCGTTAATAACGGTTAATCCTTAGTCCCCGTGCCCTAATCGCCGGTGCCCGGATTCGGGGAAAATTGCTCCTCGAATTTATGAGCAACCCCCTCCCATTTCTTGGCATCGGCCGGCGGGGTCTTCTTGGCCGTGATATTGGGCCATTGCTTGGCGTATTCGGCATTGATGCCAAGCCATTTTTCCACCCCCGGCTCGGTATCCGGTTTGATCGCTTCAATTGGGCATTCCGGCTCGCATACGCCGCAATCGATGCACTCGTCGGGGTGAATCACCAGCATGTTCTCGCCCTCGTAGAAGCAATCCACGGGGCAGACTTCGACGCAGTCCATGTATTTGCATTTGATGCAATTGTCGTTGACGATATAGGTCATCTGCACACTCTGAACCGCTTTTTCGGCAGCTTCGGTCCTAACCCATCGGGTCAGGGGCACGCAAGGCTGACCGCTCAGACCTTGCCTGATCGATATCTTCATATAGCCCCGCCGCGCTGCCTGCGGGACCCCGGCGCTCGGTCAGACCCTTCACTTTCAGGACGCGGACGCGGCGGTCGAGGGCAACGGTAATCACGTCGCCGGCCCGCAGCATGCGCCCTGGCGCATCAATGCGCACGCCGTTGATGCGGACAAAGCCAGCCTCGGCCAACGCCGCCGCCGCGACCCGCGTACGGACCAGCCGGGCATGCCATAGCCAGCGGTCGACCCGCTGCCGCTCGTGCTCGTCCGCCACTCAGCGCCGCTCCTTGGCATCCGCCTCGAGCTGCGCCTTCAGGGCCGCAAGCTTGGCAAAGGGCGAATTGGGATCGGGCGCCTTTTCGCGCCGTTCGAAGCGTTTGACCGGCGGCCGTTCCCGTTCGCGCGCAGGCCGCTCCGCGCGGTGCTCACCCTGCCTGCGGCGGTGGCGCGGAGGACGCCCTTCGCGAGCGGCAATACCAGGCGGCTGCGCCGGCTCGGCGCCCGGGGTGGCGTTGACCGCGGGTTCGGCGGCCGCAACCGACGGCGCCGCTGGTTCTTGCGGGTGCGCCGCGACGGGAAACTGTCTGCGGACCGGGTGATGGCGTTCCCGATCTCTTGGCCGCGGACGCCGGCCACCCTCGGCGCGGCCCGGCCGCCAGACCTCGATCATGACCGGCTCGGATGGCTGCGCCATGCCCGCGTCGGCAGAAACTTCGGCAGCGTCGGCGGGATTGGCAAACGGAACCTCGACGGCCTGGGACGCGGGCGGCTCATCCGCAGCCTGCTGCGCGACCTGTTCATCGTCTTCGGCCGGTGTGGCTGCGGCTTCTTCCGCGTGGTCGATTGCTTCGGACGCTTCGGCGGGGATCGCAGGAGTCGTCTGATCGGTAAGCAGCGACTCGGTTGCGGCGGTATCAGCCACGGCCTCGCCCTGCGGTGCGCTCTCGGATTGCGATGCAGTCGATGGATTCACGGTCTGCGAAGCAGTCTCGGTCTGCAGGGCAGTCTCGGCCGAATTTGGGGGCTCCTCGGAGGGCGCCGGAGGCTCCGCAGGTTTTGGCCGCTGCTCCATGCGATAGCCAAGCGACCGCAGGATCGATGCGAAATCCTCCCCCGACGCGCCGGTCAGAGAGGTCATGCCATTGACGACCGTGAAGCCGCCGCCGGCAACCGCTCCAGGCGGTTTCGGAGTGGCGCCCTCGCGCCACGCCAGCGCGGGGCGGATCAAATCCGCCAGCCGCTCGAGAATGTCGACGCGCACGGCGCGCTCTCCGCACACGCGATAGCCGGCCACGCGATAGAGAGCGGCATCGATTTCGCGATTGACCGGCATGGAGGTACGGCCGGAGCCGGCCAGCGGCGAAAGTTCGTCGACGCCCTTGGTTTGCGGCCCATCGTGCCGCAGCGCCCAAAGCTGCGCGGCGAGCGAGCGCGGCGTCGGCTTGAGCAGCGCCGGCAGATAAATGTGGTAGGCGCCGAACCGTACGCCGTATTTGCGCAAAGTAGCCCGCGCCGGCTGATCCAGTCCTTTCACGTCCTCCGCCACCCGCGCCCGGTCGAGCACGCCGAGCGCCTCCACCAGTTGAAAGGCGACGCCGCGGGCGATGCCGCTGATGTCCTCTGCTCCGACCAACTGCATGAGCGGACCGAGCAATTTCTCGACGTGCGATTTGAGCCAGGCGTTGAGTCGTGTTTCGACGGCGTCCCGCGATGCGCCGGTCAAATGCTCGTCCGCGATCAGCCGCACGCGCGGGCGCAGGACGTCATCCCCGGCCTGGAGTTTACCGACCGCGGCGCCGGTCCAGCGCAGCGTCCCGTCCGACCCGAGCACGAATTGCGCGTCCGGCGCCTCGGCGAGCCGCGCGGCACGCGCGGCAATCTCCCCGGCGAGCGCCTTTTGCGCGGCGTTCTGCAGCGCCTTGGCGTCCGAACCGCCCGACGATGCATCAGGCAGGAACACAAAGCCGTCGAGCCGGCCGATCACGTGGCCTTCGACTGCAACCTCGCCGCTTTTATTGAACTCGGGTTCGAAGGTCGCGTTTTCGCGTAACCGCCGCATCAATACGCTGGTACGGCGATCGACAAAGCGCTCGGTCAGCCGCTCGTGCAAGGCGTCCGAAAGCCGATCTTCGACACCCCGCGTGACGTTTTGCCAATGCTCCGGATCGGCGAGCCAATCCGGCCTGTTGGCGGCGAAAGTCCAGGTGCGGATATGAGCGATGCGGGTGGACAGCGTGTCAATGTCGCCGTCCGTACGATCCGCAAGCGCCGCTTGATGCGCGAACCAGTCGTCTTTGATCTTGCCGTCACGTTGCAGAAAACCGTAGACCGTGACCACGAGTTCGGCATGATTGGCCGGTGCAATCTTGCGATAATCGGGAAGCTGGCAAACTTCCCACAGCCGTTCGACGTCAGCGGCCGTTCGCGTCAGCGCGCGCACATTGTCGTCGCGCGCGGCGTGGTCGAGCACCAGGATGTCTTCGGCGACCGGAGCGCGGGCGAGCGGGCTCTCGGTAGGTGCCGCGGCGAGCGTCGCCTGCAGGGCGCCAACGGAAGAAAAATCGAGGTCGCTGTTGCGCCACTGCACCATTTTGACCGGCTCGAATGTGTGCGATTCGAGCGCCTGGACCAGCTCCGGCTCGAACGGCGGGCAACGGCCGCTGGTGCCGAATGTGCCGTCGCGCGTTGCCCGTCCGGCGCGGCCGGCAATCTGCGCGAATTCGGACGGGCTCAGCTTGCGAAACTGGTAGCCGTCGAATTTGCGATCGGAGGCAAAGGCGATGTGGTCGACGTCGAGATTGAGACCCATGCCGATGGCATCGGTTGCCACCAGATAGTCGACCTGCCCGGATTGGTAGAGGTCGACTTGAGCATTACGCGTGCGCGGCGACAGCGCCCCGAGCACCACCGCGGCGCCGCCACGCTGACGCCGGATCAACTCTGCGATGGCATAAACCTCTTCGGCCGAGAACGCGACGATGGCGGAACGGCGCGGCAGGCGCGTGAGCTTCTTTTCTCCGGAGTACGTGAGCTGCGACAGCCGCGGGCGGCTGACAATACTGGCGCCAGGCAATAGCCGCTCGACAATCGGCTTCATGGTCGCGGCGCCGAGCACCAGCGTTTCTTCGCGCCCCCGCCGTTTCAGCATCCGATCGGTGAAGACGTGCCCGCGCTCGAAATCGGCAGCGAGTTGGATTTCGTCGACGGCGAGGAACGCAACGTCAAGATCGCGCGGCATCGCCTCAACGGTGGCGACCCAGAAGCGCGGATTGGATGGCTTGATTTTCTCTTCGCCGGTGATCAGCGCCACCGCCTCGGCGCCAACCCTCTCCACCGCGCGGTTGTAGACTTCGCGCGCCAATAGCCGCAACGGCAGCCCGATCATGCCGGACGAGTGCGCCAGCATCCGCTCGATGGCGAGATGGGTCTTGCCCGTGTTGGTGGGACCCAGCACGGCCGTGACACCGGCACCACGGGCACGCAAATCACGATTTGGGGGAGGCGAAAACGAAATCGGCATCAAGAACCCGGCATTGACGCAGCGTGAACACTATCAAGCACAGTCATCTGTACCACAACGTGACGCTGGAAAACCCTGTGTTTAAGAGGTGGAACGAGTCTGGAACGAATCGCGGCCGAATCGGCGACTCTGAGCGGGTTCGAATTCGTTCACTGCGACATATGGTTTGCCGATCGGTTGTGAATACCAGATCGGGTGGAATCCGCGTTTTGGACGGCCGCATCGGCTCCGAATCCGTTAACGGCTGTAGCGACAAGGATTCCGCGCCGAGTCAAGAGTGGTCACCCTGTGGATAATGGGGAAGCCGGAGCGTGGCACAAGGTTCGGCAAAGCCGCAGGAGCGATGGTCACTCGGTCTTGGCCACCGTCCCCGGCAGCGGTACCGAGACGAATTCGGTCGCCTGCAAGACCCCGGTCCCGATCGGCGTCGGCATCGAGAACCGGAATGGCACGAGCACCCGCGTCCCGGCTATCGGCGCCAGCCAGACCTCGGCGTTACGGAGCGTGACCAGATACTTGACCGCCGGCCGGTCCGGCACATAGCCGGCAACCGGTGTGAAATAGACGGCGCAGACAGCGGCCGGGCCGGCATAACCGCGCTCGGCTTTGACTATCTCCATGCGCTTATATTCGCTGCGCAGATCGTAGCGCACGCGGCCGTCGAAGACCGGAACCTTGCGCTCGCAGGCTTGCGGGGTCACCGGATCGCCGCTGCCGGCCACGTGATTGAGCATCGAGGTCATCGGATCGAATACGCCGCGGCGATCGGCGTCGGTCACCGGGATGCGATCCGGGGCGGGAGGCAGCGGCGGTTCGGCGTCGTAGTCGGTCACCTTGCCGGCCGACAGCGCCATGCGGACATCGTCGACCTTGCCATCCCAGGTAATGGTTTCGCCGTAACTGGTCGGCTGCATCTGGCCAGTGGCTAGAGTGCCATGCGCCGCGCTGGTGCCATGGGCGCCGGTGAAGAACTTGATGAGGCCGGTGGTCGTCCCGCTCGCCGCCGCGGTGTACTGGTTGTTGGCGATTTCGACCACCCAGCTGCCATGGCCGATCGGTATGCCGGCGATGCTCGCCGTATATTGGGCCTCCAGCCGGCCTTGGGCGACGGCGCAATGGCCGGCATCGGCGGCTAAGGCCCCGATAATCAGCGCTGAAATGAAAAACGCCGCCAAAGCGGCGCGGCCGGCTTTACGGACGATCGACTGCAGCACAATGAAGGACGGCACTCGCTGGCCTCGTTTCCCGGCGCGGAACCACTGTTTTCGCGGAGAATGCGTCGTTTCTGTGGTTTTCGCCCGCATCCTGACACCAGGGAGAAAGACTTTTCGAGACGCCGCGCTTGACGCTCAAAACCCCCGCCCGTATAGGTCCGCGCCATCTCCCGACATCTCTCTGGCGGCCGCGGGATCGGCATTTCGGGATACGAAGGATATTGCATCATGGCGTGGCGTTGCGAACTGACCGGCAAGAATCGCCAGATCGGCAACCGGGTTAGCCATTCCAATCGGAAGACCAAGCGGCAATTCAAGCCGAACCTCTTGAACGTGACGTTGATGTCGGACGTGCTCGGCCGTTCGATCCGGCTGCGTATATCGGCCAACGCGCTCAAGAGCGTCGATCACCGCGGCGGTCTGGATACCTTCCTGCTCAAAGCCAAGGACGTGGAGCTTTCGCCGCGCGTGCTTGAGATCAAGCGCCAGATTGCAAAGAAGCGCACGGCGGCGGCGGCCGCATAGGCCGATCCGCCTAGGATCGTGCGCTAAAACTCCTCGAGAATCCGTCCTTGGCCGACAATGCGGTCCTCGATACCGCAGCGGCGCAGCGCGTCCCAATAGGTCACGGCGTTGATCGCCAGGACCGGCTTGCCGAACCACCGCTCGGCTTCGGCGGCAATCGCGACCGTCGGCAGCGCAGTGCCGACCTGGAGCAGCGCATCGACATCGGGACCGTCCAAGCTCTGGAGTGCGCTACGAATATCGGCGGCCGGCACCTGTGCGATGGCGCGCGGCGATGCGCATTTCAAGCCGGTCAGGCGGACGATCTCGAACCCGGCCTCATTTAAATACAACCGCACCATCTCGTCGCCGCGCGGCTGATGCGGCGTCAGCACGGCAATCCGCCGGGCGCCGAATGCCTTGAGCGCGGCAACCGCCGCGGTCGAGCCCATCGATACGCCGACGCCGGCGCGCTTCATCAACTCGCTTTGCAGCGTGTCGGCCGTGGCGACGCCGCCCCAAAATGTCTCCAGCGCAACGCCCATGATCAGGTGGTCGAGACCTGCCGTCATGATCTGTTCGATCGCCACGACAGTGCCCTCGCGCATGGCCGCCATATGCTCAAAGAAGGCTTGTTCGGTATTGAGCGGCCGCTCCTTGATGGTCGAGCGGGCGGTGTGATTGGTGACCCCGCGGGGCCGCAGCGCCTCACATTCAGGCTGGACCGTGGTATTGGTCGACGGCACCACGATGCCGATGCGTTTGCGAAATCCAAGCGTGTCCGGCACAGTCAAGCCTCCGCGAAATCCGACATTACGCAAAAATCAAGGTGCGACCATGCCCCACCTGACCGCTGATGACGGCGTCAAGCTCTACTACGAGGAGACCGGGACCGGGCGGCCAATCGTTTTCGTGCATGAATTTGCCGGCGATTACCGCGCTTACGAAAATCAGATTCGCCATTTCAGCCGCAGTTATCGCTGCATCGCCTACAATGCGCGCGGCTATCCGCCGTCGGACGTTCCCGACGATGTCGAGCGCTATTCCCAGGATCGCGCCCGCGACGATATCCGCGCCGTGCTGGACGCCTTGCGGATCGATAAGGCGCACATTGTCGGCCTATCGATGGGCGGCTTCGCCACGCTGCATTTCGGCTTCACCTACCCGGAGCGCGCCCGCTCGCTGGTCATCGCCGGGTGCGGTTATGGAGCGGTCCCCGACAAGCGGGCACAATTCGTCACGGAGACCGAGGCGGCAGCGGCGCGCTTTGAAAGCATGAGCATGGCGCAGGCCGCCGAAAGCTACGCGCAAGCGCCGTCGCGCGTGCAGTTACAGAACAAGGATCCCCGCGGGTTTCGGGAATTCGTCGAACAATTGGCGCAGCACTCCGGCAAAGGTGCGGCGCTGACTATGCGCGGCGTACAAAAACGCCGCCCGTCGCTGTTCGACCTCATCGACAAGATCAAGACCGTCAAGGCGCCGACCTTGATCATGACCGGCGATGAGGATTTTCCCTGCCTCGAACCGGCACTGCTGTTGAAGAGCACGATCATGACGTCGGCGCTGGTGGTGCTGCCGAACAGCGGCCATGCGATCAACCTTGAGGAGCCGGAGCTGTTCAACCGCTGCGTCGACGACTTCTTGCGCAGCGTCGATACCGGCGCCTGGCGGCCGCGCGATCCGAGAGCGATGGCCACCTCGATCCTGAGCGTCGGCGGCCGCGCTTGACGCGCGAGGCTTCGGCCCCAAGAGATTGCCTGCAAAGGGCCTATCGTGCCGGGATCGTCTTCAGCACCGGCAGCCAGGTGTCCTGTTGCTTGTCGACGAACGCGAGCGTCTGATCCGACGTCATCGGATCGGTATAGCTGCCGGTAGCGGCCAGTTTCTTTTTCACGTCCGGGTCTTGGACCGCTTTGGCGACGTCGGCGCTGACCTTGCTGACGATCGCCGCCGGCGTGCCCAGCGGTGCCGCCAGGATGAGCCAGCCCGCCGCAGAAAATCCGGGAATCGTCTCAGCCACCGTCGGCAAATCTGGAAAGTCCGGCAGCCGCTCCGGCGAGGCAACGGCGATCAGCTTGACTTGTCCGGCGTTGACCGCGCCGATGATGCCGGAATACCCCTCGATGATCATGGTCACACGCCCGGCGGCGACGTCGCTGAGCGCCGCGGATGGGCCGGCGTTATAGGGCACTTGGATGAGCTTGATGCCGGCCTTCTGCTGCAGCAGCAAGCCCGTCAGATGCGTCACCCGTCCAATGCCCGATACCGCGATCGACAGCGTGCCGGGTGACTTCTTGGCGTGATCGATCAACTGCGGCAGCGTGGCGATCCCACTCTTCGGGTCGACGGCGACGAACATCGGCTGTTGGGCGATGAATCCGATCGGGAGGAAATCGCGTGGCAGCTTCACCGGCAGGTTAGGCGCCACCGTGGGCAGCGCCAGGAAGGTCGACAGCGCCGGCGAGTACAGCGTGTAGCCATCGGGCGCGGCTTCGCTCGCCGCGCGCGCGCCGATGCTGCCATTGGCGCCGGGATGATTCACCACCACGGCCTGCTGTCCCCAGATGTTATCCAATGCGGCGGCGACGATGCGCATTGCCACATCCGGGCTTGAGCCGGCACCCGAGTCGGAAATGATCGTTACCGTCTTGTCGGGGTAGCTCGCGGCCTGGGCGGGCGCCAACGATGCACCCGTTAGCGCCGCCAAGGCCGTAACGACCAAGGCCGTAACGACCAAGGCCATAACGATCAAGCCCGTCGCGCCGGCGGCAATCCAATTCTGGCGTCCCCGCATCGTGTCCTCCCCGAATCTATTTTCTGATATTGCGCCGCGTGCCGGCGAGCCTAGCCGAAACGGTGCCGCCATCTCATGCGTTAAGACGCCGCCGCGGACGCGTCGGCCGTGCCGGTTGCTCGGCGTTCTCCTCGAACAACTCGGCAAGTTTTTCGGTCATGACGCCGCCGAGTTCCTCGGCATCGACGATGGTCACCGCGCGCCGGTAGTAGCGGGTCACGTCATGGCCGATGCCGATGGCGATCAGTTCAACCGGCGATCGGGTCTCGATGTCTTCGATCACCCAGCGCAAGTGGCGTTCGAGATAATTGCCCGGATTGACCGACAACGTGGAATCGTCGACCGGCGCGCCATCGGAAATCATCATCAAAATTTTCCGCGTCTCGGGCCGGGCCAGCAGCCGCTTGTGCGCCCAGTCGAGCGCCTCGCCGTCGATGTTTTCCTTGAGCAGGCCCTCGCGCATCATCAAGCCGAGATTTTTCCGGGCGCGGCGCCAGGGCGCGTCGGCGGCCTTGTAGATGATGTGGCGCAGATCGTTGAGCCGCCCCGGATTGGGCGGTTTGCCGGCCGCGAGCCACGATTCGCGCGATTGGCCGCCCTTCCAGGCCCGGGTGGTGAAGCCGAGAATCTCGACCTTGACGCCGCAGCGCTCCAGCGTACGCGCCAGAATGTCGGCGCAGGTCGCCGCCACGGTGATCGGACGGCCGCGCATCGAGCCGGAATTGTCCAGCAGCAGCGTCACGACCGTGTCGCGGAAGTCGGTGTCCTTCTCGCGCTTGAACGACAAGGGATGCATCGGGTCGACAATGACGCGCGGCAGCCGCGACGGATCGAGCAGCCCTTCTTCGAGGTCGAATTCCCAGGAGCGATTTTGCTGCGCCAACAACAACCGCTGCAGCCGGTTCGCAAGCCGCGCGACGACGCCCTGCAAATGTGAAAGCTGCTTGTCGAGATAGCCGCGCAGCCGATCAAGTTCCTCGGGCTCACAAAGCTCCTCGGCGCCTACGGTCTCGTCGTATTTGCCGATGAATGGCCGATAGTCCGGCCCGCGCGGCTCGTTGCGCCCGGGCCGCGGCCGCCACGGCTCGGCGGCGGTTTCGGATTCGCCCATTTCGGCATCGTCCGCCATTTCAGCGGCCGGGGCCTCGACCGCCTCCGAGGAGCTGTCCGGCAAATCATCGGCCGAAGCCTCGGCTTCGGCGGCCATCTTGTCGCTTTCGGCGCTGTCGGTGGCCTCGCCGTCCTGACCGCTCTCATCTTTCTGATTCTGTTCGTCGCCGTCCTCGCCGTCCTCCTCGTCGGATTCGCTCGAGCGATCCTCGCCCATGTCCAGGCAGTCGAGCAGATCGTGCACGATGTCGCCGAAGCGGCGCTGATCGTCGAGCACACGTTCGAGCCGATCGAGATCGCGGCCGGCGCGTTCCTCGATCAGCGGGCGCCACAGATCGACAAGCTTGCGCGCCGGTGCCGGCGGCGGCTCGCCGGTGAGGCGCTCGCGCACCAGCATGGCGAGCGCGTCCTCGATCGGCGCGTCGGCGCGGTCGGTGACGTCATCGAACTTGCCGCGATGAAAGCGGTCGTCGAGCATGGCGGCGAGGTTCTTGGCGACGCCGCCCATGCGCCGGGAACCGATCGCCTCGACGCGCGCCTGCTCGACGGCCTCGAACACCGCGCGCGCCTGCTGGCCGCCGGGAGCGAGCTTGCGATGCACGGCGGGATCGTGACAGGCAAGGCGCAGCGCGATCGAATCGGCATGGCCGCGCACGATCGCGGCTTCCCGCTCGTTGAGCCGGCGC
>JBARER010000325.1:0-22773 GCA_049796395.1 Xanthobacteraceae bacterium
ACGCTTCGTTGCGCCTGCCTTCTTATTATCATCGAAATAGTTTTCTAGATGCTGCTTTTGATTAGCAAAAATGCCGGTCAACTTGATCGGCTTTTCAAAGGGTACGAAATCTTGGAGATCAGCGCGATAAAACCTTTTTGAATACGACCAGATGCCGGGCGTCGGGGGGACGGCTTTCGTCTCATATCCGTTTCCAGAAGCGCGAGAATATCCCACAAAATGCGCGCTTTGACCTTTACCCCTCAAATGAAAAACAAGGTCGCCCTCGTTAACGGCAAGTATTTTTGTCCAGTAAGGCCACTTACCGCCCGCAGTTTTCTCAGTAGGGGCCCAGAGACATTCGGTAAAACCCCATCCGTCCCCGCCATGCGCCTCGTCGCGCGACATCTCCAGGAACATCATGGCGGAATCTCCTTATGAATTTTCGGAAACTTCCTTATTCGGCTTTGGAAAACGCAAGAATAACCTCGCGACGCATGCGCGTATTTAATGCGGCGCCCGACAGTTTTGATGGCGGCGGCAGGTATCGGCGGTTTTCAGGCAGCTTTCTCGAATATCGCTTTTCCAGCCGCAGCCCCGATAATTCAGCGACAGCCGAGACGACAAGCGAATTGCGAATGTATGTACCCCTGACGGTATTTTCACCGACAACGTACACTGCCTTGCCACCGGGTGCGAGAACTCGCGCTACTTCTCCAAGAGCACCGCGCATATCGTTGATATAGCGGGCCAGTATCGCCTCATTCCTTTCGGACAATTCTGGCTGCAGATTGAGCTCCGTAATTATTTCACTGATTACTTGATCATCCCTAGCGTCTCGGTCGCCGACCTCTGTACCCACGCTTCTGCTCCGGGTGCCACTTAGGTCGTCAATTGTGTGCCCCATCCATATCAGGGAGAATTTGCTGCAGCGTATGTAGTCGATCGCGTTTAAGTATGGCGGTGAGGTTAGTACCAGATCGATCGTGCCTCCCTGGACGGGAAGTTGCCTTGCGTCGCCAAGATAGATAGAGGGTGCTGGCCCGCGCTTTTTGTCATTCTCCTTGATGCAATTTTCAATGACGCGATCTACCGCCGCCAGAAACTTGCGAAATGGCTTTATTGGCGCACGATCGAATGATTTGTGTGGCCTGCTATGGGCCAAATCCATAGCCAATGATGCCCCTGACTGTTTCGTTATGATGAGTCGGGAGAAACCACACCAGAGCACTTCACGGATTTTCTCATTCCGCACACGTTCAATAGTCGAAGCAAGCGCGGCCAGTTGGCGTCGCGCATAGTCATCAAACCAATAAGCGGCAAACCGCCGTGTACTTGGATCAGCGAAACGAGGATACGCCTCGCAAACACGCCGTGAGGCGAAATCTTCCCTTGCTCGCGCCAGAACTTCGGCCGCCTTATCGCGCACCTCTTCCGCATTAATCGAGGTGGTCCATACTTTCGAGACCAAAACTGCCAGCGGATCGATGTCAACGCCTATAGCCTTATGGCCCTTCGCGCGGGCAACCGCGAGGACTGTCCCTGAGCCCATCATAGGATCAAGCACTCGAATTGGTTCTTTGGCAGCTTCAATGATATCAAGCGCGATGCCAGGCGCCATCCTTGCTGGAAAGGGGTGTACAGGTTCGCGTCCGAGCGCTTCGTAGATTGTCTTATTGTGGGATTTGATCATCAACTTCACCAAAACAGATACACATGAGTTTACCGAATTTCCGTCGCGCCACTACTGCTCGCCTCTCCATTTTTTTGTCGCAGCCTCGATTGCCGAGATGACATTTGCTGCGCTGGTATCGAGCTCGACCGCGTCGAATGTCGCGAACATGGCTCCTGGCGCCATTTGTGCCATCGCTTTGCACACATCACGCAGCTCGTCGTCAGTGGCATAATTTACCGGGGGAGAAAGATGAGAAAGCTCATTTGCAAGAGCGGCATACTTCACCTGCGCCATGGCGCGCTTTTTTTGCAGTTGTTCAATCGTACCTACGATTTTGGCGTAGGGCGGCTTAGAGACCGTCTTTTTCTCCAGCGCCGCCACCCATGCCGCAGTTTCTTTCGGCAGCCGGCACTGGAATAACCCCTCTAATTCCAGCAACCCAATCTGCTTGAGCGGCCTGAGCTGAACGAGCTTTGCGAGATCATCAATTGTCATTAAAGTGACGGTCTTGGGCTCGCCGGCAGAGCTCGACTTCTTCCGGTCATCGTCAATTTCTGTCTCGATAGCGCCCTCTGAAAAAGCTCGACCGACCACTAACGCATGTTGGCAATTGTAGGCGTCGCGATGGCGGACAATCGTTGAGACTTTGACGGTGCCCGCAGCGACCTTGCCTTTGTCTTGCACCTTGCTCTTCGCATCCAAACTTATCGCATACTGGCGCGGCTTACCGTGCGAATCCGCCGAGAGCAGCGCCGTCGCCACGCCGTCAGGCTTTGACTTTCCACCAAGGCGCGCGACCTCAAACCCAAGCGTCGTGAACGCTGCGCACATCTTGTCTTCGAGCTTGTCGGGGTTGTTCCGCGCCTCTTTAAGCGACAGGGCTACAGCGAACGCGCTCTGGCGGCCCGATTCATTTGCGAAATATCGCAGCAATTGGTCGCGCGCGGTTAAAAACTCATCTGCCTGCTCTGGCTTGACGCCGATCGAATGAAAATGAGACTCGGAAAGCACCTCGGCCATGGCAAAGAGCTCCAGCGGTTCGGCGCTCTTTCCCGTGAAATCGTCATAAAAAGCCGCAACGAATGGATGAAGAGCATTTATGCGAAGGCTCCCCGTACTCGTGTCATATCGAGCGATGGCATCGGCGGGCGAGCCGTCATAATCGACCACGAGTCCTGTAACGAATGTTTTCGCGCCGGATACACGTTCATCCAAGGACTTGAGAAACGCAGTCTTGTCCTGTTCGTTTCTAAGATCGGGAATGATCAGCGAGCGAGACTTAGCCTTGCCCTCGACGACGGCGCGAGCAAGTTCAACGATTGGCCGCCGAGAGAGACCGGCCGGGCTTTCAGCGAGTTTGCGGCCAAGTCTTACGCCCGGCTCTTCTTCGCTTTCATGCTTCTCTATTATAGGCCTGACGTAATTGAAAATGGCCTTAAGTACATTTTGCGCAATCTCGCGAAGCGGCCCTTCGCTGATCGTCTCACGATTCGATCGCAGCTCCCCATCTAGGCTGTCAATATGAATTACAAGCCGAAAGCGGCCAAATGTACCGTGACGAAGCTCGTCCGGTGAAATGCCGAAATGACCGTCGAGCACATTGATGAGGCGACCAAGCGCATAAACGAAAAAGCCATTACTTCTACCGATCTTGTCGGATTTTCCAGTTAACAGATCTTTGTACGCCTCCGCGTACCCAGTGACGCGTCCGAGACCCGGAACGTCAAAACCGAAGCGATCGTCAGCTACTTTATCGACTCTCTTATTCTCGAAAGGCTCTACCCCTTTCGGGGCCGGACGCGGCAATTTGACAATATCCTTGCCGAGAACCCATTTTTTCAACAGTCCTTTGTCCTGCTTACTCGGAATCAATTTCTCGCCGTTCAGAAAGATCGCAAAATCAGGCCGCAACGGCAAAGCAGTTCGGAGCACCCATGCAAGAGTTCCCTGCATTAGTTCCTGAACCTTCGGCTTTAAAGCCGACATGATAGCGACCGTCCATGTTGGCGGCGATCGCTTTCCGAACAAATTCATGCCGGCCTCTTTAAAGGCCGGCGTTTCTGTCCATGTAGAAAGAGCTTCCTTTGCTTGCGCTTCGGTGAGGACCCGCAGCGCGATTCGTATCGGCCGCTTCGGCGCAACCTCATTCTTCCCCTTGGGATTGATCAAGGTATAATCCATAGAGGTCGAGAAATATTTGCCTTTTGATTTTGTTATATGAGTAAGGCGACCTGCCAGCACATATGTCGCCAGCTTTCCGATCCCGAACTTTCCGATTTGCTGGCGGCCGCGAGGTAGCTCCGCGAGTGCGCGCTTATTGCTCGAACCGATGAGCCACTGGTGTTTGAGCCCGTCAGCGTTCATGCCGCAGCCGTCATCAATGACGACGATTGTTGCGTTTTGATCGCTTAGTTTTTCAGGAATCAATAGTTGAACATTCTGCGCCCCCGCATCGAACGCGTTTGCGACTAATTCCTCAATGGCTTTGTTGGGGCTTGCGTAAAGCCCTTCAGAGAACAATTCGACAATCTTGTAGCTTAGCAGGACGTCGATATGATCCGTCTGCTTGCCGATTGCATCGAAGCTTGGACTCTTGGGCATGAAACTTTTGTCGCTCCCTATAATCGTGACAACACTCAATCCCCATTGGCGTCGTACCCATATGAAGGACGACCTCGATGGTGCGGGCGGCCGGACTTGAACCGGCACAGCCCTTTCGAGCCGAGGGATTTTCGTACCACTTCGGCTTTCGCCGCCTCGCCTGGGCGCGTTCGCGCTTTCGGCTCGTTTGTGGTCTGGACTATACCTTCACCGTAGCGCGTGCGCGCCTTAGGTGCTGCCCGTCTAGTCTCTACACCTTCGCGCCGGTTGTCTGACCGGAGCGCTTGGCTCGGGATTGCCTGTTACCGGATTCCCCGAATTTGAGCAGTTCTGCATCTTCGGTTTCCCGGAGAGCACTCAATCGCTTAAGTCCCTTGCGTCTACCAATTTCGCCACGCCCGCATATCCGCCCGATACTAGCGTTCGAGCGGGATTCGGCCAACGAAAAACCTAACCGCGAGAATTCTGCCGTTTTAAAAGGGGTTTCCTGGCGCCGACGCGTATTTCGACGACCCGCTGTGATCGAGGTCGACGGACATTGACGGCAGAGGCGTCGATTATGTTTTTGATGTGCGACGCGTAGAATTTCTCGATCATCTCCACGCTGGTCCTGCAGTTTTTCGCGATTTGATATACGTCAGCCCCTTCCATCAGCCGCATACAAATGTAGGTGTGCCGTAAGCTGTAGAACGTTCGGCGTTGCCCCTCTCGATCGAACTTGAGTGCCAACTCACCGAGTATGGTGTTGAACAACTCATGATGATCCCTTGGGAACAGAGGATCGGACGGCGCCAGATTGCGCCTCTTCATGAGGCGCTCGAATGGCAGGACGGCGCCCGGCATGCTCTTACAGAAACCGACGCCCCGCTTGCCGCGCACGTCGATCTCTAGAATCGTCTCTTTGCTCCCAGGGTCATAGACGATTTTCACATCACGAGCCTGAATGCGCTTGGATTCATCAGGTCTGAGGCCGGTGTTCACCATGAACAGCACGTAGTCGTGCAAGTCCGCGTACTCGTTCTTGAACTTTTTCCGTTTAGGATGCTCCACGCGATCGCGTGTCGCCTTGTAAAGCAGTTTATATTCCTCAGGGGAGAACCACGCTCGGTGAGAGATTTTGCCATTGGTCCGGTATGGCTGCGACATATCAGGCAGTCGCGCCAAATGCCCGTGCCTGACCGCCAGTTTCAAGACTTGGCGGAGGGCAACAATTTCTTGATGTGTTGTGTTACGCGCCGGGGGCTTGCCGCGCTCGGCTTTTGCGGCCTCCACGCGATGAATGCGGTAATTCTGAATCAGTCCGGATGTAACTTTCGACAAGCCCTTTTCGCCGAAGAAGGGGATGAGGTGTTTCCGTAACCGTCGTTCATGACCCTCGACATACTGAGCATTGCGCTGCCCCTCGGTCATAATGGGGAATTCGCGAATAAATTGCTCGGCCGCCTCGGCGAACGTTGTCTCGGCGTCCACCTCTTCCAGCTTGCCGAGATCGCCGCGCTTGAATTTTCCGCGCAGCTCCAAATACCAATCCTCGGCGATATCTTCCGCTTGGGGGAGTTCTTCTTTCTTTGTTGTCGCGCGATACTGCCTGCCGCCGACCGACGCAGAGCAATGCCAGACGTGTCCATCACGTCTGTAAAGTTGGACCTTTCCTCCAAGGATTTCGTGACGCGCAGACATGATTTTCGACGCAAGGGATTTTCGTGTGCTAACGCCGCATTCTGTGCTAGACTTGTGCTAGTGTCAAATTTTTGTAATTTATTGATTTATAATGATAAAACGATAACAGAGAGGATTTTAAGTCCCTTGCGTCTACCATTTCGCCACGTCCGCAACGCGGACAACTATAGCAATGTCCGCAACGCGGATCATTGTAACAGAGGTCCGCGAGATTCGGGTGCCACACGACGCCCGCGACACGGTCCGCACAAACCGGTCCGCGCCGCTGCATTTTTAAAGCATGAACCGGAAAAGCCTGCCCTCGGAGTTGATCCGAAGGTGGAAACCGCCGTACCAAAAGTGACGGCTCATTCGCCCGGCTTCTTGGCGCCTTCCGATAATTGCTGCTTCTTGGTCCGCGACAACTCCGATTTCTTCTTCGGCCCCGCGGCGGACGGCGCCGGGCGCACAGTGGCCCAGGGATCGTTAGCGTTTGTCTGATCGGGGATTTTCTGGGTCGCCGAACGGTAGGCCTTGTCGATCGCCTTGTCGTGCTCGATCTCCTCCGGCGTCTTCTGCTTGTCGTTCTGCAGCGAAAATTTGGGCATTGGCATCTGGGCGGCCGCACTTCCGGTCAGCACGACGCTGACCGCAGCGGCGCCGAGCATTGCACGCAGCATCTGTCGGCTCTTATCCATTGCATCCACCGTTATCTTCTGCCCGCCCCGCCCTTCCGCTAGGCCAAGCCATCGTCAAGGCTTGGCCCTTGGCACGTGAACCTTGAGGCCCTTAGTCCTTGAAGATATGGCCCCACAACTCGTCCCAGCCACTGCCGGAAATATCGGTCACCCGGCCGTCCTGCTCGAAGAATTTGTTGGGCACCTGAAACATGGCGAGCATAAGCCCGCCTTCGGGCGTCCAGGCGACGTGGCGGCTGCCGGCCTCGCGCCAGACGAACTCGCCGGGGCCGACGCTAAAGCCCTTGGCGGGCCCTTCTTTGTCGACGAGCTTGCCCTCGAGCACGTAGGTTTGCTCGATCTTGACGTGCTCGTGGTCGGGCAGCGTCGCGCCGGGGGCAAAGCGCATCAGCGCGGTGACGAGTCCGCTCTCCTTGTCGAGGAGGAGCCCTTTGACCTCGCAGCCGGCAAAGCGGGTCTTTTTCCATTCCATGTCGGCCGGGCGAACGACGTGGGAATGGGTATCCACCGTGTCGTGCTTTGATTTGGGCGTGATGGCGTCCATTGGGATCCTCCTGGCGGCCTGTTCGATTTCAACCAGCATAGCCCATTGCGGCCGCAAGCGCACTAGAGCCTTCGTTTTGATGGATCAAAAGCTGGCTCTAGCATTCTGTTGGGGCGTGATCTTTTCCGAAAACCGGGATCAAGTCCGAGGGCAGTCACTTTCGGGATCATGCCCTAGTGGAGCGGATTTGACATTCGCTACCCCCCAGCCGCAAACTCGTGAAGCGAATGTCAAATCCAAAAGCTCCACTAGGACCGACATTTGCTAGTGGTCCTTTGATTCTAACATTCGCATGATTGCCTGCCGAACCGGGATGCGAATGTTAGAATCGGACCACTAGAGGCCGGCCTCGCGGATCGGTGGCTGGAAGGCAAGCCCGGTATCCCAGGGAAAAAAGATCCAGGTGTCCTGCGACACCTCGGTGACGAAGGTGTCGACCAGCGGCCGCCCCAGCGGCTTGGCATAGACGGTGGCGAAATGCGCCCGCGGCAGCAGCGCCCGCACCATTTTCGCCGTCTGCCCGGTGTCCACCAGGTCGTCGACGATCAGCACGCCTGCGCCCTCGCCGCCGCCGGCGGCGACCACGCTCGCGGCGACGTCCTTGAGTACCCGCAAGTCGCCCTGGCGGGTATGGTTATAGCTCGCGACGCAGACCGTCTCGATCAGCCGGATGCCGAGTTCGCGCGCCACGATCGCCGCCGCCACAAGTCCGCCGCGGGTGATGCAGACCATCGCTTCGAATGGGCCGGCATCGCTCAAGCGCCAGGCGAGCGCGCGGGAGTCGCGATGGAATTGGTCCCAGGAGACCGGAAAGGCCTTGGCCGGCTGCGGCTGGGGATTGGGTTCGGGCGGCGGCATCCGCCTAGACTATATCAGGGAATCTCGTAGACAACCGTCTCGTCGGCCATGCCGCGCAACGCCGCGCGCTGCTCCGCCGGGTGCAGGCTCAAATCCTCGATGATCTTTGCCGTGCGCGGATTGTCGATCACCGGCTTGGTCACGAAGATCGCGCGCGAGGACGCCAAGCCCTGCACGCGCGCTGCCACGTTCACGGTCTGGCCGAAATAGTCCTGGCTGTTGTTGAGCGTTACCGCGAGGCACGGGCCTTCGTGAATGCCGATCTTGAGCAGAAGGTCTTCGTTGTCGCGCTCGGCATTGATGCGGGCCATGGCCTCGCGCATGCGCAGTGCCGCGGCGAGCGCCCGGTCCGGCGTCGCAAACGTCGCCATCACCGCGTCGCCGATGGTCTTAACCACGGCGCCGGTCTCGCCCGCCACGATATCGTAGAGCACACGGAAATGCTGGCGCACCAGATCGTAGGCGACGAGGTCACCGACGCGCTCGTACAGCGCGGTCGAGCCTTTCAGATCGGTGAACAGAAAGGTCAGGCTGGTGATCTTGAGCCGCTGATCGGTATCGAGCGTGTCGGTCTGATAGATGTCGCGGAAAGTCTGGTTGGTCAGAAGCCGTTTGGCGGTCAGAAAGGGCCGCCGGCAGCCGAGCAAATGATGCAGCGCCTCGCCGGCAATCCATAGGGTCGGCAACACCCGGCGCTCGGTGCGGTTTTCCAGCGACAGCCGCAACGGCCCCGGCCGCATCTCGACGCCGCCTTCCGGCGCTTTGACCTTGTTGAACACCATCGACAGCGCCTGGCGGTCGCGCGTCGGCTCGCCCTTGACGGCAATGATTTGTCGACCGTGCGTCACCGGATCGAACACGATGACGTAGCCTTCGGGCAAATGCACCGACAGAACCGCCTTCTCGCCGGGCGGCAATTCGATCGAATCGATGGTGAATTCCTCGAGCTTCCCCGCCAAATCCTCAGGCAGATCGGCGCCCGAGCTCCAGAAAATCTGGCGGTAATATTCGACCTCCGGCAGCGAATCCGGATGGTGGCCGGCGATGTGCCGCAGCCGCGGGCTCACGGTGAAGGTGACTTCGACCATTTCGTCGAGCGTCGGTTTATAGTCGGTGGCGCACAACGTGCAGACATATTCCTCGCGATTGACGGTCTTGAGTGTGTTGCTGGCGTCGAGCACGCCACCGCAGCCGGGACAGATGACGTTCCATGACAATTCGAACAGGCCGAGCCGCGAGGCGTGCAGCAACGCAGCGATAGTGCACTCTTCGTCTAGACCATGCTGGCCGGCGAAAGCCAGCGCGTTGATGCGGCAAAGATCGTGGTCCGGCGCCTCTTTCACCGCGCGCTCGATGGCCGCGACGCAACCGGCGTCGGCCGATTGCCGCAATACACCAAAAAGAGCTTCAGATTCGCTCACCGCCGGAAAACCCCGCTCGCGCGACCGCGCCCGGAGAACGTAGGTAGCGGCGCGCAGTCAAACAAGGCGAGGATTTCGCTGGATCAGGGTCTTTTCGGAAAGCCGAGATCCTTTTTTCGGATCATGCTCAGGCGCCGCTCACAGCGAATTGATCCACGCCACCACTTGCCCGCGGGCAGCCAATGGCGTGGTCAGATGGCCGGCGAAGACTTCGATATATTTGCTCTTCGGATTTTTCGCCGCGGCGGTGAACGCATAACCGGGGCCGCGGCGATCGATCGGATCGAGCTTGCCGACCACCCACAACAGCGGCACCGGGCGCGGCGACGCGCCGATGGCGGCGGCGTTTTTTGGAATGACGGCCGGACCGTCGGGATCGAACCAACTCAGATAGACCGTGGGCGTGGCATGCGCGATCAGCGGAAGGCCCTGCGCCATGTCGGGAAACGTCGTCACCACATCGCCCTTGCCTTCGGCAACCAATGACTTGGCGCGCGCCACGGCACCGGCGACAAAGCTGCGCATCTCGCCGACTTCGGGCAAATGTCCGGGTGACAGCGCGACGATGCCGGCGAGGTCGGCAAGGTTGGGACGCTGAGCGGCATAGCCGATGGCCGCATTGGCGCCGAGCGAATGGCCGATGACGACGATGCGGCGCGCGCCCTTCGCTTTCAGCGCGGCGACGGCCGCGTCGATCTCCGCCATCGCCTCCCCGTAGGTGGCGGCATAACGGCGGTGGAACGACCACGGCATTTCCGGCGTCGCGATCAGCGCGCCTTCGGCGCGCAGCGCACTCAAAATGCCGCCATTGAACGCCCCCGGCCACGCGCCCTTGCCATGCAGATAGACGATCCCGAATTCTTGCAATTGTCCGGTCGGCGCCGCGGCGATAACGGCCGGCCAATATGCCACGGCGACCGCACACAGCGCGAAAAATGCGCGCGCGAGAGCAGATGGGGTGCGGTGCCGCCTGGTCATACCGGCATCAACTGCAATGCAATGAGGACCGAATCACGACCGCGATTGCGCAGCGATCCTCAAGCTTTGGCAAGCTCGGCCTTGATCCGCAGCAGCATCGCCTCGACGGCGGCTTTAGCAGCGGCGAGCTTTTGCGGATCGCGCGAGCGCACCACGACATTGGTGTTGGCCGTGCCGTTGTCATTCTGAAACGGATAGGAGCCGATAATCACGTCAGGATTGGCCTTGGCGATGGCGCCGAGCGCGGTGCCGATGTCGCCTTCCCGGCAGTCGGCTCGCACCGATTCCGAGAGCATGCGCACGCCGGTCTTCAGCGAAGGCGTTACATATTCCAGCATCGCCTGCATCACGCTCGGAATTCCCGCCATGACGATGACGTTGCCGATACGGAAGCCCGGCGCGCCCGAGACTTTGTTCAGCACCAGTTCGCCGCCGGCTGGAATGCGGGTCATGCGCATGCGCGCCTCGTTCATCGTGCCGCCGGTGGCGGCGGCGCGCGCCTGCATGATCTCAACCGCCCGCGGGTGATATTCGAGCACAACGCCGAGCGCCTTGGCGACGCAGTCTGCGGTGATATCGTCGTGGGTGGGACCGATGCCGCCGGTGGTGAAGAGGTAGGTGTAGCGGGCGCGCAGTGCATTAATCGCGGCGACGATCTCCGGCTCTTCGTCGGCGACGACGCGCACTTCCTTGAGATCGATGCCGAGATTGGTGAGATATTCGGCGATATAGCCGATATTCTTGTCCTTGGTTCGGCCGGACAAAATCTCGTCGCCGATCACCAGGACCGCGGCGGTGACGATCCCTGCCCCGGCTTTGCCCGCTCCATCGGCCACGCTGTCGGCCATGCCCGCTCCCGTGCTCCGCTTCCTCTAGCCCGGCGGCGCTGGCGGCTCAAGCCAGCGGCCAGCGGGAAGCTTTAAGGAGGATCAGGAGCGCGGCTGTGGGGCGGCGGCCGCGGCGAGAATGTCGTTTCGCTTTTGCAGATATTCGTCGCGATCGATGTCGCCGCGGGCATAACGCTTGGCGAGCATTCCGAGACCCGTCGGATCGCGGGTGGCTTCCTGCATCGCCGCCAAAGTGCGCACCCGTTTCCGCCATTTGTGCTGCACGTACCACGCGGTACAGGCCATCACGATTCCGACGATCAGGATCGGCTCAAGCATGAATATAGGCTCCCCGCCGCAATAACACCGGCCTTAGGTTCCGGTTCCACCGGCGGCGCGACGATGGTCAAACCGCTCAAAACGTGAGCAATAATACCACGCTTTGCCGCAACCAAGCCACCTGCTTGCACGTTCGAATTGGCGCGAAGCTTGCTACAAGTAACGGTGCCGCAACACGTTATGGTAGATGCCGGGCCGGGGGCAATATGTTCGATGAAATGCGAGGCAGCGGAGACGCCGTGCGGCCGGCCTATACGGCGCTGTCGCAATGGCTCACCGAGGTCAAACCGGACGTCCTCGATTTCCGCCGCCGCGAGGCGGAGCTTTTATTCCGGCGCATCGGCATCACCTTTGCCGTCTATGGCGATCCGGAAGCCCAGGAACGGCTCATCCCCTTCGACGTCATCCCGCGCATCATTTCCGCTAAGGAATGGGAGCTCTTGAAGCGCGGCCTCGAACAGCGCGTCAAAGCCATCAACGCTTACATCAAGGACGTCTACGGCCGCCGTGAAATCTTGAAAGCCGGAATCGTCCCCGAAGATCTGGTTTTTCAAAATCCGGTATTCCGGCCGGAGATGAACGGACAAAAGGTCCCGCACGACATCTACGTGCACGTCGCCGGCATCGACATCGTGCGGATCGACGCCGACACTTTCTACGTTCTGGAAGATAATGCGCGCACGCCGTCCGGCGTGTCCTACATGCTGGAAAATCGCGAGATCATGTTGCGGCTGTTTCCGGAGCTGTTCTCGCGTTACCATGTCGCTCCCGTCGAGAATTACCCCGACGAGCTTCTGGAAACGCTCAAATCGGTGGCGCCGCCCTCGGCCGCATCCGAACCGACCGTCGTGCTGCTGACGCCGGGAGTGCACAATTCGGCCTATTACGAGCACTCGTTCCTGGCCGACAAGCTCGGCATCGATCTGGTCGAAGGCCGCGATCTCGTCGTCAAGAATGACGTCGTGTCGATGCGCACGACGGAAGGCTTAAAGCGCGTCGACGTCATCTATCGCCGCATCGACGACGATTTCCTCGATCCGCTGGTGTTCCGGCCGGATAGCGCGCTCGGCGTGCCTGGGCTGATGTCAGCTTATCAGGCGGGCAGCGTCACGCTTGCCAACGCGGTCGGCACCGGCATCGCCGACGACAAGGCGGTCTACAGCTATATGCCGGAGATCGTGAAGTTCTTCCTCGGCGAGGAACCGATCTTGAAAAACGTGCCGACTTGGCGCTGCCGTGAACGGGAGCATCTCAGCTACGTGCTCGACAACATCGAGGAATTGGTTGTGAAGGAAGTTCACGGCTCCGGCGGATATGGCATGCTGATCGGGCCGAAAGCGGACAAAGCGAGTGTCGCCGCCTTCCGCGCCAAGCTCAAATCCAATCCAAACAATTTCATCGGACAGCCGACGCTTGCCTTGTCGACCTGCCCGACCTGCGTTGAGGAGGGCATCGCGCCGCGCCACGTCGACTTGCGACCGTTCGTGCTTTCCGGCCGGACCCGCATCCGCATCGTACCCGGCGGCTTGACCCGGGTGGCCCTGAAGAAGGGCTCGCTGGTGGTCAATTCGAGCCAGGGCGGCGGCACCAAAGACACCTGGGTCCTGGATGCATGACCAATCGAGCACTTAAAGGCTGACCCACGCCATGCTTTCGCGTACCGCCGACAACCTCTATTGGCTCGCCCGCTATGTCGAGCGGGCTGAATATATCGCCCGCATTCTCGACACCACGTTGCGGCTCACCGCGCTGCCGCTCGCTTATGTCGGCACCACCAACGAATGGGAATCGGCAGTCGCCACGGCCGGCTGCGCCAGCGCGTTTTTCGAGACTTACGATGAGGCCAACGAAGAGACCGTCATCGAATTTCTTGCCTTTTCCACCGCGAATCCGTCGTCTATCCGCAACTGCTACGAAAACGCGCGATTGAATGCGCGCTCGGTGCGCACGGCGCTGACCATCGAAATGTGGGATGCCATCAATAGTGCCTGGCTCGAGCTCAAAAGATGGGGCAACGGTCCGAGTTCGCGCGAGGAATTTGCGCGTTTTTTGCGCTGGGTCCTGGAATCGTCGTTGCGCTTCGACGGCTCGGCCTATCGGACCATGCTGCGCAATGACGCCTACTGGTTCTCCCGGCTCGGGGTCTACATCGAGCGCGCCGACAACACCGCGCGCATTCTCGACGTGAAATATCATCTGCTGCTGCCGGCCGAGGAGAAGGTCGGCGGTCCGCTCGATTACTTTCAGTGGTCCGCGATCCTGCGCACCGTCTCGGCGCTCACCGCCTATCACTGGGTCTATCGCGAGAACGTCAAGCCATGGCTGGTCGCCGACCTGCTGATCCTCAAAGACGAGATGCCGCGCTCGCTGGCGAGCTGCTACGAGAATCTGGTGCAGAATCTCGATCGTATCGCCAATGCCTATGGCCGGCAGGGCCCGGCGCAACGCCATGCCCGCGCGGTGCGCGGCCGGCTGGAAAACGCCAAGATCGAAGGCATTTTCCAGACCGGCCTGCACGAATTCATCGACGAGTTCGTCGAAGACAATAATCGGCTGGGAACTGCGGTCTCACAGCAATATCTTCTGTAACGGAGGATAGACAACGGACGACGGAGGACAGAAATATAAAGCCGGTCTATTCTCGGGCGCCGTATCCGTCCTCCGTGGTCCCTCCTCCGATACATGCGCATCTATATCGCCCATCGCAACATCTACCGCTACGATCCTCCGGCGACGGGCGTGATCCAAGTGCTGCGGCTCACGCCGCGAAATTACGAAGGACAGTATGTTGCGCACTGGCGGATCGACGTATCCGCCGATGCCAAGCTTGCCGCGCATGAGGATGCCTTCGGCAATATCACCCATACTTTTTCCGCCGACGGACCTCTCGCGGAGCTTACCGTCCAGGTTGACGGGGTGGTCGAGACGCAGAACACCAACGGCATCGTTCGCGGCACGGTCGAACGTTTCGGACCAAGTTTGTTTCTGCGCGACACCGCCTTGACCCAGGCCGATCCGGCGATCCGCAGCTTTGCCCACGAGACCGCCACGACAAAGGGCGGCGACATCCTGGCGCAATTGCACGGCCTTCTCGACCGTCTCCACGATGAATGGGACCACGAGAGCGATGATGCTCCGGGCGCCGCCGACGCCGCCGAGGCGTTCGCCCGCAAAGCCGGGCCGTCGCGGGATTTAAGTCACATATTCGTCTCGGCCGCGCATACGCTGGGTATTCCGGCCCGCTATGTCGGCGGCTATTATCGCGGCGGCGACGGCGAGGCCGCACAATCGGCGGCTCATGCCTGGGTCGAGGCCTCGGTGCCCGGTCTCGGCTGGGTGGCCTTCGATCCGGCGAACGGCTTCTGCCCGACCGACGCTCACGTGCGCATTGCCGTCGGCCTGGATGCGCTCGGCGCGGCGACGGTGCGCGGCACGCGACACGGTCCCGGCGCAGAGACGCTGGCAGTGGCGATCAAGGTCGGTCAATAGGCGGTCGTCCGGCCTACGCCGGCGGACAGGGATGTTGTATACCCGCTTCACGGGGGAGCTTCGATTCGATGACCTATTGCTGCGGCATTCTGGTGCGAGAAGGGCTGGTGATGTTCGCCGATACGCGAACCAATGCCGGCGTCGACAACATCTCGACTTTCCGCAAGCTGCACGTGTTCAAGGACCCCAAGAAGCGGGTAATGGCGATCGCGTCGGCGGGCAATCTTTCGATCAGCCAGTCGGTGGTCAGCATCCTGACCGAGGGTTATGAGAATCCGGAAACCGGCGAGCACGAGACGCTGATGAACTCGCCGACCATGTTCCAGGCCGCGCAGCGTGTCGGACATGTGATCCGCATGATCCATGCCACCGAAGGCAAGGAGCTCGAGGCCTCCGACGTGGGCTTCGACGTCTCGTTCCTGTTCGGCGGCCAGATCATGGGCGAGCGCATGCGACTGTTCATGGTCTATTCGGCCGGCAACTTCATCGAATGCACCACCGACACGCCCTACCTGCAGATCGGCGAACACAAATACGGCAAGCCTGTACTCGATCGCGCCATCACCTTCGAGATGGATATTTACGACGCACTCAAAGTGGGCTTGGTTTCGATCGACTCGACGATGCGGTCCAATTTGTCCGTCGGCCTGCCGATCGACGTCTTGGTACTGCGGCGCGATACCTGCGACCCCGAGCTCATCTACCGCATCGAGCCAGGTGAGCCGTATTTCACCGACCTGCGCGAGCGCTGGTCATCGGCGCTGCGTGCCGCCCATATCGGTATTCCCCGGCCGCCCTATCTCAACAAGCGGGCCTGATTGCGGGCTTAAGCGGGGCGGCTGTCGTTTACATCTCATTAACGACGGCGGGCAGAACAGCGCGCGATACAGCCTGCGCGAGCGGCGGTGCTCACATTGCAAGCCATTGGAAAGCTTTACGCCCTAAGGTCCGCCCGAACCAGTTAACGCAATGGGTGGAAAGTGTTGCCTTCGGCGCGCCTGCAAATCGCCGGGGAAAGGAAAGGGTCGCGGTGGGATCAGGCGCGCCTGGTTTTGCCGCTCGGCGCTATTGTTGTGATCGCGATCGTCTGCATCGTCGTCGCGGTGGTGGCTTCCGCCCGGCGCGCCGATGAGGTTGCCTTCAGCACCGAACGCGAACTGATCAAGCAGTCGATCTTCGAGCACGGCCAGCACGCCTTGCATACGGCCGAAGGCGTCACCGCCACGCCGCAGGCGGTCGCCAAGATACGCGACGGCTTAGATCCGCAATGGATCGATCAACAGGTCGGAACCTGGCTGGCGAAATCCGATTTCGATCTGGTCGTGGTCGTCGGCGCCGACGACAATCTCGAATTCAGCCGTTTCCTCGACAGCACCTTTAGCCCTTCGGCCGATTTGGCCGCACAATTCAAGCCAACGGTCGATCTGTTGCGCGGGCGGCTCAGCGCCTTTCCCGGGCAGAGCCTGCCGCTGATCGACGGTCAAAATCCGGCCAACCCGGGCTACAAGACCGTCCTCATCGAAAGCTTTCTCGACCGGCCGGCTTATATTACGGCCATTGCAGTCGGCTCCGCCGCCGATTTGGCGCAGGGCAACGGCCATGCTCCCATCATGCTTGCGGTGAAGAGCCTAAGCAGCCGTCTGTTGGCCAAGATCGGCAGCCATTTGCAATTGACCAACTTGCATATGATCCAGGATCCGAGACAAGCCGGAGGCGACAGCACGCTCGATCTCGCCGATCCGCAAAGGGCTGCCATCATTCGCCTGGCGTGGCAGCCCTCTCAGCCCGGCGGCGCAATCGTTGTCAGCGTCGTGCCCTTTGTCGCGGTGGCCTTGGCGGGGTTCGCGCTATTTATCTGGCTCGGCATCCGCTATATGCGGCGTAGCGCGGCCGACCTTGCCGCCGGCGAACGCCAGCTTCGCCACTTGGCGCTGCACGATCCGGTGTGCGGCCTGCCCAATCGGATCTATTTCGGCGAACGGCTCGAACAGACCATCAACAATGTGCGCGGCGGCGGCCTGTCCGCTGCGGTTTTCTACATCGATCTGGATCACTTCAAGGACGTCAACGATACGCTCGGCCACCATATCGGCGACGAACTCATCCTCAATGTCACGCAGCGCCTAAGTCGTATCATGCGCGGCGACGATCTGGTGGCCCGGCTGGGCGGCGACGAATTCGCCATTATCACCACCTGCGCCTCGGATTCATATTCGCTGCAGGCGATCGCCGGGCGGATCATCGCCGCCGTCTGCGCCCCTTACGCCATCTCCGGGCATAACATCATTATCGGAGCCTCGATCGGAATTGCCGTGATCGATCGCCGTGTTGGCGACGCCGCCGACATTCTGCGCTACGCCGACATGGCGCTCTATCGCGCCAAAAACGAAGGCCGCAACCGCGCCTGCATCTACGACGCGGCGATGGATGCCGATCTGTCGAGCCGCAAATTGCTGGAAGGCGATCTTCTGCAGGCGATCAAAACCGACGGCTTGCGCGCGGCTTATCAGCCGATCGTCAACGCCGCCGGCGATACCGTGCTCGGCGTCGAGGCGCTGGCGCGCTGGCAGCACCCGACCCATGGCGAGATTCCACCCTCGCGCTTCATTCCGATTGCCGAGCATTCCGGGCTGATTATCGAGCTCGGCGAGTGGATGCTACGGCGGGCCTGCCTCGACGGCAGGAATTGGCCGAACCTGGCTGTCTCGGTGAACGTTTCGCCGCTCCAGTTCCGCCGGTCGGACTTCGTCGAGGTGGTTGAGCGCGTTCTCACCGAGACCGATTTCGACGCGAGCCGTCTGGAGCTTGAACTCACCGAGAGCACGCTCCTTGGCAATCTCGAGACCGCCGAGTTGTCAATGCTCCGCCTGAAAGCCATCGGCGTGCGCTTTGCGCTCGACGACTTCGGCACCGGCTATTCGAGCCTGCTCTATCTGCGGCGTTTCCCCTTCGACAAACTCAAGATCGATAGTAGCTTCGTGCGCGCGATCGAGAAGGCGCCGGACGCTGCCGCCATCGTGCACGCGGTGGTGTCGCTCGGCCGCGGGCTCGGCATGAAGGTGACTGCGGAAGGCGTGGAGACCGCTGAGCAGCATCTGTTCCTGCGCGCCGCCGGCGTGCATTCGATGCAGGGTTACCGCTTCGGCAAGCCGGGCCCCGCGGAGGAAATCAGCGACCGGCTGGCCTCGCCCGAGGCCTACCGGGTCGGTAGTCCCGATCAGGAAGTGGCGCTGGCGAGCTGACGGCTCTTCGCCCTCACTCCAGGCGCGCCCAACCGGTCCGGCCCAGGAATCCATAGTCACCGCGATCTCGCATCCGGCGCAGCCCTTTCCCGCCCGCGCGATCCGTGGTTATGGATTCCGGACAGCCGCTGACGCGGCTTCCGGAATGGTACAGAGGGAGACGCACATGGCGGCGCGCAAGGTTGCAGTGGTGACAGGAGCCGGAACCGGCGTCGGCCGGGCCGCGGTGCTGGCCCTGATGAAGGAAGGCTATGCGGTGGTGCTGGCCGGCCGGCGCAAGGAAATGCTGGAGGCGGTCGCCAAGGAGGGCGCGCAGAGTCCCGGCGAGGCGTTGTGCGTGCAAACCGACGTTGCCGATCCAGCCTCGATCAAGGCGCTATTCGCCAAGGTCAAGGAAAGCTATGGCCGGCTCGATCTTTTATTCAACAATGCCGGTATCGGCGCGCCGGCGATGTCGATCGAGGAAATCCCGTTTGACCGGTGGCAGGCTGTGGTCGCGACCAACTTCACCGGCGTGTTCCTGTGCACGCAGGAAGCCATCAAGATCATGAAGGCGCAAAATCCGCGCGGTGGACGCATTGTCAATAACGGCTCGATCTCCGCACATACCCCGCGTCCCGGCGGCGGCGCCTATACCTCCACCAAGCATGGGGTCACCGGCCTGACCAGGCAGACCGCGCTCGACTGCCGCGGCTACGACATTTGCTGCGGCCAAATCGACATCGGCAATGCCGCCACTCCGCTGACCGAGCGCATGGTCCAGGGCGACGGCGTCTTGCAGCCCGACGGCACTAAAAAGATTGAAGCACGCATGGCCGCCGACGACGTCGGCCGCGCCGTGGTCTATATGGCGAGCCTGCCGCTCGACACCAATGTGCTGTTCATGACGGTGATGGCGAACATGATGCCGTTCGTCGGACGGGGCTAGCGGAATTTTCCGCAAGCGCAAACCTCGTCTCCCGGATACGGTGAAACGTGAACGGTGCCCCGCTGATCCTTTTCGGCGAACTAAAGAGGATCGCCGCAACATGCTCTCCCCCTGGCACGAGTTTTACGCCCTCCTCGGCACCGCGGCGGCGGCACTGGTGGCGCTGTTGTTCGTCGCGGTGTCGATCGCCACCGATGTGCTGACCACCGAGCCGCAGAGCCGGACCAACACCGCGACTTATATGAGCCCGGTCGTATTCCATTACGCCAATATCCTGTTTCTCAGCCTGATCGTGCTTATTCCGGCCCAGACCTGGCAATCGTTCGGCGTCGTCATTGCCGTAGCCTCGATCGCCAGCTTCGGCTATTCGCTCCTCGTCATGGTGCGCGTGCACCGTAATTCGATCTCCGATCTTTCCGACCGTCTCGGCTACGGCGCCGTGCCGATGCTATGTTACGCCGTAGGCTTGGTATCCTCCTGGCTCATCTTCAACGAGCGGCCGGCGGGGCTTGATCTTCTCGCCGCGGCGGCGCTGTCGCTTCTCGTCGCCAATATCCGCAACGCCTGGGATCTGATGATCTCGCTGGCGCGGCGGGTGAAGCCGCGCTGAACGCTCGGCAGGCCTCGCTTGCGGCAGCTACCCTGCGCTGACTTTGATCTTCGTGCCTGCCTTGACGGTCTTGAGCGCCTTGACGTCGTTCTTCGCCTTCGCCCAGATATTGCAAGGGCTGGCAAGCCGGGTCTCGTCGCCGTGCGAAATCGGCGTGCGGCCGAAGCCGATGGCGATGGCGTGGCCGTCCGGCCAATAGGCGATCTCGCCCGGCGTCACGACCGCGCGCGCTTCCTTCTCGCGTGGCACCGTGACCGGAATCTCGAAATAGACCTCCTCGCCCCAGGTCATCGCCGACGCGGTAAACGGCAGCGTCTGCTCGATCGCCTTTGCCGTCGGCGTATCGAGCGTTTCAACGTCGAGCGTGAGCGAGCCGAATTCGAAGCGAATGTGCATGGGCGTCTCCCGACTTGACCGGTGTGATTATCGCTTATCGCCGACGACGAAAAAAGGTCGCCTGCGGGAGCGCCGCAGGCGACACAGTTCAGAGAAATGCTTTCTTGTATTCGGCCGTCAGTTCTTCTGCGGAGCCTGTGGCGCCGGGATAGCGGCTTGCGACGGCGCGACTTGCGGATTGGCCGCCAGATAATCCTCGTAGGTGCGGCCGGCATAGTTCGGCGCAGTCGGCACCACTGACATCGGCACTGCGGTCGCCGCCACCGGCGTGGTCGGGACTTGCGCCGCGTCGGCGCTGCTGTCGACCGAAGCGCTCGCCGATTCCTTGGTGCAAACATCGGCGAACACAACAAGCCCGCTCGGCGTGTAGGTCTTGGTGAGGCAGGTGCACGGACCGGGCGCGGTCACCACGGCCGGAGCCGGCGCTTCATCGACCACGTCGTCGACGTCGATCCAGCGGCCGAAGCGGAACACCAAGTGGCCGTGGTCATGATGGTGGAATACCCAGTGCCCGGGGAAGCCGGGATGCGGATGCGGGAACGGTCCCGGCATTATGGGATGGCGGGGGAAAATCGGGGTCAATGTGCGGCCGCCGTGGCCGGTGAAGCGGGCCATCGCCATATGGGCGCCGCCGCCAAAGGAGTGGCCGCCGCCGAAGCCACCGCCACCGAAGCCACGAGCGTCGGCCTGAGAAGAAAGCGTCGCCACTGCGAGTGTCGCTGCCGCGAGACTGAGGATGATTTTGCGTGACATGGTCGTTCTCCGAGTTCGGGTTGGGGGGTTATTGAAATCCAATACCCGTGGGACAAAGGGGTCGGAGAAAGGTTCAAAGACTTTTCGGCAGTGAAGTCGTCGCGATTTTCCGGCCATTCGCGGTGGCGCGGACCGAATTTGGGCGAAAAACCCCCAAAACGTTCGGTCGGCACCGGGCGGCTTGCTCGAGGGCTCCCGAACGGCGAAACTTGCCCCGAGCGTTCGGTACCCGAAAAGCCGCGCAAAAATTTTTTCGATTTAGTTTGAACCTGCGCGCCTGCCGGCTGCCTCACTCAAGAGCCCGACAGAGGGCGGCCGATGCAGACCACTTCGGACGAGTTTCTGATCGTAAAGATCGCCAACGGCGATCGGCTCGCGATGGAGGCGCTGTTCGCCCGTTATCGGATCCCGGTTTATCGATTCTTGCAGCGCATGGTGCGCAACGAAGCGACAGCCGAGGATTTGAATAGCGATGTGTTCCTCGACGTCTGGCGGCAAGCCGGAACGTTCGAGGGGCGGTCGGCGGTCTCCACGTGGATTTTCGCTATCGCCCGCTTCAAGGCGCTCAATGTGCTGCAGCGCAGGCCGACGGAGGAGCTTGATGAGGAGAAGGCCGACACGATCGCGGATCAGGCTGACGATCCGGAAATCGCGCTGGCCAAGAAAGACAAGGCCGCGGTGCTGCGGCGGTGCCTGCTCAAACTGTCGGCGGAGCATCGCGAGATCGTCAACCTTGTCTACTACCAGCATAAGTCCGTGGAGGATGTTGCCGGAATCGTCGGCATCCCGGAGGCAACCGTGAAGACGCGCATGTTCTACGCGCGCAGGAAATTGTCGGAGCTCCTGATGGAGCAAGGCATCGAACGAGGCTGGCCATGACGACGGCGAACGAGACAACGCGCCCGAGCGAGATTGAATTGCTGCTGCCCTGGTACGCGGCCGGAACGCTCGACCCAGCAGAAATGCAGCAAGTCGAAGCTGCACTCGCCAGCGACCCCGAGCTGGCGAGCCGTTACGAATGGGTACGTGCGGAATTCGCACAGGAAACCGCGATCGGCGAGACGTCGGGCGAGCCGTCACCGGGCGATCTGCGGACGCTATTCGCCAAGATCGACGCGCAGCCGGTACGCCGGCTAAGCCCATCGGCTAATCTCAGCGCCCGCATCGCTGAGTTTTTATTGAGCCTTTCGCCGCGCACGCTGGCCTGGTCCGCGGCGGCGGCGGCGCTCGTTATTATGCTGCAGGCCGGCCTGCTTACAGGCTTTGTGTTCCAGGCGAACAACCAAGGCGGCTACCAGACCGCCTCCGTGCCAACGACCACGCCGCGCGAAGGCAGCTACGTCCTCATTCGTTTCCAACCGCAGGCGACCGCGGCCGATATCACAAGCTTCCTGGAAACGAACACGCTCAGCATCGTCAGCGGGCCTGCCGGTGGCCAGTTCTATCGGGTGCGCGTCGGCACGACCAGGCTTGCGAAAGCGGATCTCGCGCGCGTTGTGAACACGTTGCAGAACGACAAAGTCGTGGCTTTCATCGCCAAAACTGATTGAGCCAAAACTGATTGAGCCACGACTGATTGAGCGATGACTGATTGAGCGGTTTTCCTCCTGCTCCGCTCGTTTCGAGCAGCGCTACAATGGGAGCCTGCCATGCGAAAGAGTTTTGCGAATCCGCGGCTGGCGCTCGCGCTCGGTAGCTTGCTGTTTCTCGCCTGCTGCTTAGGCGGCTCGCATTCGGCCGCGGCGTTCGGTTTCGGCCGGATGGGCGGTTTCGGCC
>JBARER010000326.1:0-8128 GCA_049796395.1 Xanthobacteraceae bacterium
AGCTTGTTCCTCATCCCCAACGGGCCACACCGACGCAGCGACTTCTGACGCGATGCGCTGCGCCATCGCTTGAACTTCGTCGGCAGGGTAATCCGCAGTATCGCCGCTTGCACCCGCATGCCGGACGGCTTGCGGCGAGACAGCACCAAGTCGTGCAATGGCGTCGCCGCCGGCGAGCCGGTAAAAGCTGAAGACACTATTCGTCGGCTTGAATGTGACCATCACGCCGGCCTCGGCGACGGCGGTAGCGAAGTCGCTGCGAAGGGGATGCTTCATCGGACGATCGACCGGGCAGTGATGACGGCTGCACCCTGCATATAGGGTGCAAGCCGCATTCCGTCACTGGTTCCACGAACTTGCGCCAACGCCGGAATGAGCCGGAGTTGTCGGCGCGGTCTGGACATTCGCGCGACATATGCTTGAGTGCGGGAAAACCAGCGGCGGGCCGGAAATCCGGCGGACGGGGAGCGATGGCAGCCTATATCCAGGCGCGCAACGTCAATCTGACATTTCGTCCGGCCAACCGCGCGCCGCTGCGCGCGCTCGGCAACTTCGATATCGAGGTCGAGGAGGGCGAGTTCCTCTCCATCGTCGGCCCGTCCGGCTGCGGCAAAAGCACGTTTCTCAATATCCTGCTTGGCCTCCTCAAGCCGGATTCCGGCGAGCTTTCGCTGAAAGGCAAAAAGATCGCCGGCCCCGGCGGCGACCGCGCCATGGTGTTCCAGGAATTCGGCCTGTTGCCGTGGCGCACGGTGCGCCACAATATCGAGCTCGGCCTCGAATTGAAAAAAGTGCCGGCCGCCAAACGCCATGCCGTGGCCGACCGGCTGATCGCACTGGTCGGGCTTGCCGGCTTCGAGAGCCATTATCCGCACGAATTGTCCGGCGGCATGAAACAGCGCGTCGGGCTGGCGCGTGCGCTCGCCACCGATCCCGACGTGCTGTTGATGGACGAGCCATTCGCCGCGCTCGACGCGCAGACCCGCGATCTGATGCAGGTGGAGCTGCTGCGGATTTGGCGCGAGGCGAAGAAAACCGTACTGTTCGTCACCCATCAGATCGACGAGGCGATCTATCTGTCCGATCGGGTCATGGTGATGAGCAAACGGCCCGGCCGGGCTAAGAAGACCTTTGCCATCGATCTGCCGCGGCCGCGCGAATACGAGATGCGGGTGACGCCGGCCTTCAACGAGCTCAAGCTCGAAATCTGGAACACGCTCAAGGACGAAATCGCGGTTTAGGTGGAGCGAATGACGCAGGACATCATTGTGCGGCCGAGCCTGTTGCGGCGCTACCGCAATTTTCTGCTCGGCGCGCTGGCGGTGGCGGCGTTCTTCGCCGCCTGGCAGGCGATCTTTCTGTTCGTGCCGCTTGATCCCTTGTTCATGAGCAAGCCGAGCCTGATCGCGGCAGGTACCCTCGACATGGTCGAGAGCGGCGACCTATTCTACGATCTTGCGGTCAGCGCGGTGCCGTTCTTCCTAGGCCTGGCCGCGGCGGTCGTGATCGGCGTGCCGCTCGGCATGGTCATGGGCTGGCGGCCGCGCGTCGGCTATGCGCTCGATCCCTTGATGACGATCTTCTACGCCAGCCCGCTGGTGGCGCTGGCGCCGCTCCTGGTGATCTTCTTCGGCGTCGGCATTCCGGGCAAAACCATCATCGTGTTTTCGCTGTCGGTGTTTCCGTTCATCTTCAACGCCTGCGCCGGGGTGCGCGCGCTCGACCGCCGCCTGGTCGACGTGGTGCGTTCGCTCGGCGGCGGGGAATGGGATCTTTACCGCAAGATCATGCTGCCGAGCGTGCTGCCTTATGTGGTCGCCGCTTCGCGCATCGCCGTCGGCCGCGCCTTGATAGGCGTTTTGGTCGGCGAATTCTTCGCCGCCTCCGAAGGCATCGGCTTTGCCATTTCCCGCTTCGGCGATCTGTTCGCCATCGACAAAATGTTCGGCTGCATTCTCACCGTGATGGCGATCGCCGTGATCTTGACCGAAGGCATCCGCTTTGCCGAGCGCACCGCCTTCCCCTGGCGCGCGGGTCAATAGCGATGGCGCAAGCGGAAACCATCGATGCCGTCGGTGCCGACGCCGGCGAGGGGCCCGCGCCGGGCAAGCGGCTGTGGCGACGCATCGAACCGGCCGCGCTCGGCGCCGGCAGCATCGCCGTGATGCTTCTAGTGTGGCAATTCCTGCCCGATATCGTGCCGATGAAAGCCGGCACCAAGCTCTTCTTCGCGGTGCCGAGCGAAATCGCCGGCACGCTGTGGAATATGTTCGCCACCGGCTCGATCTGGGAGCCGCTCGCGGTGAGCGCCGAGGCGTTCATCGCCGGGCTTGGCCTGTCCATCCTTGTCGGCCTGCCGCGCGGCGTGCTGCTTGGCCGCTCGAGCGTGCTGGCGGCGCTATGCGATCCGTTTATCACCGCGTTCAATGCCACGCCGCGGCTGGTCTTTTTGCCGCTGTTGATGCTGTGGTTTGGGCTCGGTCTGTGGTCGAAAGTCGCCATCGTTTTCCTCGGGGCGCTGTTCCCGCTGCTGATCAACACTTATGAGGGCGTGCGCCATGCCGACCGGCTTCTGGTCAATGTGGTGCGCTCGTTCGGCGCCAATGAATGGGACATCGCGCGGCTCGTGGTCGTGCCCAACGCGCTGCCGTTCATCATCGTCGGCTTGCGGCTGGCGATCGGCCGCGCCGTGCTCGGCGTCGTGGTGGCGGAATTCTTCGGCGCCCAGGACGGGCTTGGCGTGGTCATGGTGCGCGCGGCCAGCGAGTTCAGGGTCGACGTGGTGTTCGCCGGCCTGATCGTTTTCGCCGCCCTCTCGCTGGTCATGACCGGATTGGTCAAGCTCCTCGAACGGCATTTCAGCCGCTGGCGGCCGCAGCACGTCAATGCGGATTAGCGCGGCGCGTCATTCCGAATTGCGAGAGCGGCAAGTGCCGAACTAATTCCCCTTCGTGGGCGCCGTGAGATTGGCCGGCACGTAATTCATCTCCTTCAGCGTCGAGTCGAGGAGATTGCGGGCGAGGAACTGCTCGGGGTCCGGCAGCGGTTTGTCCGCCGGCCATTGTCGCGCCGCGATCATGGTCTGGCGGCGCGATTCCAGAATATCGGCGAACAGATCCTTCGGCACCTCGGCGCCATAGGAATCGTGCAACTGATCCCAGATGGCGGCGGCTTCGTCGTCGGATTTGATGCTGCCGATGTGATGCTCCATCACCTTGATCGAGCCTTCCTTGTTGGTGCGGAAATACATGATCGCCTTGGCGATGGCGCGGATGATTTTCTTTACTGTCTCGGGATGCTGCTCGACGAAGCTTTGCATGCACCAGACGGTGCCGCCGGCGCGCGGAATGTAATCGCCGGTGCGCAACAGCACCTTCAGCCCGGCTTTCTCCGCCACGACCGCGAGCGGGATGGACAGCGACGCCCCCTGGATATCGTTATTGGTCATCGCGGCGATGCGCTCGGCCTCGCCCTGGAACGAGATGACCTTGTAGTCCTTGCCGGCGTCCATGTGGAAAAAGCGGTGCAGCACCGCCTGTGCCTCGTCATAATCAGCGCCGCCGGGACGGCCGAGGCCCAAAGTCTTGCCTTCGAGGTCTTGCGGCTTGGCGATGTCTTGGCGCGTCGTGACGGTCCATTGCGATTTGAGCGACTCGCCGACGATGTAGGTGATCTTGGCGCCGCGCAGCGCCGCCTGCGCGCCGCCCGACGGGATCGGGGCGCAGTCCAGATTGCCGGATAGAACGGCGGCGACCTGGGCGGCCGGCTGCAATTCGACCAGCGTGACGTCGAGCCCTTCGGCTTTGAAGAAGCCTTCGTCGAGCGCCACGTAGGTCGGAATATGGAAACCGTCGCCACCGACGACCTTGCCGATTGTCACCTTGGTCTGCGCCTGGGCCGAACCGGCCATGCCCAGAACTATGGCGAGCGCGACATTTAATGCAACGACGAGCGCCGAAGCGAACGCAAAGCGCGCAATGCGCATGATGATTTCCTCCCCCGAAGACCGCCGTTTTGATCGGAGCGCCAAGCGCCCCTTTTTGATTGGCCTTAGCCTAGCACAGGAAATCGCCGCGATAAGGCGCCCGCGCGCGATTTTGTCGCGGATGGCCTTTCCCGGCGGATTATGCGATGGTTCTTGCTAGAGTGGGGGCTATCGGGCGGCTTTACCAAATAAATTTTTGGCGCGGCCGCTTTATCGACTGGCTATCGTTGATTGGCTATCGTTCCAAGGGAACGTACAGGGAGGAACTTAATGAAACGGCTTTGCCTGTTGGCCGCCGCGGCGACGTTGTTCGCCGCACCGGCCTTCGCTGAAGACACCATCACCGTCGGGTTTACCGATTCGCAGACCGGTCCGCTCAATGTCGATTCCTTGGGCCAGCAGCGCGGCTACGAATACTGGCGCGACGAGGTCAATGCCGCCGGCGGCATCAAGGTGGGCGGCAAGTCCTATAAAGTGAAATTCGTCTCCTATGACGATCAGTCGGTGGGTGGGCGCGTCCAGCAGCTCTACACCCGCCTGATCAATGAGGACAAAGCCGACTTCCTGTTCAGCCCTTATTCGTCCGGGCTCACCGCGCCGGCCGCCGTCATTTCCGAACAGTACGGCAAGATCATGCTCGATAGCGGCGGCGCCGAGGAGAAGCCGTTCGAGCTCGGCAACAAAGATCTGTTCATGGTGATTACCTCGGCCAGCCATTACCTGTCGGGCGCGGTGGAAGCGCTCAAGTCCAAGGACCCGCACGCCAAGATCGCCATGGTCTATTCCGACGATCCGTTCTCCAAGGCGGTGCTGGCGGCAGCCAAGCAGCAGGCCATCGCGGCCGGGCTGGAAGTGGTGATGGACGAATCTTACGCGCCGTCGACCACGGATTTCGGCCCGATCGTCAACAAGATCATCTCGTCGAATGCCGACGCCTTCATGGGCGGCGGCCATTATTCCGACGGCGCCACGCTGGCGCGTCAGATGCACGACCAGAAGGCTGGCATGAAGTGGATCTCGATCCTGGTGGCGCCGGCCGACGACAAGTTCGGCGAACTCGGCCCGTCCGCACTCGGCGTGTCGGTGCCGTCGCAGTGGGAACAGCAGGTCAACTACAAGCCGCAATTCGGGCCGACCACGGCGGAATTCGCCAAGGCGTTCCAGGACAAATTCCACGCCAAGGCGGACTATCACGCGGCGGCCGGCTATACCTGCGGCGTGGTGCTGCAGCACGCCATCGAGCAGGCGGGTTCGATCGATCAGGAAAAGGTGACGGCGGCGCTCAACTCAACCGACATCACTACCTTCTTCGGCCACGTCAAATTCATGACCGATGCGGGCCATCATGGGCTGCAAGAGGCCCACAAGATGGTGCTGGCGCAGTGGCAGAACACGGACGGCAAGCTGGGCCGTCAGGTGGTCTGGCCGCTGGAGGCGAAGTCGGCGGATATCCTGTATCCGATTTCGGCCACGCAATAATCAACCAGGGGCCGGCGCATTTGCTGCCGGCCCCGCTTCCTTAAAACTCCTATGCTCGGCATCCTCGCTTCGATCATCGACGGCGTGCTGGTGGGGCTGGTCTACGGACTCGCCGCCATGGGCCTGACGCTTATTTGGGGCGTCATGGACGTCATCAACCTCACCCACGGCACCATGGTCGTTGCCGGGATGATGGGACTTTATCTGCTGGCAAACGCGCTTGGCATATCGCCGTATCTGACTTTGCCGCCGGTTTTGATCGGCGGCTTTTTCGTCGGCGTGGCGCTGTACTGGGTCGCCATTCACCGCATGGTCGGGCGGCCGCCGCTGATGAGCCTGTTGTCGACCTTTTCGGTCAACCTCATCTTGATCGGCGTCGGCACCGCGGTGTGGGGCACGGCGCTGTTCAATGTCGAGGTATCGTTGCCGGGCGTTTCGCTCGGCCGCTACACGTTTCCGGGCGCCCACATCCTCGCCGCGGTGCTGGCGGCGGTGATCGCTGCCGCGCTCTATGCCTTCCTGCAGTATACGCGGACCGGCAAAGCGCTGCGCGCCGTCGCCAACAACCGCGAGGCCGCCGAGCTGGTCGGTATCCCGACGACGCGATTGCTTGCCATCGCGGTCGGCACCGGCGTGGCGCTGGCCGGTGTCGCCGGCGTGCTGATCGGCACGCTGTTTCCGTTCACCATCCTGTCGGGCGACAGCTATCAGCTCAAGGGCTTCATCGTCACCGTGCTCGGCGGCTTCGGCAATCCGGTCGGCGCGCTTCTCGGCGGCGTCGCCTTGGGCGTGCTGGAAGGCGCGGTCACCCCGTTCGTGCCGGTGAGCTGGACGCTGGTGATCGAGTTCGCGCTGTTCGTGCTGGTGCTGATCGCCTTCCCCGGCGGCATATTCGCGTCGCGGCGCGGAGCGCTGTAAATGCTGCGGCGGCCGTTCTTCTGGATCATCGCGCTCGTCATCGCCGCCTTCGCGGGCCTGCCCGCGATCGGCAACAATGTCGAGCTGCGCGAAAGCCTGGTGCTGGCCTGCGTCTACATCACGCTCGCGTCTAATCTCAACATCATGCTCGGCTATACCGGCTATATCAATTTCGGCAGCATCGTGTTCTTCGGCCTTGGCGGTTATATCTGCGTCTGGCTGATCTATGCGCACAACTGGCCGCTGATCTGGAGCCTGCTCGCCGCCGGCGTCGGCGTGAGCGCGCTGGCGCTGATTTTCGGTCTCGGCATATTGCGGCTGCGCGGCGCGTTCTTTGCGCTCGCCACCATCGGCATCGTCGAGGGTGTGCAGGCGTTTGCCGAGAATTTCACGCCGTGGGGCGGCTCGTCCGGCATCTACATTTCGCCGCAGGTATTCCTGCCGCTCGGCGGCTCGGCGCGGGCGCTGTGGGTGATCTATTTCGCGCTAGTCGCGACGATGGGGGCCTCGCTTTATCTCAGCTACGCCATCAAGACCTCCAAATTCGGCTTGGGCCTACTGGCCATCGGCCAGAACGAGGATGCCGCCGCGATCCTCGGCGTTCCCACCCCGCGCTACAAAGCTCTCGCCTATTCGGCGTCGGCGTTTTTGCCCGCCATTGCCGGCGGGCTTTATTTTTTCAAAGGCGCCTTCATTCAACCGTCCGACGCCTTCGATCTCACGCTGTCCACCGAGGCAATCGTCATCTGCATGCTTGGTGGCTCGGGCACCGTCTCGGGCGTCGCGCTCGGCGCCTATCTCTACGAGGAGCTGCGTGGCTATCTGTTGACCTCGTCGACCTTCGCCAATTTCCAGCTCACCATCTCCGGCGTGCTGCTGCTGGTCATCGTATTGTTCTTTCCGTCCGGGCTGATGGGCTTCATCTACAGCCGCTTTCCGGCCGCCAAGAAGGTGCTCGAATGACGGCGGGCGCGGCGCCCCTTCTCGAACTCGACCGCGTCAGCAAGCGCTTCGGCGGCCTGCAGGCGGTGAACAATCTTTCCTTCGTCATCCGGCCCGGCGAAATTCTGGGCCTGATCGGGCCGAACGGCGCCGGCAAATCGACACTGTTCAATCTGATCAACGGCGTGTTCGCGCCGAATACCGGCAAGATCTCGTTCGCCGGGATCGACATCACCGGCGAAAAGCCGTTCGTCGTCGCCCGTCACGGCCTGGCGCGCACGCACCAGATCGTGCAGCCGCTCACCAATATGACGGTGTTTGAGAATTGCACGGTCGGCGCCTGCTTCGGCCGCGAGAATCTGCCGCTGCACCGCGCCCGCGACGTCGCGCGCGCGGCGGTGGAACTCACCGGCCTTGCCGATCGCGCCGACATGCTCGCTTTGCATCTGACCATCGCCGGCAAGAAGCGGCTCGAGCTGGCGCGGGCGCTCGCGGCGCAACCCAAGCTGCTGCTGCTCGACGAGGTGCTGGCCGGGCTCAATCCGACCGAGGTCGAGCACATGATCGGCGTCATCCGCAAGATTCGCGAGTCAGGCGTCACCATCCTGATCATCGAGCATCTGATGCAGGCGATCATGAGCCTGTCCGACCGCATCGTCGTGCTCAATTACGGCCAGAAGCTCGCCGAGGGTCTGCCGGCCGAGGTCGCGCGCGATCCGGCTGTCGTCGAGGCCTATCTCGGCGATCCCAAGCTCGCCGCCGCGCTCGAGGGGCAGGCGTGATGGCCGAGACAATCCTCGAAAT
>JBARER010000327.1:0-7810 GCA_049796395.1 Xanthobacteraceae bacterium
CCGCCGGCGTGTCGTCCTCCGCCATGAAGGAGGCGTCGTAGCCTTGGTGAATGGCGGTGGCGCGCTGCAGATGCAGCCGCTCGGCGCCGGAATCGGCGACCCCGATCCAAGCCGTCGCGATGATGGCGAGCGTGCTGACGACCCACACGAAATACGCAATCAGGATAGCCATCGCCGCGTCAGCCCTCGGAGCCGTGCGACACCGGCGGCGGTATCGGCCCGCCGTTCGATTGCAGGCTCGGCTGCGCGCTAGGCCGCGCGGCCGCGGTATGCGCCGTATTGGCGCTCGCCGCAAAATGGCCGGACGCGCCAACGAACCACACCATGCCCAGCAGCAGGCAGGCGCCGATCACCGCCACCGCGGCCTCGCCGGTTGGCATCATCAGGTCGCGGGCGACAGCGCTGGGATTGTAATCAGAGAACTGGTCGGAGGCGGGCATTGCCGGAACAAGCGTGAGGGGGCGCACTCGTTCCGCGGAACCGTGGCTTTATTTTGTCGCGGCTTGATCGGTGCGGCGGCAGCGGCGCGGCGGACGGTCACGAGAGTAGAAGGCGCCGAAGGCCGGTTCCCGGCCGGCCTTCAGGCGCGCGGCATCGACACGGGTACCTTATTCGTCGTGCTTCTTGATGATGACTGTCTTGTCGCCGGTATCGTCATTCTGTTTCTTGATGACGGTCTTATCGCCGTCGTCGTGCTTGACGACGGTGGTCGTTTCGTCGGCGCGCACGGTGGTGACGGTGGCCATCGCGCCAGTGAAGATGAAAGCGGCCGTCATGGCCAGCATGATTGAGCGCATTGCAGGGTTCCTCTCTCTGTAAGGTATCGGACCTTTCCTACAATGCCGCCGCCCGTACCCGGTTCCGTGCGGTGATTGTTGTTGTTGGATTTGGCGGTGCATAACAAATCCACGCCGGCGAATCGCCGCGGAGGGTGTCCGAGCGAAAACGAGGGCGGGAGAGGGGCAACCCGCAAGCGGGGGAGGAGAAGCTGCGGACGGTTTATGATCGCCGCTGCGCGCATTGATTCGCCGCGCCAATGAAGGGCCTTCTCGCCGTGACTAGAGCAAAGCCGCGCGCAGAACCGCGATCCGCCGGCAGGGGCCGCCCGCAAGACCCTGTGCAACATCGCTTGCACGAACTCGACCGCGTACTGGCGCTCGATCCCGCCGCCACCGAGGCCTTGCGCGAGCGCGCCGGGATGTTGCGCGAGCAAGGTTTGTTTGAAGACGCCAAGCGCGACTATCTCGAGCTCATCCGCCGCTCGCCGGCCGACTTCGCCGCGCTCAACGATTTCGGCGCGCTGGTGCTCAAGGCCGGTTACCGCGAAGCGGCGCGCTCGCTGTTCGGGCAAGCGGTGCGGCACCATCCGGACAATGCCAACGGCCGCGTCAATCTCGGCAATCTGTTGATGCTGCTTGGCGAACTGGAGGAGGCGCAGGCGCAGTTCGAGGCGGCACTCGCGCTCGATGCCGGTCACGTCCACGCCCATCGCGGCCTCGGCAACCTTCTGGCCGAGCGCGGCGACGAAGCCGGTGCCCGCCGCCACCGCGACCGCGGTTTTAGGGACCGCGCCGTCACCGTGCTGCCGTATCGCGGCACAGCCCCGCCGGTCGCGCTCCTGCTTCTGGTCGCCGCCGCCGGCGGCAATATTCCGACCGACGCGCTGCTCGACGATCGCCGCTTTGCCACCACCGTGCTGGTGGCCGAATATGCCGATCCGCAGGCGCCGCTGCCGCCGCACGATCTGATCTTCAACGCTATCGGCGACGCCGATCTGTGCGGCGAAGCGCTCGACGCCGCCTGTGCGCTTCTCGCCCGCTCGTCAAAGCCGGTCGTCAATCATCCGCGCGCCGTGCGCGCCACCGGGCGGCTCGCCAATGCCGAACGGTTGCGCGGGCTCCCCGGCGTGATCGTGCCGCGGCTCGCCGCGGTGCGACGCGACCGTCTCGTGACGCCCGAGGCCGTGGCCGCCGCGGTCGCGCAGAGCGGCCTCGATTTCCCGGTGCTGTTGCGCGCGCCCGGCTTTCATACCGGGCGGCATTTCGTGCGCGCCGAGACGCCGGCGGCGCTGGCGGACGCCGCCGCGCTATGCCCGGCCGAGACCGCCTGGCTGATCGCGCCGCTCGAGGCGCGCGATACGTCAGGCCTGTTTTGCAAATATCGCGTGATGTTCGTTGGCGGCAAGCTCTACCCGCTGCATCTGGCGATCTCGCGGCAGTGGAAGGTGCATTATTTCACTGCCGACATGGCGGACCGCCCCGAGCACCGCGCGCGCGATGCCGCGTTTCTCGCTGACATCAACGTCATCGGCGGCAAGGCGGTGGCCGCGCTGATGCGCATCCGCGATGCGCTAGGCCTCGATTACGGCGGCGTCGATTTCGCCGTCGACGGCAATGGCGATGTTTTGTTCTTCGAGGCCAATGCCACCATGGCGGTCTATCCGCCGCTTCTCGATCCGAAGTGGGACTATCGCCGGCCCGCCGTCGACGCCGTCATCGCCGCCGTGGGAGCGATGCTGGCCGAGCGTGCTGCGATGCCTACTCCGCCCCCGCGATAGCGGGGAGGGGGCACCGCGCGTAGCGTGGTGGAGGGGGCGAGGGCGGTGGGGATGTTGAGAGCTCCGCTCGTCCCCGCGCAAGCGGGGACGCAGACTTTCAAACAACTGGATTCCCGCTTTCGCGGGAATGAGCGGAATAAACTGGCCTCCCCCGTCATCCTGAGGTGCGCGCCGCCGGCGCGCCTCGAAGGATGCTGCCGAGGCGCCTGCTAATCAAACAAACTCGACACCGATTCTTCCGCCGCGGTGCGGCTGATGGCTTCGCCGAGCAGCGTGGCGATCGACAGTACGCGGATGTTCTTGGCGTCTGTCACCGCCTCGCTCGGCATGATCGAATCGGTGATCACCAATTCCTTCAGCCGCGATTTGCCGAACCGGCTCACCGCCTCGCCGGACAATACGCCGTGGGTGACATAGGCGTAGACTTCCTGCGCGCCCTTTTCCAGAAGCGCGTCGGCGGCGTTGACCAGCGTGCCGCCGGAGTCGGCGATATCGTCGACCAGAATGCAGATGCCGCCGTCGACTTCGCCGATCACGTTCATGACCTCGGATTCGCCCGGCCGTTCGCGGCGCTTGTCGATGATGGCGAGCGGCGCGTCGATACGCTTGGCCAAGCCGCGCGCCCGCACCACGCCGCCGACGTCGGGCGACACGACGATCACTTTCTTCAGGTCGAAGCGCTCGCGCACGTCGCGGGTGATGACCGGTGCGACGAACAGATTGTCGGTCGGAATGTCGAAGAAGCCCTGGATCTGGCCGGCATGCAGGTCGACCGTCAGCACGCGGTCGGCGCCGGCATGGGTGATCAGATTGGCGACCAGCTTGGCCGAGATCGGGGTGCGCGGGCCGACTTTGCGGTCCTGCCGGGCGTAACCGTAATAGGGCAGCACCGCGGTGATGCGGCGCGCCGACGCGCGGCGCAGCGCGTCGATGATGATCAGCAATTCCATCAGGTGGTCGTTGGCGGGGAACGAGGTCGACTGGATGACGAACACGTCGGCGCCGCGCACGTTCTCCTGGATCTCGACGAAAATCTCCATGTCGGCGAAGCGCCGGACTAGCGCCTTGGTCATCGGCGTCGACAGATAGCGCCCGATCGCTTCGGCAAGAATGGGGTTGGAATTGCCGGCGACGAGCTTGATGGCTCCGTTATTGCCAGCCATTCCCGCTCTCCCGCGCGCTTTTGGGCTTTCAAGCACAAGTCAGCTCCGGCAAAAAGCAAGGTTCTGATACAAGCCGGTTTGGGTGCTGGCAATATGAATCCGGCCCTTTCCCCGCAGCTTTTTCCGCTGCTTTGCCAAAGGGTTTACGGCCTATTCATCGGCCAGCGCGATGGCGTTGACGTGGCGGCCATAGTCCGCCTCGGCGCGGTGGGTGGCCCGCCGATAGCTGAAAAACCTGTCCGGCTCGGCGTAAGTGCAAAGCTTAATGTCTTCGATCTGGGTGACGCTGGCGCGCGCCAAGCGGGCGGCGACATAGCCGGCGAGATCGAACAAGGCATGGCCGTCGCGGACGGCCGGAGCGAAAAAGCGGCTCGATGCGGCGTCCTCGGCGGCAAAACGCGCGATCAGGTCCGGTCCGACCTCGTAATTCTCCTGCCGGATCATCGGCCCGATGGCGGCGCGGATGCGGCCACGCGCGGCACCGAGCTTTTCCATCGCGGCGACCGTCGCCTCGATCACGCCGGTGAGTGCGCCGCGCCAGCCGGCATGGGCGGCGCCGATCACGTGGCCTTGCGGATCGGCCAAGAGCACCGGGCCGCAGTCCGCGGTGGTGATGCCGATGGCCAGCGCCCGCATACGGGTGACGATGGCGTCGGCGCGCGGCCGTGCGTCGCCGGCCCACGGCGCTTCGGCGACAACCACGGCCGGCGAATGCACCTGATAGCAGGTGAGAAAGCGCCCCGGCGCGACGCCGAGCGCCGCTGCCATGCGGGCGCGGTTTTCCATCACTTTGTCCGGCGCGTCGTGCGAGCCGGTGCCGCCGTTGAGGCTGGCATAGAGGCCGCCGGACACGCCGCCGTCGCGGCTGAAGAAGGCATGGCGGATGCCGGTGAGGTTCAGCGAGGCGGCTTCGATCATGACGCCTCCGCGTCAAATCCGGGCAGCGCGCCGAGCTTCGGTGCGGCGATGGCGACCACCTTGAATAAGCCGCCCATGCCGCGCGGACCTTCGGCGATGAGCCGCGACAGCGCGCTCTCGATTTCGGTCGCTTTGAGCGGCGCCGCCGCCTTGAGCGCCGCGGCGCGCCGCTCGACGCCGAGCTGGCGCAGAAAATCGCGCTGGCGGATCGGCCCATGAATGCGCGCGCCCATGCTCTCGGCGCATTGGCTAAGCGCCTCGAAGTCGACATGGGCGGTGAGGTCGGCGGTGCCCGGCGCGCGCAGCGGATCGGCGAAACGATGCGCGGCGACGGCTTGCAGCGTCTCGCCGAGACCGCATTGCGCGTGGCCGTAGTCGATGATCAAGGCAGCACCGTCCTCGCGCATGCGCCGTCCGAGCTCAAGCGCCAGATCGTCGGCGCGCCATTCGTAAATCGCTCCGACCGGGGCCCCCCGCAAGGCGCGCGGCATCGAGGCCTCGAAATGCGGCAGCGGATCGCGGGCGGCCGTCACGACCAGATCGCCGGGCGGTCCGATATCGATCAGGCGTTCGTGCCAGCCGTCGTCCGCTTTGACCGCCTGGCGCACCGGCAGCGCATCGATGAATTCGTTGGCGATGAGGATGGCGGGCCCCGCCGGCACCTCGTCGAGCGTGTCGTGCCAGAGCAGGGGCACGCCGAGCTTGTCGAGGCGGCCCTCTTGCTGCTTGCGCAGCGCCGGGCTGATCTCGACCAGATGCAGCACGATCGCCTCATAGAAAGCCGGCAAGCGCTTCGCCGCGCGCAACGCGTCGGCCATCAGCGTGCCGCGGCCGGGACCGAGCTCGACGACGCGCACGTCCGCCGGCTCGCGCATCTGCCGCCACACTGCGGCCATCCACAAGCCAAGCAATTCGCCGAACATCTGGCTGATCTCCGGCGCGGTGATGAAATCGCCGCGGGCGCCGAGCGGATCGCGCGTGACATAATAGCCGTGGCGCGGATCGGTCAGACACAGCCGCATATATTCGGCCAGCGGCATCGCTCCGGCGACGCCGATCAGCCGGCGGATTTCGTCTTCGAGCGGGGCGTTCCGCTCAGCCATGTTTCGTCGCCGGCCGCCGGAAAGCGACAGCGAGGACGGCGAGGCCGGCAAGGAACAGCGGCACGCATAACAGCATGCCCATGGTCAGCCACCCGGAGCCCCAAAGGAAGCCGACCTGGATGTCGGGTTCGCGGAAGAATTCGCATGTGGTGCGCGCCACCGCATAACCGCAGAGGAAAACGCCGGTGACAACGCCGGGTCGCTTGAGCGCGCCCGACCGCATCAACAGGCCGAGCACGATGAACAGCACGATGCCTTCCAGCGTCGCTTCATACAGTTGGCTCGGATGGCGCGGCACCGGGCCGCCGGATGGAAAGATCATCGCCCACGGCACGTCGGTTGGCCGGCCCCACAATTCGCCGTTGATGAAATTGGCAAGCCGGCCGAGAAACAAACCGATCGGCGCGACGCCGGCGATGACATCGGCGAGCGACAGCGTCGGAATGTGCCGGCGCAGCGCGAAGGCCACGATCGCGACCGCGCAGCCGGTGAGGCCGCCGTGAAACGACATGCCGCCGGTCCAGAGCTCGAAAATCTGCAGCGGGTGCGCCGCGAACAGCGGCAGATTGTAGAACAGCACATAGCCGACGCGGCCGCCGAGGATTATGCCAAGGGTGATCCAGATGACGAAGTCGTCGAAGTCGAGCACCGTGAGCGGCGCCGGCCCTCCCCACAGCTTCTCGGACGCGACGATCGCGCGCGCATAAAACCAGCCGGCGATGATGCCGACGATATAAGCGAGCGCATACCAGCGCACCGCGAATGGCCCGAGCGAAATCAGGATCGGGTTGATCTTGGGATAGGGAATGAGCGGGAGGACGACGAGCATGCCGATGACGGACTCCGTGTGACGCCGCTCCCCCTTGCGGTCGCGCCGCACCATCGCCATTGTCACGTCGCATGGCAAGCCGGCGTGAGACGCCGTTGCAAGCGAGCTTTTCCGCCGGGTTCGTTAACGGCGCGCGGAGACGATCATGGTGCAGACGACGAACCGATTCTTCGATGAGGCCGCCCGGCTGATGAACGACGCCGCCGGGGTCGCCCAGGGGGTGCGGCGCGAATTCGACACGCTGTTCCGCACCCAAGCGGAGCGCATCCTGCGCGATCTCGATGTCGTGCGGCGCGATGATTTCGAGGCGGTCAAGGACATGGCGCGCATCGCCCGCGAGGAGAACGAAGCGCTCAAGACACGGGTGTCGGCGCTCGAAACGGCGCTGGCCGCCAAGAATAATGAGGCAGGGGGTGTGGCGCCGCCGCCGCAAGCCCCGGATCTGGGCAGAACCGCGGGTCCCGACACCCCCACTCCGAGTACGTTCTGAACGGCCATCCGCCGTCTCACATTCCTTGTTTTTAAGGTTTTGCGCCGCTATAAGCGCCGCTGCCGCGGCTTCACCAGCACCCCTGGAGGCTTCCGCGGATTTTCTCTTTCAGTATCAAGGCTTTAGACAAGGATATCCCTATGGCGACCGTCACTTCGATCAAGGCGGCGTCGCGCTCGCGGGCAGGCAAGGGGGCCGCCCGGGCCGAGCGTCGCGCCGGCCGCGTGCCCGGAATCATCTATGGCGATGGCAAGCCGCCGCTGCCGATTTCCCTCGATTATGCCGAGCTGCGGCACCGCATCTATGCCGGCCACTTCCTGACCACGGTCCACGACGTTGAGGTGGACGGCGTCACGCATCGCGTGATCCCGCGCGACTTTCAGCTCGACGCCGTGCACGACCTGCCGCTGCATGTCGATTTCATGCGGCTCGGCGAGGGCGCGACCATCCGCGTCAACATTCCGATCCACGTGCGCAATGGCGAGACGGCGCCCGGCGTCAAGCGCGGCGGTACGGTATCGATCGTCACTCATACGGTGGCGGTGCGCTGCCGCGCCGACGCGATCCCCACCGGCATCGACGTCGACGTCGGCGACCTTGATATCAATCACTCCAAGCACTTAAGCGACATCACCTTGCCGGAAGGCGTGCGCTCGGTCGAGCGGCGCGACATCACGCTGGTCACGGTGGTGCCGCCATCGGGTTACGCGGAAGAACTAAAAGCTGCCGCCGAAGCCGCCGCCGCTGCGG
>JBARER010000328.1:0-2232 GCA_049796395.1 Xanthobacteraceae bacterium
GGAAAAATTTGCGCAAGGATTTGATGCCGCCGCTCATCGGCTTGCCGCCGGCAATCCAGAAAATGTCATTGAAGCAAGCCAGCGCTTGCGCCGCGGAATCGGCGTTGGTTGCCTTGGAATCGTTGACGAAGAGAACCTGCCTCCGCCGACCGACTTCTTCCATGCGGTGCGCCAGTCCGGGGAATGAGCGCAAGCCGGCCTGGATCGCGGCCGGTGTCAATCCAAGGGCAAGCGCCGCCGCCGTCGCGCAGGCGGCGTTCTGGGCATTGTGCAGGCCGCGGAGTGAACCGATGCCGCTAAGTTCGGCAATGAGTTGAGAGCCGCTCGCGCCGGCGCGCATGATGCTCCCGCTTTCGGCAAAGACCCCGTCGGCGAGCCGGCGGTGCGCAGAGATCGCTACCAGCCGCTTGCCGGCAGCTTTGAGTCGCGCCGCGATCGCTTCGCACCATGGATCGTCGACGCCAACGATTGCAGTGCCATCTTTCGGCACGCCGGCGACAAGACGCTCCTTCACCGCGGCGTAGTGCTCCATCGTGCCGTGGCGATCGAGATGATCCTCGCTGAGATTGATGAGAATGCCGACCGACGGATCGAGCGAGGGGGCGAGATCGATCTGATAGGACGAGCATTCGATCACGTGCACGCGATTTGCCGCCGGTGGCACGAGCGACAGGATCGCGGTGCCGATATTGCCGCCAAGCTGCGCGTCCATGCCGGCCGAGCCGGCCAGATGGGCGATGAGCGCCGTCGTCGTCGATTTGCCGTTGGTGCCGGTGATGGCGACGAACGGCGCGCCCGGAGCGTGACGCCGCCGCTCGCGGCAGAACAATTCAATGTCGCCGATGACTTCCACATTGTTTTTCTTCGCCAGCGCAACGGTCCAATGCGGCGCCGGGTGGGTGAGCGGCACGCCAGGCGCCAATACCAGCGCCGCGACCGCGCTCCAATCGATGGTCCGCAGGTCCGCGGTGGCAATATCCGCCTCGCGCGCCTTCGCCAGGCTCGCCGCATTGTCGTCCCAGGCGATGACGTCGACGCCGCCCGCCAATAATGCCTTGGCGCTGGCGAGGCCCGAGCCGCCCAGCCCGAACACCGCGACCTTCTTGCCGGCAAAGGTCGTGACCGCAATCACGACACTGCTACCTCAATTTCAGGGTCGACAGGCCGAGCAGCGCCAGCACGACCGCGACAATCCAGAAGCGGATGACAATCTGCGGCTCGGTCCAGCCGAGCTGTTCGAAATGATGGTGGATTGGCGCCATCTTGAAAACGCGCTTGCCGGTCAGCTTGAACGACACGACCTGCACGATCACCGAAACCGCCTCGAGCACGAACAATCCACCGACGACGGCGAGCACGATCTCGTGCTTGGTCGCCACCGCCACGGCGCCGATCATCCCGCCAAGCGCCAGCGAGCCGGTATCGCCCATGAAGATGGAGGCCGGCGGCGCGTTGAACCAGAGAAAGCCCAGTCCGGCGCCGAGCACCGCGCCGCACAGCACCGCCAGTTCGCCGGTGCCCGCGACGTAGTGGATTTGCAGATAATCGGCGAACACGGCATTGCCGGAGAGATAGGAGATCATGCCGAAGCTTGCCGCCGCGATCATGACCGGGACGATGGCGAGGCCGTCGAGGCCGTCGGTCAAATTCACCGCATTGCCGGCGCCGACGATGATGAACATCGCGAACAGCACGTAGAACCAGCCGAGATTGAGCACCAGCTCCTTGAAGAACGGAAACACCAGCGACGTCGAGAACGGCCCCTGTCCCAGTTCGACCAGCGCGATGCAAGCCAATCCGGCGATGACCGCTTCGACGGCCAATCGCGTGCGGCCGGCGAATCCATTGCTGGCCTGCTGCTTGGTGACTTTCAGATAATCGTCGTAGAAGCCGACCAGGCCAAATCCCAGCGTCACCCACAGCACCACCCAAACATAGGGGTTGGCCGGATTGGCCCATAGCAGCGTCGACACCAACATTCCGGACAGGATCATCAGTCCGCCCATGGTCGGCGTGCCGGCCTTGGAAAGGATGTGCGACTTAGGCCCATCGGCGCGGATCGGCTGGCCTTTGCCTTGGAGCAACCGCAGCCGATCGATGATGGTCTGACCGAACAGGAACACAAACAACAAGGCGGTGATGATGGCGCCGCCGGTGCGGAAGGTGATGTAGCGGAATACATTGAGGACGGAGAGCCTGTCCGACAGTTCGACCAGCCAATACAGCATCGCA
>JBARER010000329.1:0-5829 GCA_049796395.1 Xanthobacteraceae bacterium
GATCGATGGCCTCGACCGACGGCAGGCGCGCGCCGCCGAACCGCTCCGGCAAGGCGATCCGCGCGTAGCGGCCGCGCCGCGCATTCACCTCGGTCTCGACCGAAGGCGTGGCCGACGCCAGCACCACCGGAATTTTCGCGATATGCCCGCGCACCACCGCCATGTCGCGGGCGTGATAATGCACGCCGTCCTCCTGCTTGTAGGCCGGGTCGTGCTCCTCATCGACGACGATCAATCCGAGATCAGCATAAGGCAGAAACAGCGCCGAACGCGCGCCGACCACGACGAGTGCTTCCCCTTTTGCGACAGCGGACCACGTGCGGGCGCGTTTGCGCGGCGACAATTCCGAATGCCACTCCGCTGGACGGGTGCCGAAGCGCGCGGCGAAGCGATCGAGGAAGGCGGCGGTGAGCGCGATTTCCGGCATCAGAATGAGCGACTGCCGGCGGGCGCGGATAGTGTCGGCGACCGCCTCGAAATAAACCTCGGTCTTGCCGGAGCCGGTGACGCCGTCGATCAGCGTGACGGAGTAACCGCCTTTGGCGATCGTCGCTTTCAGGGCTGCAGCGCCAGTAGCCTGCGCGGCGGAAAATTCGCTTTGGGTGAAATCCACATCCGGCAGCTCCGCGACCAGCTCCGGCGGCAGCACGACGGTCGCCAGCGCACCCTCGTCGATCAGTCCGTCGAGGACGCCCAAGGAGACGCCGGCTTCGCGCGCCGCCTCGCTTTTGCCGCGGAGGAGACCGTCGGCGAGGAGTTCGAGCACGCGGTGGCGCGCCGCGGTCATGCGCGCCGGTGGCGCGCCGGCGAGTTTCACGCCGGTGCGCTCGCGCGCCGGGCCGAGATGCTCGCCCATGCGCAGGCACATGCGCAGCACCATGCCGCGCGACGACACCGTGTAATTCGCCACCCAGTCGACGAAGCTGCGCAGCTCGGGCTTGAGCGGCGGCACGTCGAGTTTTTCCTCGACGTCTTTGAGCCGGTTATCGAGCCGGATATCGGGCTTCGGATTTTCCGCCCAGACCACGGCGGTGGTCTCGCCGCGGGCGCCGAGCGGCACCGAGACGATATCGCCCGGCGCCAGCGCCAGCTTTTCCGGCACCCGGTACGAATACGGGTGATCCAGCGCGACCGGGACCAGCACATCGACGACGCGTTTCGCCATAATGCGATTCTCTGCCGATTCCGGGCGGTTTAGGAAGAGGAAAGGGCAAAATGCTATTGCATGTAGGCGTATCCCAGGCGCGGCGCAGCACGTAGTGGTGCGCTGCAGACCCGGGACCGTTAGGACCACGGAGTCTGGCGCGATCCCGGATCAGCGGTGCACCGCTTCGCGCTGCACCGCATCCGGGAAACGAAGGCTGATGATGCCCGATCATAAACCACTCGTCTTCATCGCCCCCAAGGTCGCGGCCGAGGTCGAGGCCTGGCTCGTCCATCTTTCCGCCGAGCGGCGGCTGTCGGACAAGACGGTCGAAGCCTACCGGCGCGACGTGCTGCAGTTCCTGAGCTTTCTCGCCAAGCATCTTGGCGGGGCCCCGTCGCTGAAAGAATTGGCCGCGCTCACGCCTGCCGATGTGCGGGCCTTTTTGGCGGCCCGGCGGGGACAAAACATCGGCAGCCGCTCGCTGATGCGCTCGCTCGCCGGCTTGCGCGCCTTCGGCCGTTATCTCGAACGCGCTGGCAAGGGCAAAGTCGGCGCGCTCGCCGCGGTACGCTCGCCGAAAATCGGCAAGACGCTGCCGCGGCCGCTCTCCGACAGCGCGGCGAAACGCATGGCCGATGCCGATAGCGCCGCCGGCGACGGCCGCGAACCCTGGATCCATGCCCGCGATGCCGCCGTGCTCGGCCTGCTCTATGGCAGCGGCCTGCGTATTGCCGAGGCACTGGGATTAAAGCGCGGCGATCTCGGCGCGCGCGACACACTCACCGTCACCGGCAAAGGCCGCAAACAGCGCATGGTGCCGCTGTTGCCGCAGGTGCAAAAATTGATTGCCGGCTACGTTGCGCTCTGCCCCTACGATCTGCCCGAAGAAGGTCCGCTGTTTGTCGGCGCCAAAGGCGGACCGCTATCGCCACGGCTCATTCAGCTCGCCATGGCGCGGCTGCGCGGGGCGCTCGGCCTGCCCGAAACCGCCACGCCACACGCGCTGCGGCACTCCTTCGCCACGCATCTCCTCGCCCGCGGCGGCGACCTGCGCTCGATTCAGGAACTGCTCGGCCATGCGTCGCTGTCGACGACGCAAATCTATACCGCGGTCGACGCCGAACGCCTGATCGAAGCCTATCGCGCCGCCCATCCCAGGGCGTGACGCGTCATTGCTAGCCAACAGGTCCGCGCGAAGCGCGCGGCCCGATGACAGGCTCCGCGAAGCAATCCAGTCTGGATTGCTTCGTCGCTTGCGCTCCTCGCAATGACAGGCAAGATGGCTCCTTGCGAAGACAAAGGGGCGCACAAATGTCGGAACTCTCGGAAGTCATTGAAAAAGCCCATGAGGGCGAGCACGCCGAATTCTTCAACAAGCGAATCGCGCTGATCATCGCAATTCTCGCGCTTTTCCTGTCGTTCTCGGAGACACTTGCCAAGGGCGCGCAGACCGAGACGGTGATCAAAAATATTCAAGCCTCCGACTTGTGGGCGTTCTTCCAGGCCAAGGATATTCGCCGGACCGTGGTCACCGCGGCCGCCGATCAGACCGGCCTGTTGGCGGCCAGCTTGACCGATCCGGCCGCCAAGGCGGCCATCGACAAGCAGGTCGCGACCTGGCGCACCACCGCCGAGCGCTATGAATCGGACCCGAAGGCCGGCAATGGCCGCAAGCAACTGGAAGAGAAAGCCAAGGATGCCGAGGCGGAGCGCGATCTCGCGACCGCGAAATACCATCACTACGAACTCGCCTCCGCCGCTTTCCAGATCGGCATCGTGCTGGCGTCGGCGGCGGTCATCACCGGCATGGTGGCGCTGGCCTGGTTCGCCGGCGGGCTCGGCGTTGTCGGCGCCGTGCTGCTGGCGCTCGGGCTTTACGCGCCGCATGCCGTGCCGCTGATCGCGAATTTGTAAGTATTTTCTACCCCGCGATGGCGGCGCAGGAATCACATATTGATCGCGCGCTTGTCGACCGCCAGCGCCGCTTCCTTGACCGCTTCGCTCAGCGTCGGATGGGCGTGACAGGTCCGCGCGATGTCTTCCGACGAGGCGCCGAACTCCATGGCCATCGCCACTTCCGCGATCAGGGTCTCGGCATCCGGCCCAAGAATATGCACGCCGAGCACGCGGTCGGTCTTGGCGTCGGCGAGAATCTTGACGAAGCCTTCGGTGGCGAGATTGGCGCGGGCGCGGGCATTGGCGCTGAACGGAAACTTGCCGCTCTTGTAAGCGACGCCGGCTGATTTCAGCTCCTCTTCGGTTTTTCCGACCGAGGCGATCTCCGGCTTGGTGTAGACCACATTGGGGATCACGTCGTAATTCACGTGCCCCGCCTGCCCGGCGATGATTTCGGCCGCGGCAACGCCCTCCTCCTCGCCCTTGTGGGCCAGCATCGGTCCGGTGATGACGTCGCCGATGGCGTAGATGCCGTCGACGGATGTCTTGTAATGCGGGTCGACGACGACGCGGCCGCGATTGTCCTTTTTCACGCCAAGCGCTTCGAGCCCGAGGCCTTCGGTGTAAGGCACCCGGCCGATGGCGACCAGGACAACGTCCGTTTCGAGCGTTTCTGCTGCGCCGCCGGCCGCCGGCTCGACCCTGACCTTGAGCGACTTGCCGGAGGCATCGACAGCGGCAACCTTCGACGACAGCTTGAACGTCAGTCCCTGCTTTTGCAGCATGCGGTGAAACTGGTTAGCGATCTCGCGATCGATGCCGGGCAAAATGTGGTCGAGGAATTCGACGATCGTCACCTCGGCGCCAAGCCGCCGCCATACCGAACCGAGCTCGAGCCCGATGATGCCGGCGCCGACGATGAGGAGCTTCTTCGGCACCGCTGGCAATTCTAGCGCGCCCGTCGACGACACGACGCGCTTCTCGTCGATGTCGATGCCGTTCAACCGCGCCACGTCCGAGCCGGTGGCGATGACGATGTTCCTGGTCTCGAGTATCTGGGCCTTGCCGTCGGCGGCTTTCACCTCGACCTGGCCCGGCGCGGCGATGCGGCCTAACCCCCGAAACGTGTCGATCTTGTTCTTCTTGAACAGGAAGGCGACGCCTTTGACGTTGCTGTCGACATTGCCGAGCCGGTACTGGTGCAGCGCCGGCAGGTCCATGCCCGGCTTGCCGACCTTGATGCCCATTTGTGCGAAGCTGTCCTCGGCTTCCTCGTAAAGCTCCGACGCGTGCAGCATCGCCTTCGACGGGATGCAGCCGACATTGAGGCAGGTGCCGCCGAACGTGGCGTTCTTCTCGACCACCGCGGTCTTCAAGCCAAGCTGCGCGGCGCGAATGGCGCAGACATAACCGCCGGGGCCGCTGCCGATGACGATGAGATCGTAGGAAGGCATCTTATCCTCGAACTAAAAACGCAACTCTGAAACGACCTGATGCAGTCGCGCTTGACTTTCCGCCTTAGCCCGAAGCGAATCTGCGCCAAAGTCGATTTCTTCACCTTTTTCATTCTTCCATTCGATTGAATGGCCATATTCACTAACTTTGACCTTTTTGAAGTTGTTCGGCTTTTTCAAGTAAGTGAAAATTTTTCCTCGCGCGATAGTCGGCCGCAAATCGACGACGCCCTCGTAACCGTCGTCCCAAACGATCTTTAGAACGCCTTGAATAATTGGTTCGGCCGAACGTATACGCGGTAGTTTTTTCATTTAATCTTCCCCGGATTGAAATCAGATCGGCAACTGATCCAAGCCTCAAGCAGCCCCGCCTTTCGCGATTGAGCCCCGGCGACAACCTTCCGATGTTGCGGCCTAGGTATATCACCTTCAAGTATTTCCAAGCTCTCTATCTCAATCATGGCGCTATATTCGCCATATTCTGCGTGAAAATGCGGCGGTGGATGTTCGTCCCAATAGAATTGGATTTTAACTCCGTCCACCGAGGCGACCGTCGGCATGGTCGTCTACAAATCCAACACCAACCTTGCCGGCTCCTCCAGACATTCCTTCACGCGCACCAGAAACGTCACCGCCTCGCGGCCGTCGACGATGCGATGGTCGTAGGACAAAGCCAGATACATCATCGGCCGCACCTCGACCTTGCCGGCAATGACCACGGGGCGCTCTTGAATCTTATGCATGCCGAGAATGGCGGACTGCGGCGCGTTGAGAATCGGCGTCGACATCAGCGAACCATAGATGCCGCCATTGGTGATCGAGAAGGTGCCGCCCTGCATATCCTCAATCTTGAGCGCGCCGTCGCGGGCACGGCGGCCTAAATCGGCGATCGCCTGTTCGATCTCGGCGAGCGATTTCTGGTCGCAGTCGCGAACCACGGGAACGACCAGGCCGCGCTCGGTGCCGACCGCGATGCCGATGTGATAGTAGTTCTTGTAGATGATGTCGGTGCCGTCGATTTCGGCGTTGGCGGCGGGGATTTCCTTGAGCGCCTGCACGCAAGCGCGCACGAAAAAGCCCATGAAGCCGAGCTTGACGCCGTGCTTCTTCTCGAACAGATCGCGGTATTGCGCGCGCAGCGCCATCACGTGACTCATGTCGACCTCGTTGAAGGTCGTCAGCATGGCGGCGGTGTTCTGCGCGTCCTTCAGGCGGCGGGCGATGGTCTGGCGCAACCGGGTCATGCGCACTCGCTCTTCGCGCGCGGCATCGTCGGCCGGCGACGGCGCGCGGACCTGCACCGTCGCCGCGGTCGCGGCCACCGGTGTCGGC
>JBARER010000330.1:0-15760 GCA_049796395.1 Xanthobacteraceae bacterium
GTTCATGACACTTTCCTCAATCGTCTGTATGCAGTATAGTTGACAGACCTCCGCTTGTCAATTAGAGTGCATACATGAATTTTAAAGAGGCTACAGACGGCCTATTCGACCGAATCAGCCACGAAGAATTGGCCGATGCCTTGGGCGTTTCCGTGGCCCTGATCAGACAATCCCGTCTTAACCAAGCAGCCAACGCCTATCGGAATCCTCCCCAAAACTGGCAAAGCGCGGTGGTTCGTCTGGCTGAAAAGCGAATTATGGGCCTAAACGCGGTGATAAAGGGGGTTCGAGATGCACGCTGACCACCGGTGCCAGGGTCCACCGGTGCCAGGGTCCACCGGTGCCAGGGTAAGATCGACGGTGGTATAATCGACCCCTGACAACTGGAAGCCTGCTCTATGATTGAAACTCAAAAAATTGATTCCAATGAGATTGAGCGTCTTCTTGCTCTTGAGGAAGGGTCGTATCTAGACGTTAAGCACAACGATATTGCGCCCGCCAAGCTTTCTAAGTCGATATCGGCTTTTGCGAACAGCTCGGGCGGGGAGTTATTTATCGGGATCGGCGAAAAAGACGACGCCGGGAACAAGAAACGCACGTGGTACGGCTTTGAGGATATCGAAGCCGCCAATGCAATTTTTCAGGTTCTCGAAAAGATGAACCCAATCGGGGGACATTATCGCGCCGCGTTCTTACAAGGCAACGGACACAAGGGAAAAGTTCTGCATCTTATTGTTTTCAAGACCAAGGACATTCTGAAGGCGACTGACGGCATTCCCTATATCCGCCGTGGCGCTCAGAATTTGGGTGTTGAGGATAAAGACGGGTTACGACGCCTTGAACTCGATAAGGGAATAGTGTCGTTCGAAGATAACACCCTCAATATAAATCCGGCCGATGTAACAAATTCAAAGACGGTCCTGACCTTCATTATGGATGTCGTGCCGTCGGCGGAGCCTGAAGCGTGGCTCATCAAGCAGAATCTACTCGATAACAACAAACCGACAGTCGCGGGTGTATTGCTGTTCAGTGACGAACCGCAAGCAGCACTGCCAAAGAGATCAGCAATTAAAATTTATCGCTATCGTACTAAGAGCGACGAAGGAAGCCGAGAGACGCTCGCATTTGACCCGATCACTGTTGAGGGAAGCGTATACGATCAGATCAAAACGGCTGTCGCCCAAACCAAAAAAATAATCGAAGACATAAGCAAGCTCACGGAAAAGGGGCTTGAGAAGGTCGTCTATCCCGATGAAACCTTGCACGAAATCATCACCAACGCGGTCCTTCACCGCGATTATAGCATCCCATCGGATGTGCAAGTGCGTATCTATGACAATCGCGTAGAGGTCGAGAGCCCAGGCAGATTGCCCGGACATATCACCACTGCAAACATCTTGAGCGAACAGTCCGCACGCAACCCGAAAGTCATCCGCTTAATAAACAAGTTCCCCGATCCTCCAAATAAAGATGTGGGTGAAGGTCTCAACACGGCGTTCGAGGCGATGAAAAAGTCGAGCCTCAAGGAGCCCGAGGTCGAGGAGCGAGAAAATTCCGTTATCGTTCACATTCGACATGCTCCACTCGCATCCGCTCATGATGTCGTTATGAGTTATCTCGGCACTCATGACGAGATTACAAACAAGATAGTGCGCGAACTGACTGGCGTCGGTTCGGAAAACTCTGTCAAGCAGGTATTTCTGGATTTGAAGAATCGTAAGCTCCTTGAGCCGGTCCCGGGGAAGAAAGGTAACGCATCGGCTTGGCGCAAACACACTGGCTATTGGGACAAGCAAGCCAGCGAAGCACTGAAAGACCTGTTGGGCGACGATGTCGGAAGTTGAGGTCAATCCATCGCAACTTAAGTACGCCGTTGAATCACAGCACGGCTGCACAGCCACGCTTATTCAGTCCGTCCCCGTGCGGGAACGGCATGGGAACGTGACGGTATGGGAAGGCGTCGTACACGTGTTCACGGTGCACGGTCATCCTAAGGCAAGGAAAGCCTATGCCTGGTCCTCGCCGATTGAGGGAAGCGATAAGCGGCGGTTCTTTGCGGTGCTGCATGAGGGGCCGGTGAAATCGCCAGTGGACGCCGTGCGGGCGGCTATCGTGGCGGAAAACCAGCGTCCATGAAATGTTATTCATTGAGCGCATTTTCCCAAAGCAAGACGTGCGCAAGGCGCTTCAAATGGTGTCCGAAATTGAACAGTCTTTACCCAATGCATTGGGACCGTCGTTGGGATTCGACGTAATCAAGTCTGCACTGCGGTGGCGGATTAGGGCGCGCCCGGAAGAGCTGCGTGCCGCGATCCGAACAACTGGCTACCCAATCAACGTTCTCGTCGTAATCTTGGCGCGGAATGTCGTATGGGATGCGCTTGAATCGGGACAATATTCTTTGGGCATCCTCGGAGCAGGCGGAAGAATGAGAATGACTATGGCGGGGGACGGGTTGATAGCACTCCATAGTCATTTGACCGATTTGATCGAAAATGCCGGTGCCGAGACCAAGGAAGAGGCGGCCGCGTCCCGTCAGAACTTGCGCGAAGCAGTAGGCTTTCCGTTCGGCCGATAGGTCAAATTAGGACACTACCAGATGTGACTGGAACTGGACGCCGAGACGCGGAATTAGATAGGCGCAGCCCAATGCGATCGCTGCTCAGCCCTTAGGCATCGTGCCGGTAGCGAATCGAGCGGTTCGATACGGTTTTCTTGGCTTCGGTGCGGATCGGAATATAAGAAAGAGCAACAAATACGCTGATAAGCATCACCAGGAATTCGATCTTGCTCACGTCTTCGACTCCGCCGTTGTTTAAGGCAAACTCTGACTAAGCAAAAAGCGTTCCATGGATTAAGAAACGGTTACTTGAGCGTTAATGTGATCAGTCGTATTTGAGTTTTTCATGACCGAAACTGGGCCGGCAGCAGTAACCCAAAACGGCGTCGATCAAGACGGCGCCCGCGAAAACGGCGTCCGTAATGTCGCCCGCCGCGCCTTTGCCGCTGTTTCGCCACTCATTCCCCAGCGTTTTCGCTTCGACCGCCCGGTCGTTCCGGTGGTGCGGCTCACCGGCGTGATCGGTTTCTCGACGCCGCTGCGCCCCGGCCTATCGCTTGCCGGCGTCGCGCGTGCGCTCGAACGGGCCTTCGGCATGCGTCGCGCCGCGGCGGTGGCGGTCTCGATCAATTCGCCGGGCGGTTCGCCGGTGCAATCGCACCTCATCTTTCGGCGCATCCGTGAACTCGCGGAGGAACATAAGCGGCAAGTTATTACCTTCATCGAAGATGCCGGCGCATCGGGCGGTTACATGATCGCCTGCGCCGGCGACGAAATCGTCGCCGATCCGTACTCCATCGTCGGTTCGATCGGCGTCGTCGGCGGCTCTTTCGGCTTCGACAAGCTGATTGCCAAAATTGGCGTCGAGCGCCGGCTTTATACCTCCGGCGAGCACAAGGGGATGCTCGACCCTTTTCTGCCGGAAGACCCCAATGACGTCGAACGCCTGAAGAAATTGCAACGCGCCATTCACGAAGACTTCATTGCACTGGTCAAATCGCGGCGCGGCGCCAAGCTGGCGGGTCCGGAAAACGACTTATTCTCCGGTGAATACTGGACCGGCCGCAAGGCTTTGGAACTCGGTCTGGTTGACGCCATCGGCGACCTGCGGGCTGTGCTGCGCCAGCGATTTGGCGACAAAATATCGACGCCCTTGATCGCGACGGAACGCGGCTTTCTGGGCCGCCGGCTTTTGGGTGCTCCGGCCGAGGCGATGCAGATCGGTGGCCGCACTGGTTTTGCCGAGGATTTGATTTCGGCACTTGAAGCACGCGCCATCTGGGCGCGTTATGGTCTCTGATTACCGCCGCCTGGAGGTCGTCACATGCCCCCGCTGGTTCTGTTCGCGTTTGGAGTCATGGGAGCGGCCGTGGTTGTACGCTGGTGCGCTCGCGAGGTGCAACGTGTCAACGGCCAGCTCGACGAAGTGCGTGCCAGAGCGCCGGCCGAGCCGCTCGATCGCTCGAGCTTGCCAAAATTGAAACCCGACCCGAAGACCGGAGAATACCGGCCGGGATGACTTGTCATTCCGGGGCGCCGCACAGCGGCGAACCCGGAATCCATATTCGCTAACCTGTGTCTATGGATTCCGGACTTGCGCGCCTCGCGGCAATCCGGAATGACAGCTATTCCTTGATCCCGTTTACTTCGACGACGTGGCCCCATTTGTCGTATTCGGCTTTCAGGAAAGTGCCGAACGCTTGCGGCGTGCCGCCGACCGGATTGGCGCCGGCGTTGACCAGCTTGGCGTGTACCGCCGGATCGTTAAGCGCGTCGTTGACGGCTTTGTTGAGCTTTTCGATTATCGCCGGCAGCGTCTTGGCCGGCGCCAACAGTCCATACCAGTTCGAGGCGTCGGTGTTCGGGTAGCCCTCTTCGGCCAGCGTCGGCACATCCGGCAACAGCGCGTCGCGTTTGTCCGATGCCACGCCGATCGGCAACAGATTGCCGGCCTTGATCTGCGCGATCACCACCGGCATGTCGAGCGAAACCACCTGCACCTGGCCGGCGAGCAGATCGGTCAGCGCCGGCGCCGCGCCGCGATAAGGCACGTGCAGGAATTTGACGCCCGCGGCATTGGCAAGCAGCACCTGCGCGAGATGCGGCGGCGAGCCGATACCGGTCGAGGCAAAGGTCACCGTGCCGGGTTTCGCCTTGGCGAGCGCCACCAATTCCTTGACCGATTTGATGCCGAGCTTCGGCGACACCACCAGCACTTCGGTGACCTTGGTGACCAGTGCGACCGGCGCGAAGTCGCGGAAGGTGTCGAACGGCATATTGGCCTGGATGTGGGGCGACACCGTCACCGCGCCGGCGGTGGTGAGAAACAGCGAATAACCGTCGGGCTCGGATTTGGCGACGTCGCCGCCGCCGAGCGTGCCGTTGGCGCCAGCCTTGTTGTCGATATAGACGCGCTGGCCGAGCAGCTGGGTCATCTTGTCGGCCACGACGCGGCCGACGAAATCGGTCGGGCCGCCGGGCGGGAAGGCCACGACAATACGGACCGGCCGGGTGGGAAAGTTCTGGGCTTTGGCAATCTGCGGCGCGGCTGCCGCCAGCAGTGCGGCCATGCCGATCAGGGCGGCTCGAATCCTAGTCACGCTTTTCCTCCCTTAAGGTCGTATGGATCTTGGTTTTGGCGAACTCGGTTATCAGGAATCCGCCATCGAGTCTTGATCCTTGATCCCCGGTCCCCTCCGATGCAGCCGGGCTTGACCTTGCCGCGGCGTTCCACCAACAACGGCCTATGACCGAAGCTTTGCCAGCGCATATGCGTCCCGAGCGGTCGTTTCAGGGGCTCATTCTCGCCCTGCAGCGCTACTGGGCGGACTGGGGCTGCGTCATTTTGCAGCCCTACGACATGGAGGTCGGCGCCGGCACCTTCCATCCGGCGACGACTCTGCGTGCGCTCGGGCCGAAGCCTTGGAACGCCGCTTATGTGCAGCCGTCGCGGCGGCCCAAGGACGGCCGCTATGGCGAGAATCCGAACCGCCTGCAGCACTACTATCAGCTCCAGGTGATCCTGAAGCCGTCACCGGACGACCTGCAGGAGCTTTATCTGAAGTCGCTCTATGCGATCGGCATCGATCCGAAAATCCACGACATCCGCTTCGTCGAGGACGACTGGGAAAGCCCGACGCTCGGCGCCTGGGGGCTCGGCTGGGAATGCTGGTGCGACGGCATGGAAGTCTCGCAGTTCACTTATTTCCAGCAGGTCGCGGGTGTCGAATGCGCGCCGGTCTCAGGCGAGTTGACCTATGGCCTCGAGCGGCTGGCAATGTACGTGCAAGGCGTCGAGAACGTGTTCGAACTCAACTTCAACGGCCGCGACGGGGCCAAACGCGTGAGCTACGGTGACGTGTTCCTCCAGGCCGAGCAGGAATACTCCCGCTATAATTTCGAAGCGGCGGATACCGAAATGCTGTTCCGCCACTTCAAGGACGCCGAGGAGGAGTGCAAGCGGCTGTTGCGGATCGGCGCCAACGACGAGTGCAATGAGCTTGCACTGCCGGCCTACGATCAGTGCATCAAGGCAAGCCACATGTTCAATCTGCTTGACGCACGCGGGATAATTTCGGTCACCGAGCGGCAAAGCTACATTTTGCGGGTGCGCGAGCTGGCGATAACCTGCGGCAAAGCGTGGCTCGCGACCGAAGGCGGCGGGAAAAATGTGGACGGAGCGGAGAGGGCAACATGAGCGAACCAGAAATCGGCGGGCGGCGTCCGCTGCCCATCAATGTCGTGGCCGGCGAAAGCTATTGGTGGTGCGCCTGCGGGCGCTCCAAGGCGCAGCCGTTCTGCGATGGCTCGCACAAGGGCACCGAATTCCGTCCGCAGGAATGGAAGGCGACTGCGACCGAGGAAGTCTGGTTCTGCGCCTGCAAGCGCTCGCAGCACCAGCCGATGTGCGACGGCAGTCATAAGACGCTGTAAAAATCCCCTCCCCCCCTGTGGGGAGGGGTAGGGGTGGGGGTCGAGAGGTGGCGCAATGATCGAGAGGCGCTCTTCGGGGGAAAGCCGCACTTGGGCATTGCGAAACCGAGATGTCGTTCCTATCAACAAGACCCGTGCGCGGGCGATGCGCGCGGAGCCTACGCTCGCGGAGCGCAAACTCTGGTGGCATCTACGGCATCGTTTGGCCTCGCCCGCATCGCATTTCCGCCGATAGGTTCACCTCGGTCGCTACATCGTCGATTTTGCTAATCATACTTTAAAGGTCGTGATCGAAATCGATGGCGGTCAGCACGCGGAGCAGATCAAATACGATGAGCGGCGGACAGAGTTTTTAGAATCGGAGGGCTATCGCGTGTTGCGGCTTTGGAACAATGAAGTGCTGGGCAACATCAATGGCGTGCTTGAAATGATTCAGAGTGCGATCCTCACGACCCCCACCCCCTCCCCTCCCCACAAGGGGGAGGGGAGCAGCTAGCGTCACCGGTAATGCCCGACCTTCTGCTCGAACTGTTCTCCGAAGAAATCCCGGCGCGGATGCAAGCCCGCGCGGCAGAGGATTTGCGTAAAGGTGTCACCGACCGCTTGGTCGAGGCCGGGCTCGTCTATGAAGGCGCCAAGGCTTTCGTCACGCCGCGGCGGCTTGTTTTGTCGGTGCATGGCGTTCCGGTGCGTCAGCCCGACATCCGCGAGGAGAAAAAAGGCCCGCGCGTCGGCGCTCCGGACAATGCCATCGCCGGCTTCCTCAAGGCCGCCGGACTGAAATCGATTCAAAACGCCAAGGTGCAGCCCGACAAGAAAGGCGACTTCTATGTCGCGGTGATCGAGAAGCCGGGCCGTGCAGCGATCGAGGTGATCGCCGAGATTTTGCCTGCGGTGATCAAAAGTTTCCCGTGGCCGAAGTCGATGCGCTGGGGCGCGCCGTCGGCGGAGCCCGGTGCGCTCACCTGGGTGCGGCCGCTGCACTCCATTGTCGCCACCTTCGGGCCGGAAACCGAGGAGCCGGACATCGTGGCGTTTTCGGTCGGTGGCATTACGTCTGGCAACCTCACGCGCGGCCACCGCTTTCTCAGTCCGCAAACATTCACCGTGCGCCGGTTCGACGATTATGCGTCCAAGCTCGGCCACGCCAAGGTCGTGCTCGATGCCGAGCGGCGGCGCGAGATCATCCGCACCGAGGCCAAGCAGCTTGCCTTCGCGCAGGGCCTGGAGCTGATCGAGGACGAGGCGCTGCTCGCTGAGGTCACCGGACTGGTCGAATGGCCGGTGGTGCTGATGGGCTCGTTCGATCAAAGCTTCCTGCAAATCCCGGAAGAGGTGATCCGCGCCACCATCCGCGCCAACCAGAAATGCTTCGTGTTGCGCGACACGGCCCACGCCAAGCTGGTCGACAAATTCATTCTGGTGTCGAACCTGGAAGCGGCGGACGGCGGTGCGGCCATCGTCGCCGGCAACGAGCGCGTCATTCGCGCGCGGCTGTCGGATGCCAAGTTTTTCTACCAGACCGATTTAAAGACGCGGCTTGAAGATCGTCTGCCAAAGTTCGAGCACATCGTGTTTCACGAGAAGTTGGGCACGCAGGCCGAGCGCATTGAAAGGATTGAGCGATTGGCCGGTGAATTGGCGCCGCTCGTCGGCGCAGACCCGGTTAAAGCAAAACGTGCGGCGAAGTTGTGCAAGGCCGATCTACTGACGGAAGTGGTCGGCGAATTCCCGGAGTTGCAGGGGCTTATCGGTCGCTATTACGCCGAAGAGCAGGACGAAGATGAAGCGGTCGCCCACGCGATCGAGGATCATTACAAGCCGAAGGGGCCGGACGATCTGGTGCCAAGCGATCCGGTGGCGATTGCAGTGTCGCTGGCGGACAAGATCGACACGCTGGTCGGGTTTTGGGCGGTCGACGAGAAGCCTACCGGGAGCAAGGATCCGTATGCGCTGCGGCGGGCGGCGCTGGGCGTGATTCGAATAATTTTGGAGAATGAACTTCGGCTTTGGATGCTTAAGATACTACCTGAAGTGGGAGTCATGGTTGGCGATCACATTAGAGATGCACAGCGCGATCGCGATTTCGAAGCGGCAATAAAGCTCGAAGAAGTCCTCGGTGGAGATTCGATTGTTGATCGGCTAATCGACCGAGATTCAGCGGTCCCCAGTGATACATTTGCGCGATCGGAGGATACAAGATTGAAGGTTTTGACCGACCTTCTCTCTTTCTTTGCCGATCGCCTGAAAGTCCAACTGCGCGAGCAAGGCGCGCGGCACGATCTGGTCGATGCGGTATTCGCTCTGGAGGGCCAGGACGACCTCCTGTTGATCGTCCGCCGGGTCGAGGCGCTCGGAAAATTCCTCGACGCCGAGGACGGCAAGAACCTGCTCGCCGGTTATAAGCGCGCCACCAATATCATCCGCATCGAGGAAAAGAAGGATAAGCGCGACTACACTGACGCGCCCGACGCATCCCTTTACAAACAGGATGAGGAAAAGGCTCTGGCGGTCGCGATCGACGCGGCCAAGGCCGAAGCCACCGCCACCATCGGACAGGAAGACTTTGCGGCCGCCATGAGGGCCATGGCCAAGCTTCGGCCCCACGTCGATGCCTTCTTCGACAAGGTTACAGTGAATGTGGAGGATAAGGGCGTGCGCCAAAACCGGCTGAAGCTCCTCAACGAAATCCGCGCCGCCACCCACGCAGTGGCCGATTTCTCCAAGATCGAAGGATGAATTCATCATTCCGGGGCGCGGGCCGAGGCCCGCGAGCCCGGAATCCAAAAGCCCGGCGCCGGCGGATATGGATTCCGGGCTAGCCGCTTTGCGGCGCCCCGGAAATGACGGTAGAACCGAACGGCGGTTTATGCGTTTAAGGTCTGTGCATTTCCGCCAATGCCGCTTCCCCTACTAATCCATTCCCAACCGGAGGTCGTCCGATGATATTCACCGCCCCTGAATTCTCGCCGCTGATCGCGCTCATTGCCGGCATTCTCATCCTGATCGTGCCGCGGCTCCTCAACTTCATCGTCGCCATTTATCTCATCATCATTGGTCTGATCGGCCTCAATGCCATCCACCACTTCATCCATTGAAGATGGGGCCAAGAGGTAAGGTCCGGCGCGGCTTGCGCTGGCCGTCAGGAGTTGCCACAGGGTGGCAATCGACTGGCAATCTGCGTTGCACGGGTCGCTTTCGGCTTAGAACGACGATTTAGAACGATATGGCCAAATCGCGCTCCAAAATCTCCCGCCGGCCGGTGAAAAAATCCAAGGCTGGAGCGGGCGCCAAACCGTCGCGCAAGCCCGCGACAAAAGGTCGGGCCAAATCGAGCGGTAAGGGGATCAGCCCCGGCAAATGGGTCTATGCCTTCGGCGGCGGCAAGGCCGAGGCGCGCGCCTCGATGCGCAATCTCCTCGGCGGCAAAGGCGCAGGCTTAGCCGAAATGGCGCATCTCGGCCTGCCGGTGCCGCCCGGCTTCACCATCACCACCGAGGTCTGCACCTATTTCTACCAGCACGGCAAAACCTATCCGAAGTCGCTGAAAGCCCAGGTCGAGGCGGCGCTGACCGCCGTCGGCCGCATCGCCGGCAAGAAATTTGGCGATGCCGAGAATCCGCTTCTGGTCTCGGTACGCTCCGGCGGGCGCGCCTCGATGCCGGGCATGATGGATACCGTGCTGAATCTCGGGCTCAACGACGTCACGGTGAACGCGCTCGCCGAAAAATCCGGCGACCGGCGCTTTGCCCAGGACAGCTACCGGCGCTTCATCACCATGTATTCCGACGTGGTGCTGGGCATCGAGCACCATCACTTCGAGGAAATCCTCGACGACCATAAGGATAAGAACGGCTACTCGCTCGACACCGAGCTTGACGCCTCGGATTGGTCGGAAGTGATCGCCCGCTACAAAGAGCGGGTCGAGGAAGAGACCGGCCGGCCGTTTCCGCAAGACCCGCACGCGCAATTGTGGGGCGCGATCGGTGCGGTCTTCGGTTCATGGATGAACCAGCGCGCCATCACCTATCGGCGTCTGCACGGCATTCCGGAAAGCTGGGGCACCGCGGTCAACGTCCAGGCCATGGTGTTCGGCAATATGGGCGAGACCTCCGCCACCGGCGTCGCCTTCACCCGCAATCCCTCGACCGGCGAGAAAAAGCTCTACGGCGAATTCCTGATCAATGCGCAGGGCGAGGATGTGGTCGCCGGCATCCGCACGCCGCAGGAGATCACGGAAACCGCGCGCAAGGAGGCCGGCTCCGACAAACCGTCGATGGAAGCCGTGCTGCCGGATGCTTTTGCCGAGCTCGAGCGCATCCATGCCAGGCTCGAAAAACATTACCGCGACATGCAGGACCTCGAATTCACCGTCGAGCAGGGCAAGCTGTGGATGCTGCAGACGCGCAGCGGCAAGCGCACGGCGCAAGCCGCGCTGCGCATCGCCGTCGATCTGGCGCGGGAGAAATTGATCAGCAAACAGGAAGCGGTGTCGCGCGTCGATGCGGCGGCGCTCGAGCAGTTGCTGCATCCGACCATCGATCCGAAAGCCGAGCGCAAGGTGATTGCCAGCGGGCTGCCGGCCTCGCCCGGCGCGGCATCGGGTGAGATCGTGTTTTCTTCCGAAGAGGCCGAGCTTCTCAAAAGCCAGGGCCGCAAGGTGATCCTGGTGCGCGTCGAGACCTCGCCGGAGGATATTCACGGCATGCATGCCGCCGAAGGCATTCTGACGACGCGCGGCGGCATGACCTCGCATGCCGCCGTGGTAGCGCGCGGCATGGGCAAGCCGTGTGTCTCTGGCGCCGGCTCGCTGCGCGTCGACTATCGCAGCCAGACCATGACGGCCGGCAATACCACGCTGAAGAAGGGCGACACGCTCACCATCGACGGCGCCACCGGGCAGGTGCTCGCCGGCAAGGTGCCGATGATCGAGCCCGCGCTCGCCGGCGAGTTTGCCACCGTCATGGAATGGGCCGACCAGGTCCGTAAGCTGAAAGTGCGCGCCAATGCCGATACGCCGGCCGACGCCCAGGCGGCGGTCAAATTCGGCGCCGAGGGCATCGGGCTATGCCGCACCGAGCATATGTTTTTCGATGAGGATCGCATCCGCGCCGTGCGCGAGATGATCCTCGCCGGCGACGAGAAGGCGCGCCGCACGGCGCTGTCGAAGCTTCTGCCGATGCAGCGCGCCGATTTCGTCGAATTGTTCAAGATCATGGGCGGTCTGCCGGTCACCATCCGGCTTCTCGATCCGCCGCTGCATGAATTTCTGCCGCACAGCGAAGAGGAGATCGCCGAGGTGGCGAAGGCCATGGGCGCCGATCCGCAGAAGCTCGCCGACCGCGCCCGGGAGCTCTCCGAGTTCAATCCGATGCTCGGCTTTCGCGGCTGCCGGCTGGCCATCGCTTATCCGGAAATTGCCGAGATGCAGGCCCGCGCCATTTTCGAGGCGGCAGTCGAGGCGGAGCGCGCGACCGGCAAGCGGGTCGCGCCGGAAATCATGGTGCCGCTGATTGCGACCAAGGCGGAGTTCGACCTGGTCAAGGAACGCATCGACGCCATGGCGAAAATGGTTCGCGACGAAACCAAGAGCAAGATCGACTATCAGGTCGGCACCATGATCGAACTGCCGCGCGCGGCGCTTAAGGCCGGCGAAATCGCCGAAACCGCGCAATTCTTTTCCTTCGGCACCAACGATCTGACGCAAACCACCTTCGGCATCAGCCGCGACGACGCCGCAAGTTTCTTGGGTATTTATACGGCGAAAGGGATTCTGCCGGCCGACCCGTTCGTCTCGCTCGACCGTGACGGTGTCGGCGAGCTTGTCCGCATCGCGACCGAGCGTGGCCGCAAGGTGCGCAAGAATTTGAAGCTCGGCATCTGCGGCGAGCACGGCGGCGATCCGGCGTCGGTGGCGTTCTGCCACGAGCTCAAGCTCGATTACGTATCGTGCTCGCCGTTCCGCGTGCCGATCGCGCGGCTCGCCGCGGCGCAAGCCGCGCTCGGCAAAGTGTTGGCGAACGAAGGTTGATCCGCGCGCCCAAAGTTCAATTGCACCGCGTACGAAATTCCATCGCTAAACGTGATCGTGGTTAATGAACATCCAACACAGCGCGGCAAAATTGCGGCCGTGCGGAACTTGTGCGCAAAGCGCGTAAGCATAATTGCGACACAACGTCCGCAAATTTCGTCGCGCCTCGCGCGATTAACGCCTTCGCAACGTTAACCCGACAATAAATAGACCCGTCGCATTCGAGCCACTGCGGTGGCGTTTCCATAAGCGTGTACGCGTTGCGTGCGTGTTGGCGTAGGGGTGGTTGTGGCGTCGCGTAGCGGGGTGTCGCGTAGCCGGGTCTTGAGTGCGCCATCGACGGCGCGCTTCTGGTTCAGCGCATTCTGCATCGCCTTGATGCCCACCTCGATCGGCTATCAGGATCTTGCGTCACTCGTCGCGCACGACCACGCTCCGCCGGCAAGTTGGCATCTGATCGCTTCGCCGCTCGGTACCGTGCAGGCCGCGACCTTCAGCTATACGCGTCCGATCGGCACCGCGATTCCGGAACCGTTGGCCTTCGAGGACGTGAACTACGATCCGCGCACGCTCGATGCCTATGCCTGGAAGATCGACGAGCCCCTGACCGTAACGCATGCGCGGCAGATCGATTATCCGACGGTCAATCGCGCCGGCAAGTCCGACCGGCTGCCGGCGAAATCCGTTGCGCCGGCACCGAGCGCGCCCGCCGATTTGCCACAGCTCCAGCCGATCAGCGCCCCGGCTGCGGCGACGCTCCCTGCGATGCCCGCCGTCGTGCCGGCTCGGCCGTCGGCCGCGCCGCCGGTGACGCCGCAACCGTTGAGGGCGGATCAGCATGCGCAAGCCGGCGACGCTTCGCCGCTCGTCGTACAGCGGGACGTTCATCACGACGTCTCGACCGCCGCCATGTCGCCGAACCTGGCGCCGCCCTCCGACTATGGCGATGACGATCTGATCGTGCGCGATCCTCCGCCCAACGATGCCGCGGCTCTTGCCGGCGACGATGAGCAGGCATCCGCGACGGACGCGACGGAAATGTCGTTTCTCGATGACAATAGCGGCGACCGCAGCGCCGCGATCTATTTCGGCACCGGCAGGCTCGGTTCGCGCGAAGGCTTGCAGAGCTGGGCACCGGGCGCCGCGCCGATATTGGTGCCGCCGTCGGACGATTCTGGCATCAAGCTGTCGGCGCTCGAGGGCGCCGACTATTCCGAGGGGACGGGCGAATCGGTCGCCGGCAAGGACGACGTCAGCCGCCTGGAGAGCCCGGCGCAGCGCCTCGGGCTGCAAGGCGATACCCGCGTCCACGCGGAAAAATGCCTGTCCGAGGCGATCTATTTCGAGGCGCGCGGTGAACCCTATGACGGCCAGGAAGCGGTCGCCCAAGTGGTGATGAACCGGGTGTTCTCCGGCTATTATCCGCACGACGTCTGCGGCGTCGTCTTCCAGAACAAGAACCGGCACCTGGCCTGCCAGTTCACCTTCGCCTGCGAAGGCAAGGATCTCAGCCGCATCGAAGAGCCCGATATGTGGGAGCAGGCGCAAAAGATCGCCAAAGACGAGCTCGACGGCAAAATCTGGCTTGCCGATATCGGCCACGCCACGCACTATCACGCCTATTGGGTGCATCCGAGCTGGGTGCACGAGATGGTGAGATTGTACCGGCTCGGCGTCCACACCTTCTATCGTCCGCGCGCCTGGGGCGACGATGAGCCGACCTGGAGTCCGGCTGCCGTCAAAGCCGATGCAGCAGCCGACAAACCACAGGCTGCCGTGGGCTCGGCGGTACCGACCGCGTCCGCCGCGCCGGCGCCGAGCGCCGACGTCAAAGCTCCGCAAGCCGCGGCTTCACCTGCGCCTGCAGAAGGCAAGCCGACGCAAACAGCGAAGCTGTGACGGCATTATTCCGGCACGCCGCGGCGACCGCTGCGGAATCCATAATCACATTGCGTGAGTTCACATCTCGACGTCGAGGCCGATGTCGAGATTGGTCACCGAATGGGTCAGCGCGCCGGAGGACAGATAGTCCACGCCGGTCTCGGCGATCGCCGCCGCGGTATCGAGCGTAATGCCGCCGGAGGCCTCGATGACCAGCCGTCCGGCGACCATGGCGACCGCGCGGCGCATCGAGTCCAAATCGAAATTGTCGATCATCACGACGTCGGCGCCGCCGGCGTCGAGCACTTCGTGCAACTGATCGAGTGAATCGACTTCGATCTCGATCTTGACCAGGTGCCCGGCGGCTTGTTTGGCGCGTTCGAGCACCGCCGTGATCCCGCCGGCCACCGCGATGTGGTTGTCCTTGATCAGCATGGCGTCGTCGAGGCCGAAGCGGTGATTGTAGCCGCCGCCACAGCGCACCGCGTATTTCTCCAGCGCTCGCAGCCCCGGCGTGGTCTTGCGCGTGCAGACGACGCGCGCCTTGGTGTGGGCGATGCGGGCAACGAAAGCCGCGGTTGCCGTGGCAATGCCGGAAAGATGACCGAGGAAATTGAGCGCCACGCGTTCGGCGCCGAGGATGGCGCGAGCATTGCCGGCGATGGTCATCAAACGGGTTCCGGCCGATATTGCCATGCCGTCGCGCGCTTGCGCGTCGATCTCGATGCCGGGCGAGAGCTGGCGGAATGCGGCGGCTGCCAGCGGCAGTCCGGCAATCACGCCGGCCTGACGGGCATTGAGCATGGCGCGTCCCGGCGTGTCCTCCGGCACCGTGGCGATCGAGGTGATGTCGCCCGCGCGGCCAAAGTCCTCCTTAAGCGCACGCGTTACCGCCGCTTCGGGTTCGAGCGGCGAGAGAAAGGCATCGGCACAGAGAAGCGACATACATTGGCTTTCGTCAGGGCGGGCGGGAATGCGGCAGATTCAATAGTCAGTACCGGCGCCCATGGCAAACAGACCGCACCGGCTCCTACAGCGCGGTGTGGTGCCGGTGCCGCGCATGGCGCCAGTGGTCCGATTCTAACATTCGCGCCCCCGTCCGGCATGCCATCATGCGAATGTTAGAATCAAAGGACCACTGGCAAATGTAAGTTCTAGTGGAGCTTTTGGATTTGACATTCGCTTCACGAGTTTGCGGCTGGGTGGGTAGCGAATGTCAAATCCGTTCCGCTGGTGCCGGCGGAATAAGCTCTCCTCGAACGCCCGACCCGCTTGCTTGAATCGTCACGCCCCGCCGTGACAAGATTGCGGCCCGGGAGAGTTGGCATGAGCAGCTTCAAAGCCATCGTCATCGA